>FR881257.1:12650-20747 GCA_000434735.1 Bacteroides sp. CAG:530
GCTCATACAAATAGGCCACAATCATGTGGTAACTGTCAGCGACAGGCGACAATAGTTCCGACTTCATCTTTCGGAGCAGCGCAAGGAAGAACCCCATTTGCTCCGCATCCATACCGAAGCAGGGTGGGTTGTCGCTTTGATAGCAATACAGCAACCTATACATAAAATATTTGTCGGAGATAAAGTTATAGATAAACTCTTCTTGGAATATAAGAAAGGTGTAATCAAGCTCTTCCATCTGCACGTGCCATTCCTGCCGCTTGAACGGAGGGATAATCAGTACGCTGTTGTCGTGCAGTTCGATTTTGTCTCCGTCAAGGAACAAAAATCCTGATGCCTTGCGGAAAAAATAAAACTCGAAGAAATCGGTCTTATACCTCTCGTGCAGGTTAAACCACCCTTGTCTTTCACTGCTGTCAGCGGTATTGAGCATGAAGTCCACGCCGCATGCACTTTTGGTATATTTCAGCAGCGAAATGTGGCTTGCTGTCTTGTAAGGGAAAATCCCCATCAGGTTCTTGTATGCCATTGCGGTTTTGTTATTATTGATGTATCACTGGTTGCAAAATTAGCGTATTTATCTGAACTATAGCCGAAGTCTCCGTATTATTTATGCCAAATAAATATTATAATAATCAAAATGGTAGTATTATATGGAATATTGGTAGTCAATAAATGAGCTGAATCGTTTATCTTTGTGCTCAAAAATTTATTGAGATAAATCGTAATAAATGAATAGTATAAACATAGAAAATATCTTAAACAGGAAAGGAGTTAAGCCCACTTCCAACCGTATCCTTGTCGCTAGAGAGTTGATGAAGGCATCCCATCCGATCAGCCTTGCCGATTTGGAAATCTTGTTGGGGTTTTCAATGGATAAAGCGAGCATTTTCAGAGTGCTTGAGCTTTTTTCCGAAAAGGAAATAGTCCACGTGATAGAGGATGGTAGCCGCTCTTTCAAATATGAGTTGTGTTATGGCGACACACATCATACCATTTCCGACCAGCATGTTCACTTTTATTGCGAGCGGTGCAAGGAAACATATTGTTTTGAATCGGAGCGTGTCCCTCTGGTAAATATACCCGAAGGTTTTTATCCACACGCCATCAATTATATGATAAAGGGTATTTGCCCGAAATGTTCAAAATAACCTGCATGGGGTGTTGTCAAGGCGATATTTGCGGACGTTTTCTTTTTTTTCTAAGGATGAAGCCTCCGCTTCATCTTTGTAAATTGGTTGCATTGGCGATTGCATAATTTTGCGTGCAGAAAACAAAATCATAAAAGAATATGAGAAAAAATTTATCAATCTCCTTAGCGACAGCCTTCCTGATGATTTCAGGAGGTGTGTCTGCCGTGGGACATGACTTTCCAAACCACAGGCCGGTATAACTCGCGCCGTATCACCGCGCAGGGCACGCTGGAATCCGATTGTGATGTAGAAGCCGGGGTACGCAAAAATATCGGTTCTTGGGGCATATCGCTTCTCTGCAAGGATATTTTCAACTCAAAAGAGACGAATAATGTCCTTTACGGGAACGGCTACACGCAGTCAATCCGCAAATGGTCGGGAGGTCGCACATTACGTTTGGCCATCACCTATACCTTCGGAAAATCCGACAGTCGTGAGCATAATCGCCACAACCACATCGACACCGGTGGCTACGGAGAAGAGCATCATCATTAAATTAGGTAAAGTGTAATATTATATATATGATTAAAGCATTGTTTTTTGATATAGACGGGACATTGGTGAGTTTCAGAACTCACAAGATTCCCCGATCGACAGTAGAAGCCATAACAATGGCGAAAAATATGGGCATCAAAGTTTATATATCTACCGGACGTCCCCGCCAGTTGATAGACAACATCAATGAGATTAGTCATTTGGTGGACGGGTATATAACCGTAAACGGTGCTTATTGTTTCGAGGAAGAGGAAATTATATCATTTCATCCGATACCGGAAGCGAACGTACGGAAAATATTGTCTTTGGCTGATGAAATGAACTTTGCCTGTATGGTGGTAGGCAAGAACGATTTGGTTATGTATCACGACAACGAAAGTGCCGACCGCATTTTCCGGCAAATGCTTAATGTGCACGGACTGAGTGAAGACGTGCCGGTGGAGTCTGTCTTAGGGCAATCCGTTCTGCAGCTTACTCCCATAATATCACAGGAGGACGAGGAATTGATTATGCGGAGCCTCCCGGACTGCACGTCATGCAGGTGGCATCCCGACTTTGCGGATATCACTATGAAAAGTGCGGACAAGGGTATGGGGCTTTCTGCAATCATTGCCCGTCATGGCATCAAACCGGAGGAAACGATGGCTTTCGGAGACGGAGGCAACGACATGTCCATTATCAAGAAAGCGGGTATCGGGGTTGCCATGGGCAACGCCAATGAACCGCTGAAGAATGCCGCTGACTATATCACGGATTCAGTCGATGAAGATGGAATCTATAAGGCGTTGGAACGTTGGGTATTTCATTGATGGTCTGATAATTAGGCCTATATCTGCGATTCAAAATCCGACAAGGTTATCATTAAGGTAGTAAAAAGGGTGTTTTTGAGTAGTTAATGGAAATATGGGAATGCCTACATTTACATCTAATTTTAAAAACCTTAAATTAGCAGACGCAAGCCTTTGCTCTCTCTTTGATTTTTTATCGTGCATACATGCGCGTATCATGGTTAAAATTCTTGCAATTGCTCAGAAATTAGTATAGCACCCCTTTCCCCATAGTGAACTTCGGGCGAAATATTTATGCTCTTTGGAGTTTTAGCGAACAGCAATAATATAAGAAGAGCCTTGGTATTCCCAAAGCTCTTCTTATATCGATAGCTGCATCACACAGAACGCAGCCTATAATTGCTGTAACCGCTTACTTATTTGGTTTTAGTTTCCAGATGTCTTTCAGGCACTACACCAGCCAATTCAGGGTCAATCATGATACGTCCGCAATATTCGCAAACGATGATTTTCTTACGCATACGGATATCCATCTGTTTCTGAGGCGGAATCTTGTTGAAGCAACCACCACAAGCATCACGCTGAACGTAAGTGATAGCCAAACCGTTTCTTGAGTTCTTACGAATTCTCTTGAAAGCCTGAAGCAAACGAGGTTCGATAGTAGTTTCAAGGTTCTTAGCCTTATCTCTCAACTTTTCTTCTTCCTGCTTAGTTTCAGCGATGATTTCGTCGAGCTCGTTCTTCTTAACTTCCAAGTCCTTCTTTCTCTCTTCCAGAGCAGTAGTACTCTTTTCAATCTCTTCGTTCTTGGTCTTAATACTTTCTGTGTATTCCTTGATACGCTTTTCGCACAACTCAACTTCCAGAGTCTGGAATTCGATTTCCTTAGTCAGCACGTCGAATTCGCGGTTATTACGAACGTTGTCCTGCTGCTGTTTGTACTTTTCGATAGAAGCCTTAGCGGTTTCAATCTCGATCTTCTTAGTGGCAACATTACCCTTCAACTCTTCGATTTCGCCTTTAATCTTTTCGATACGAGTAGTCAATCCGGTAACTTCGTCTTCCAAATCCTGTACTTCGAGCGGCAACTCACCACGAAGTGTCTTGATTTTGTCGATTTCAGACAACATGGTCTGCAACTGATACAAAGCTTTGAGCTTTTCTTCCACGCTCAATTCGCTGGGATCTTTCTTTACTTCTTTAGCCATTTTTTATAAGTATTTTATAGGATTTGTGTTAACACGAGTCATCTCTACGGTGAGTCGTGGGAACATCTCCTTTAGTATTGAATAAAATATTTCTTTCGTATATTGTTCACTCTCATAATGTCCGATAGCCGCTATCAGGATATCCTTTTCGTAGAAGAAGTAATCATGATACTTCACTTCTCCCGTTATGAAGACATCAGCGTTAGCTCTTACTGCCTTGGGCAACAAAAACGCTCCCGAACCTCCGCACAACGCTACTTTCTGAATAAGCCTTCCTGTCTGGCGCGAGTGCATTACGCAACCTACCTCGAACGTCTGTTTCACCTTTTTAAGGAAGTCCGTTTCCGCTACCGGCTCAGGCAGCGTTCCTACTATTCCTGCGCCAACCTGATTCCAAACATTATTCAGTTGATAGAAATCGTAGGCAGGCTCCTCGTACGGATGCGCCTTACATAAAGCCCGTTCCACCTCGACACGCTTGTAAGCAGGCAGAATAGTCTCAATCCTCACCTCCTCTTCAGTGTGAAGTTCACCTTGCTTGCCGCAGAACGGATTTGTACCCTCTCCTGCGCAGAACGTTCCTTTTCCTTCAAGATTATAACTGCATGAATCATAATTACCTATACATCCGCATCCGGCTTCAAACAAAGCAGTGCGCACGCTTTCGGCTTGCTTCAGAGGTACAAACGTAACTAGTTTAAGTAACGCATTCTCTTTCGGCTCAAGCACCTGCAGGTCGGTAAGTCCCAGTTTCTCGGCAATCTTGAAGTTCACCCCATGCCGAGCGTTATCCATATTGGTATGCATAGAGTAGACCACAATATCATTCTTTATGGCCTTCATGATGCAGCGCTCCACATAATCTCTTCCGGTCAGTGATTTATAGCCTTTAAAGATAAGCGGATGGTGCGAAACTATCAGATTATATCCTTTCGTAATCGCCTCGTCTATCACCGCTTCGGTGACGTCAAGACACAACAAAGCCCCTGTAGCTTCCGCGTCTGTCAATCCTACTTGCACGCCGGCATTATCGAATCCGTCTTGCAAGGGCAGAGGTGCGAACATCTCAAGGGCTCTAATCAATTCCTTAATTTTCATGTTCAGCGAAAATTTGTGTGCAAATATACACAAAACTTTCTGAATATGGCGAGATTTTATCCGCTATTTATCGGCGTAATTTCTCGTAAGCCGAAATAAACAGCGAGAGAACACCGAAAAGAATGCCTACAAAGCACACGCCATGCCATCCCCAGTGCGGCCCATATCGCTCCAGAGCAGAATGTTCCTACACTGCCTCCTATAAAGAGCGATGTCATGAAAATGGTGTTGGCACGGTTCGATGCGTGTGGCACTTCTTTCAGACAGCCGCTTTGGTTGCTCAACTGCTGGCACTGTGCTCCTATATCTACAAGGATAATAGCCAATGCCAATCCGGAATAAAACTCACCGAACAAAAATGCTATGCTCCAAGCTATTAACTGAAAGATACTACCAAACGTGGAAAACCTGAGGATGCCGAATCGGGGAATGTACTTACCTACTCCGCTGGCTGCCATAGCGCCAGCTATGCCGCACAGACCGAGTAGTCCTACCTTATCGCTTCCGGCGTTAAACGGACTTCCGCTTAGATGGAAAGCCATGCATGACCATATCGACATCATGCTGGCGAAGCTGCACGACGCTCGCAATGAATAGAGCCGGATATTTGGGTGAGAAAAGAATATCTCGCCCACGGTACGCATCAACTGCGGATAGCTACCTTTAAACGACGGTCGCATTACCGGAAGCATTTTCAGGGTTACCGCCAGACATATAAGCATGATTAAGGCGGCTATTCCGAACATGGCGCGCCACCCTACCCAGTCGCCCAGGTATCCGCTCACCACTCGCGCACCAAGCACTCCCGTCAGCAGCCCAGACAATACATAACCCATATTGCGCGACTTATTTTCTGGTTTGGAGAACAATCCCGCCATCGGTACGAATATCTGCGGTACTACAGAGCACATTCCTAATATAAATGATGCCGCCCACACTACTTTTATATCTGCCGTAAAAGCTATCACCAAAGCCATCAGCACTGCCGTAGCCATATTGGTCATGATGATTTTACGTCGGGATAGCATATCCGCCAGAGGTACAACGAAAAGCAATCCCGCTGCATATCCGGCTTGGGTAATTACTGTAATAAGATTGGTTTCTACCTCATTGGCACCGAGCGATGCTTTCATTTCTTCCAGCAGCGGCTGATTGTAGTAGAGGTTGGCTACGGTGAGTCCGGCTACTACAGACATCATGATAAGAATGCTTCGTGGAATGCCTTTATTTTCTTCTAATTGTATCATTGCATCGTTATAAATAATAAGTTTCTTGTAATGAAATAATATCTATTGAACATTGCATATTATATATATATAGTTTTGTCATTCTTTCATTTTTTTATTGAATATCAGATAGTTGATACTATATGATTGATAAAAAAGTTTCACGTAAAACAGTGAGTTTTTTTACATGCTCTTTATTACTCCCATAAACAGAATTTCGTTCCCTTGGTTTTTGATAGCAAAGCCGAAGGGTTTATCCAGTTTCATTGTGATGTATTGTGGAACATCATCGGGCGGAGGACAGCCTACTTCACATTCCGCAATTGTCACTGCGGCAGCTTTTGTTCCTTCTTCTCCTACTTCTATTACGCACTGCTGCTTTATCTGGCTTATGAATGCCGGTTTGTCAGTTATATCCGGGAATGAGTCGTCTCTGTCGAACATATCGGCTAATCCCAGTCTTGATAGTATTTCTTTAAATGATAATGTATTGTTGAATTTAAAGCGAGGCATATACAGTTCCACTACTTTATTAAACATATCATCTTCACAAAGATACATCTGCGAATCAATCCAATAGGGTTCGGACATAACGTTGTCTATGCTTACACCTTCTTTAGGCAATGCTACCACCATGCTGTATTCACTGTTTCTATACGGCAAAGTGATAACCTGATACTCATCTGTTTCTGTATATTCGATGTCATCAAGCGCTTGATACATCATATCAACCTCCGATGTGGTACCGTTTGAGTTATTGAACACATTTTTTCCTGTAAGATATGGTTTAAACGGACTCTCCCACTTACCGTTCATATAAATAGCGTCGAGCACTACCATCAGCGCGTCTTGGCTAATTTTGGTATCGAGCTGAGGAATCATGTCATGAGTCTTATTAAAGACCCACCCATCTATCAAAAGTTTGGTATTTTCCTCATCCGCAAAGTCGGCGCTCTCAACTTCCGCTTTATAACTATGCTTAAGAGTTTTAATATACTGCTCTTTAACAGCCACAAACGTCTTATTATACCAAATACTTGAAGCGTGCTCCAGTCTGAAATCTTCGTTATCTATGGTTCTTATTCCGTTATTGAACAACCCTGCAAAGTCATATAATTTGCGATAAATATCACTTCTTACATCCATTCCGTCGCTCAGCATACTGAGAACATGCCAGAGTCCCGCAGGCGAGAAAACGAAATTACCATCCATTTCGGCCAGCAACTCCTTTAATATAATAAGGACGAAATCATATAAACAGATGTGCCGCACATCTCCCAGTATTTCTATTTCAGGAGTATAAGCATCTCCTTGCGGTTGTGGTACAATTCCTTCTTCCTGAGCTGGTATTGTTCTATTTGGCACATCTCCCATAACAGGCAATCCCGCTGTTCTCGACACATTATTAATAATGTCTTCATCGTCCATTCCATCTGTTGAGTCTATCAAGAACGCTTGGCGCAACTCGTCATCAGTCATCAGTCCCTCTATCACCACAGGCTTTCCTTCATGCTCGCGCTTTTCTATAGAGTTTATAAAGTAGTTCACCTCATCCTCGCACTTGGGGCAAGTGCCAAGGCATTCACCCTTATGCGTACATTCGTCTGTTTCAAAAGGTATCTCATTAGCATCGGCTATCCTCTTGCGAAGCTCCTTTAAAGTTTTGCATATTCTTTTTCCGATTTCCATAATAATCAATGCATTTTAATGATATAACTAAATCTATCCATATTGGTAACGCCCATTTTTTTGAGGGCGTTTACGCTATTCTCCACATCCGCATCTGTATTGAAGTCGGGTATTAGCGGCACACGGACCGTTATCCTGGCATTTTTACTCAGAAGATACCGAAGATTGCCTATTACTGCCGCATTGTCTTTCCCCGTATACGCCTTGTAGATAAGAGGATTCATGTCTTTGATATCTACTATCCAATGGTCGATGATATCCCCTATCGCCTCTACCGTTGTGCTAGGTACATTAAGCGAAGACTCTATGTTGATTTTCCAACTCTTCCCATTGTCCATGCATAGATTCTTAAACCGAAGTATCTCCTTATAATATAAAAGAGGCTCGCCACCGCCGAAAG
>FR881257.1:20761-22291 GCA_000434735.1 Bacteroides sp. CAG:530
TCGCCACCGCCGAATGTAACACCGCCGCCGGTTGCCCGGAAATACAGATCATCTTTCTTCACTATGCCGAACATCTCCTCCATAGTGAATGTTTTCCACACCCCTTTGGGCGACAGTGTCTGCGGATTAAGGCAGTATTTGCACGCAAGCGGACACCCGTGAAACGCCAAAAGCGTTGTTACACCTGCACCGTCTACCATTATGCGATGCCTGCTTAAGCCTATAAGTGGTACTGTCATACTTGTTCTGTTGGTGTTATCTACAAAGATAAACAAAAATAATAATAAGCAATAAAAAAGGACTGAAAGCCAAATACGCTCAAAACATTCTTGATGAACGCCTCTATAATAGCTGACACCGCCCATCAAAATCACGATTTTTAGGTATTGTGCAGAAAATGACGCTAACCTAACTTTGCGTCGGTAATTAAAACAAACCGACATTTACTATTATACATAATATAAACTAAAAAACAACTGAAGATCATGAAAAAGACTGTAATCGTCTATGGTTCTACCACAGGAACCTGCGAAGATTTGGCTGGCAGAATAGCAGCTAAGCTGGGTGTAGATAATGTTATCAACGTAACAGATTTCAACGATAGCGTCATTGCCGATAATGATAATCTCATTCTGGGAACATCTACTTGGGGCGCCGGTGAGGTGCAAGACGATTGGTACGATGGCATCAAGGTTATCAATGGTGCTGACCTTAGCGGAAAAACCGTTGCCCTTTTCGGTTGCGGCGACTCTGAATCTTATGCCGATACCTTTGTAGGCGGGTTGGCCGAGATATATAATGCTGCAAAAGAAGCCGGAGCAAATATCATAGGAGCCGTACCGACAGACGGCTATACATTCGACGATTCTGAAGCCGTTGTCGACGGAAAATTCGTAGGCTTGGCACTCGACGAAGTGAACGAGGACAACAAGACCGACGAGCGCATCGACGCTTGGGTAGCTCAGATACAGCCTAGCCTCTAATCATTATATGAATTCTTAACTCACACACACCTTTAAACTCAAGTTACAATCATGCAGCAAGCCACTACATTACCAGTAGACATGAAGGTTCTGATGAACCACATCTACGAATATAAGAAAGGAGTGCGCCGTATGGTGCTCTTCACATTCAACAAGAAATATGAGGATTTCGTTATCCGCAGACTGGAAAGTCAAAACATTAAATATGTTATCCAGCCGGCAGGCAACAATAGTCTGAACCTGTATTTCGGCAGAGAAGAGTGCCTTAACGCCATACGCATGATTGCGGCGCAGCCACTCAACCTCCTCACTCCCGAAGAGGATTTCATGCTCGGCGCAATGCTGGGATACGACATTTGCGCGCAATGCGAAAGGTACTGTGAGCGTAAATATAAGTGTGGGTAAGAATTAGACAGAATAATCAGCGGCCCGTCATTGATGAGTTTTTCATTAATGGCGGGCTTTTTGGTCTAACTAGCAGTTTTATATTGTTGGAATTATCATGAAGAGCTTGGGATAAGCAGCATTATCCCTTTGAATTGCCGGA
>FR881258.1 GCA_000434735.1 Bacteroides sp. CAG:530
TTTCCCACGCTACGTGGGTAGGGCTCATACTTCAATAAATTCTGTAAATTTTAATAATGGAATAACTTTCACTGTATGAAATGAAAGTTGGTTAAAAAGCTTATGGGCCTTTAGCATTTCAATTGCTGCATCAGCCGTAACAACACTTTGCTCATAAAGTCGGATTGTTGCATATAGCTGGTCATTGGCAACGGGACCCATTATTAAATCATAGCTGTTTTTTCCTTTCCCTCTACGACTGTTAACGACAAATTCCAGCCACTCTTTTGTAGCACCCTCAAACCGAAGGGCTGAAAACTCTCTATCAAGAATATTATCGGGGACTTCATAAACTGAAACGACAGCTTTTTTACCATGTTCCCGATTCCTTTTGAGTATTGCCCACTTCTTAGCCTGTTCAAAATTAGTTGTCGTATAGAATCCTTTTCCAAAGTCTGTAGCTTTACGCCCTTTCTGTATATTAGGACATTTGACGGTAACTGTTGAGCCGTGATATAGTTTCATGCCTTTTTATTGATATAAGTTATTATAGTATCTAATATATACTCTGTATCTTGTGTGTGCAGCATTTCAAAATTTTCATATAGAAATTCAAAAACGCCATGATTGGAAAACAGCAAAAGAGTTTCTTTAGCACTTATATTTTTAGTTTCCCTATAATTTTCAGCACAAAACATTTGAAAAAGCAATATCTTTGGATTGTCCTTTTGTACTTTCTTCTGTTCTGTTTTCTCTTTTTCTAATGCTTCATAAAGTGATAATGTACTTGAATACCACAGTTTTGTATTCTCGTCCAATAATGCCTTGTACAAATTGGAAGAATATATATAGTATAACGCATCTTCTAAAGGGAGCCTTTTTCTTTTCATGACTGTATCAACCAATTCTCTCATAACAAATGGGAGCATAGCCGAACCAAGTTCATTTTGATATGTTTGATTAGTTTCCATAACTATTTATTTTCTAATTTTATATAGCTATATTGCTGATGTATTTAGCAAATATAGAGAAAAAACAATTATCATAGACCTATTGTATTGATTAGTTTGCAAATAGTTTTTTTTGTATTTCTTTAGATTTTTAATTTGTGTGAGCTACCCACTCACCTGTTATTACACATGTTTTGCGAGAAAGCCAAATTCTTTAGGAATAGGAATACGTTAAATTTATTAACTATGTTTCATGTCAAGCATACACTATGTTAAATTATGTTGTTTTTAATTGTTCCATATAGTTTTATTAGATGTTTTTTATTTTATTCAGATAAACATTTAAAATCTTTATATTATGAAAGCAAACAAAATTATTCTTCTTGGTTTATTATCTCTCACTTTACTTTTTTCATCTTGCGACAAAGATGAAGTTGTTGAATCCCCCATTACTACCGCAGAGGTTGTTATTGGCGCAATAAATAAATTCAAACCTACTACAATAATAGTAACTGAAGGAGAGCACGAATATGAATATAATAATTATACAATAAAAGACGAATATTGGCTATATATAGAAGAAGAAGATATAATAGATTCACAGACTACCCCCATTATTACATATAGAGCATGGGATCTTAATAAGGTATACAAATATATTTTCTATAGCAGCAGAAATTGTTTAAAACTAACACTTAAATAATATTAAACTTTAATATCCTATAGACTATGTGAACTACCCACGCCTAAGGACATGAGCTTCTTAGACTGATGTCCCCTCTCTTTTCCTACTTCTTCCAGCCACGTTTTTTAGGATACGAGGTCGTTCATCCACCGTT
>FR881259.1:0-6125 GCA_000434735.1 Bacteroides sp. CAG:530
GCAATTCCTGTTATAGACGCTAATATTCCCGGCAGCAAGTATTGTCATCAGGCAGCTATGGACAACCATATTCTATTCTGTTTTATTGTTTTGTTTTATGTTCTTTTTAAAACAAGTCATCATCTTCATGAAGCAGATATTCATATTTGGTACCGATAAGGCTTTCACGGTCATACTCTTTTCTATACTCCATGATATAGAAGCTAATTGTTTCTGGATATTCATAGACGAATCTTCGACACACTTTCTTGTACATAAGTAATATGCGTTCGTTATCGGCAAACTCAAACAGATAGTCAAGCATCCGACCGACTTCATTTGCTGTTGCATGTTTTCTTGCACAGAACTTCTCCACAATGGGAGCATACTCTATGGCTGCTCTCTCACGAATCTGCATAAGTCCTTTTGCTAATTCTTTTATCCCTGCAAGGAATTCTTGATAATCCTTATCTTTACTTATATCATTCATGACCTGTTTTTAATCTTTTAAACAAGCAAGTGGTATGACTTTGACTCCGTCTGGGCGTGTATAAGCCATGCTGCCACCTGTCATGACAATCATTAGGTCTGGTTCGCGCAGTGGCACCTGCTTTTCGGTTTTATTATGCTCTTGAATGAGTCGTTTTATTTCCAAAAGATGTTTGGATCCTTCTTCTATTTCACTACTGCCAAGCTTACATTCTATAAGAGCGTAGCGTCCATCGTCAAGATGAAGCACCAAATCGGCTTCCAATCCGTAGCGGTCACGATAGTATGACAAATGACTGTCGTGAGATGCGGAATACACCCTGAGATCACGTGCACACATCTGCTCGAAAATAAATCCGAATGTCTTTAATTGAGTCATCAAGGCCTCTGGTGACAGGTTGAGTGATGCTACTGAAACGGAAGGGTCGCAGAAGGCACGTTTGGGTCTGCTTTGTATAGTTGCCTTACTCCTTATGGACGGACACCAAGCTTCTATGTCTTGAATGACGAACAATTTCTCAAGTGCCTCAATGTAGCTTTCCAGCGTAGGTCGGCTGCATTCCACATCATCAGCGGCTGTAACATCAGCTAAGATTGAGGTGGTTTTTGCCAATGTAGAGATATTGCGTGCATATGATTTCATAATCATGTGCGCCAATTTCTGATTTCTCTTTACTCCATCAATGCGAGATATATCATTTTTATATACAGACTTTACATATTCTTTAGCTACAAGCAATTTGCCTTGTCATCGCTTAAATTTAATGTTGCAGGCCAACCTCCTCTGCATGCAGAAAAAATAAGTTCTTCTATGCTCAGCTCAGATGTGGCAAATACTTCTTGTTGAGGATTGTCAAACATCTCCATCAATGATACGCTGCCGTTAGATTCTCCATATTCCCATAGGCTCATAGGCAGCATTTCCATACGAGAGATACGGCCGGTTCCGCTATGGTGGATTTTGCTATCGTCTATAGCATTTGATCCTGTCAATATGAATTGGCCAGGCAATCCTCTTTCGTCCACCTTTGTACGCACTGCATCCCATAGCATTGGCGCATCTTGCCATTCGTCTATCAGTCGCGGAACATTACCCTCCAGTAAGAATGAAGGCTTAGTAATGGCTGTAGCCAGATATTCCTCGCGATGGTCTGTGTCTTGCAGGCTTATAACGCTGTTTGCCAACTGCTTGGCTGTCGTTGTTTTGCCGCACCATTTTGGACCTTCAATGAGCACGGCTCCCATTGCTTTAAGATGGGCTTTAAGTTGCACGTCAAAAACTCTATTTTTATATGCCATATTCGTTTGCTTATTTTATTTCTTCTTATTTCCAATGCAAAGTTACTCATTTTTATTTGGTTACAAAAAGTGTTTTTAAGTTTTAGATGTGTTTTATTTATAGTTTTAGATGCGTTTTATTTATAATTTTTGCGGTAAAACGTTTGGTGTTTTGTGGCAATTCATCCGGTGTTTTGTGGTAAAACACTATCTTTAAATAAGCTAGGCAGCAGCTCGGAAATAAAAAAATAGATGTGAATTGTTTTTGTATTTCTAATAAGATGAGACCAGAATATGCTTTTTCGGAAAACTTTTATACGCATTGCCTTTGCGTCAAAGTTAAATAAAAAGCCGAATGCTTAAAAACACTCGGCTTATATATTCTTTAAATCAATTGCATTCCTATTTTAGCGCATTCCTGACGCATATCTTCAGGCCAGATGCTGGCTTGAATCTCCCCGATATGCCCTTTCTGCAAGTATAGCATACAAAGACGCGACTGACCTATACCACCACCAATGCTTAGCGGAAGACTGCCTTCGAGCAAACGCTTGTGGAAATATAATTTAGAACGCTCTTCTTTTCCTGCCAGTTTAAGCTGACGCATCATAGCTTCTTGGTCTACACGAATGCCCATTGACGACAATTCAATAGCTCGCTCCAATACCGGGTTCCAAATAAGAAGGTCACCGTTTAATCCTGGCAATCCTGTTTCCGGGTCTATGGTAGTATAGTCATCATAGTCTGGAGCACGAGTGTCGTGAGGTTCGCCGTTACTAAGCTGAGAGCCGATGCCGATGATGAAAACGCTTCCGTAGCGTTTGGTTATCAGGTTCTCGCGTTCCTTAGCTGTTTTGTCAGGATACATATCGAGCAACTCTTGCGAGTGGATGAAATGCAGCTCTTTAGCAAGGAATGGCTTTATCTGCGGATATACTTCGCAAATCATATACTCCGTGCGCAGCATGGCCGAATAGATTCTGCTTACCGTATCTTTAAGGAAAGCTACGGTGCGATGTTCGGCGGTGATAACCTGTTCCCAGTCCCACTGGTCAACATATAGCGAGTGCAGATTGCCTAACTCTTCGTCGGCACGGATAGCGTTCATATCTGTATAAATGCCATATCCCGGATCCACTTTATAGTCGGCCAATGTTACTCGTTTCCATTTGGCGAGCGAGTGAACCACTTCTGCCTGCTGGTCTCCTAAGTCCTTGATAGGGAATGACACCGGTCTTTCCACACCGTTTAAGTCGTCATTGATACCCATTCCTTTTAATACGAACAGTGGCGCAGTGACACGTCGAAGGCGAAGCTCGGACGATAGGTTCTGCTGAAAGAAATCTTTTATTTGTTTGATCCCCAACTCGGTTTGTTTCATATCGAGCAAAGGCTTATAATCTTTCGGTTTTATAAGGTAACTCATTTCTATATTAAATTTAATTGTCCGCAAAGATAGATATTATTTGCTAAAATGCAACCAAAATAAATTATTATGTTTACAAAATGTATCTTTTTACGTGGAGTAGCGTTTATTGTGATAATTAATATTGTCGATTATTTGCAATATGGAAGTGATTTTTTGCAGTTTAATATTAGGTTTGAATGCAGAATAATTGTATTTTTGCCGAGCAAAACAGAAAACTATGCGCCCGTAGTTCAATGGATAGAATAAAGGATTCCGGTTCCTTCGATTGGGGTTCGACTCCCCACGGGCGTACATGCTAAAGCCTCACTATAACCATTTTCGGTTTGTAGTGAGGCTTTTCTGTATGTATAATGATTAAGATTTGCATTTCTTCAGTATGCGTTATTCCTTTCTTATAAGGAATCGTTTCCTTTCGCAGAAGGAATTGGTTCCTTTCGCAAGAGGATAAATTGTAAACTTAGTTGCCTATCCTTCTGACTGTAACCGTATCTGCGTCTACATTGAAAGATGTGACAGCCGAAGCGTCTACATTGTCGAAACTCTGTGGCGATGACATAATACCGCCACGCCCTATGCCCGACGTACCACTGTTGGTGCGGATTATACCGTTACACAGAGCCACATCCCAGTCGGTACGGTCGTGCCATGCTTTCTCGGCATCAGTGTCACCGAGCTCGCTTGTTCCTACTATCTTTCCGTCGGATAACGATATATATGTCCATGTGTCAGGCTGAATGTTAACGCTCATGGCATTGGTGGTAGAAGTTGAACTGTTGTCTTCATCGCCTTTGCTACACGAAGCGAGAGATAGAAGCGAAATCACAAATACAAAGATTTTGCTTATATTTTGTATCTTGCGTATAGTGCTATTTCTTTCTTTATTCATAATAATGATTTTGCTAAAACAGATATTTACTTATAACGAATGTTTAGCGTCCGTCCGTCGGACGATAGATTGCCGAAACTCATCTTTACGGCTTTACCTGTGGCGGTGCGCACTATAAATGTACGTGGTGACAATGTACCGTTCTCCAAATATTTGTAAGATGAAGCTGAAAGTTTATATCGGTCGGTGCGGTTGTCGGAAGGTCGAACCCAAAAACCTGTGATGCCGGGATTTACAGCTGTCGGAAAAGAAGAAGAAATACACTTGTGCTCCACTGGAGTTTCGCCACGGTAGTCGTCAAGTGAAATAGCTTCAACTGTTCCATTGCCTACGGTTTTACCAATAGCCGCTTTCTTGACAGCTATGAAATAAACCTCGCCATCAGATGGCTGTGCGCCAGCTACGGTGGCATCAATGGCTATTTCGATATCATCGCCAAGAAATTGTCCTTGCATGGGGTAGTCTCCTCCGGCATTGAAAAAGGCTTGAGCATAATTATATTGCGGTGTTGATGATGTGTTACCGTTATCACGGCGTGCTGTGCCGAAAGAGAGGTCATTGCGAGAACTGTATTTCAGTTTTACCTTAAATACAATCTTGGGGTCGTATGTGGCTACTCGCACCGCCTGCATTTTGCTTGATAGCACAATGTCTGTGTGTTGGTGATCTGTAAAGAACCAATATGGCAGGTAGAAACGGCCTTGGTCATGAGAGAATGTACCCCATGTGTTGCATACTATGAAGGCTCCCTTATGCTTTTGTCCGTCGGTATCACTGAACTCTACAAGATCATCGTAGCCAACAATTGTCATGGCGTGCGCCCCGCTTGTAGCGAGATGCGTAAGTAGAGAGTGATATCCTGTATTAGATGGTCCGTTGTAGTTGTTGTTGATAGTCCATCCAGTAGATTGAGATGAGAATGTGAGCAGACCACCATGTGTACTGCCATCGGCGGCATCGTAAAGCCATCTCTTTAGCGATGGCAGATCGGTGGCATCAAACGAAAGGATTTCCTTAACCCTGTAGCGCATGGCATTCAGGTATTTGTCATAGCCAGAAGCCCAGCGAAACTGATAAATGCCCGATGTGCCATAGTCGGCTTCGGTCATCATGCCGTAACGCTGCGCAAGATAAAAGCCCTGTTCGGCAAAACCGCCCTGATCTTCTCCATCGTTGAGCATGTTCCATGAGAACTTGTAGGCGAAACGATTGTCGGCAGAGGCCGATGCGTCACGGTCAAGCAGGCGGTTAATTTCATAGGTGAATACGTATCCTATACTCGACGCCTGTGCGCACGATCCTCCGTCTTGGTTTATGACAGGTGGAAAATACTTATTTTTTGAGTTGTCTACAGCCTCGGGCAGTATCACGTTAGCCTTATTTACATGCATGGGCTTTATGGCAGAGCGTATGCGCCGTACCTCGGGCGTTACCTTAGGGGTAGGATATGCCTTGCGCGTCAAGGTTTGCGCCATTGTTGCCGATGAAAGCAGCATGAGAAGTAACATTATAGATTGTCTTGTCTTCATATTAACTGTGTGTTCTCTTCTCTTTATTCTACTTATGTGATAATCTTGCAATGGTTTTTCGAGCTTCTTCTCTAACGGCTTCGCTGTAGTGTGTGTCGGTTGATATTGGGCTTATGGCTTCTATCATACGAGGTGCCATATAAGAATATGTGTGCCAACCTAACATCTCAAGCAGGGCAATCTGTGTATCGGTATTGGCAGAGGGTAGATAGTTTAACAGTGTTGGAATCAGAGAGTGTACCATATAGTTGCGTGTTTGGCGTATTAAGCGCAATCGTTGCTTTGCTGTGATAGTAGCATCTGTAATCTGCTTCATGTCGGCTGTCCACATGTCGGCCTTGCGTTCTATGGTGCGCTTTATTATGCTGCGCACACTGTCCTTATGCATGTAACATACCTTCGGGTCGTCAAACTGCCGTGCGAATTCCTCTAGCAGTTTTTCTTTTGGGAAGACACTGAGATCTACCATGGCGTTAAAGTTGCAGCGATCTGATGTGTTGTTGGTGATGCATATCTTTATGAGAGCAGGAATGAG
>FR881259.1:6147-29624 GCA_000434735.1 Bacteroides sp. CAG:530
GAATGAGGCGTTCGTCTCCGCTCTTGCCTATAAGCCGTATGGCTTGGCGTTGTACTAACTCGTGACTGTCTTGCGAAGCTTCCTCAAGAACGGCAATGAAGTTGTCATCGCCAATAAGGAAAATCTTTTCTAACGCTTGCAAGCGAACAGTTGCAAACGGTGATGTTTCATATATATCACGCAGCTGTGCCGATGATAGCAGACCGTGTCGGCAGAGATGTTCGATGGCAAGCGACTGTAGGTCAGGATGGTCATTATGGAGTAATTTCTTCCACATTGATGGCTTATCCTCGTTGATGATGTGGTCGATATCGAGCGTCTTGCTGTCGGCTGAAGCAAATCGGAAGGTAGGGTCGCCTATGACGTGCGACTCAAGATAAGTGCTGTAGCGTACAATGTCGCCAGCGCATCCGCCGTTGCTTATCAATCCAAGCATACGGTCGCTCCACTTGTCTTGAAGAACATTTACTGTGTTAGCGATA
Organism: Bacteroides sp. CAG:530; assembly: GCA_000434735.1. GTDB lineage: Bacteria > Bacteroidota > Bacteroidia > Bacteroidales > Bacteroidaceae > Phocaeicola. The sequence goes on from FR881259.1 coordinate 6,630, forward strand.
CACACTACTGTTCGTCCTGGCTGAAACAGATACTCGTTGGCTATGCAGTCGTCTTGATGGAACGAGCCGCAAAAACAGGCGTCAATTACAACCACCGGCACATTGGGTCGATAGCCGTATCCATTGAAATCTTCAAGATGTAAGTCGGCTGCAGCTTCTGCCAGTGAATCTTGTTCGGCAAGCGTCGTGGAGAGCGCATTTGCCAACCACGATTGCGGAAGGTCGAATTTCTTTTCCAGCGCTATACGTAATGAGTCGGCGTTCTTACCACGCTGCTTGGCCTCGTATATGTGCTCGCGACAATTGCGCATGATAAAGTCCTTGGCTTCACGTACGGTTTGCGGTTTTACAATGTTGTTTAGATACTGTGTGTTCCAATATCCATGATGGTGAAGCACAGCCAAGTCTAGGTCGGTACGCATTAACTCGTCCATCAGCATTGTCTTTACGGGATTGCGGTCACTGTGGTCGAGATAGCCAATTCGGTTAGTACGCCCTTTCAACTCTGGAAAGTGTTCAAGATACGAGCTCTTTTCATCGATGCGTGCCACTTTAGATTCGCTTATGTATCCATGTCCGCTGAAGTAGAACATCTGTTGCAACTGGCGTTGGATACGCTTTTCATCTACTAACTTGGTAAGATATGAACGTAGCTTTTCGTAGCGTGATGTACCTCCGGCATCGGTGGGACGTATGCGTCCGCTATAGATGGTAGGTTGTAAGTGCTGCCTACTGTCGGCGGTTAGCGAATAGTAGAAGTATGGCTTCTCGTCATCTTTGCCGAGCGAGCGGAACCGCAGTCCGAAGTCGTCATAATATCGGTCGGAAGGCACCGACGACTCATGACGGTCGCGTTGTTGGTCCATCTTGAATGCGCTTGTCATGTGCTGTGCATCGCGCACCATGGGTATTGGTATATCTCCCATAAATACGGCACCTATTACGGGGTCCTGTTTCTGCGAGTGCATGCGGATAAGTGTGGCACGTATACTGTCGGGTACTTGCCAACGGTCAATAACTATATACGATTTCATGCCATGCAGTTGCTCTACTGCTGCGGCGTAGGCATCGACCTGTACTTTAGCTTCATTGTAGCTCTTCTGATCAATGACAATGGCGAATCCATCGCGTGCTTGTGTATTGATGAAGCAACCGATAGCTACCATTGATAAAAATATTTTCTTGTAGTTCATTTTTTATAAGTTAAGGGGTTTATATAAAGGTGTGCGGTAAATATTAACATATTTACATCTCTATTTTTCGATTCTGAGAATTGTGCGTAGGGCTTCTTCTCTTACATATATAGGCAATGACGTATCGGCGTTAATCTTGTGTGCCGCATCAAGGCATATGTTTGAGGTGTAGGCGTTGTAGTGCCATCCCATGACATCAAGCAGAGCCTTCTTTAAATCATTGTCTTCGCAGCGGAGAGTATAGTCTGCCACTTGCGGAAGAAGATAAGCAGGACAATAGATGCGCATGTATCCTGCTTGACGTAGAGCATGTTTTTTGTCGAGACTGTCACTACAAAGGCTCAATATGTCATTATCCCAACGAGCTCCCATTTTTTCCACTTGTCCGCGTATGGCATTACAAAATGAGTCGGGCTTGACAAGATGATCTTCAATGGCGTGCAATTCTTTTTCCAAAGCCTCTGAAAGTAAGCGTTTATCAAAGAACTGTATTGCCTGATCGGCGTTGAAGGCAACACGTTTAGACAGGTTTGGACGCGTGAGCAGACGGGCAAAAGCTGGGATTAGTTTCGGACTGCCACTTTTTGACATCATGTTTACGGCGAAACGTTGCAACATTTCGTAGTTATCACTTAGCGCTGTAATAATGGCATCTTCTATAAGGTCTGATTTACGGTTACACAGCATAGTGAAAGCCTGCAGACGCACTGTGGCGAGAGGGGAAGAGTTTAGGATGTGGAGTAAAGTCTGGTCGTTGTATCGTTGCGTATGCTCAAGCATGTTATGGCAAAGGAGGTCGGCAGACCCTTTGACCGGCGGTGTAGGAATGAATGCGAAAGTGGGGTCGCCGATTACATGCGATTCAAGATATGCGGTGTGCTGGTTTATATAGCCTATGCTTTTGCCGCAGGCAAGCAAACCGAGGTAGTGATCATACCACTTGTCTTGAATGATGTTAACGCTACCTGCAAGGGTAGCAACGGTGGCACCGCTGCTGAATATGTATTGGTTGGCTATGCAGTCGTCGCGATGAAACGAGCCGTTAAAGCAAGCATCGAATACCACACAGCGGGCATTGGGGCGAAATTTATATTTCGCGAAATCGTCAATGGTGAGATTATCGCTAGACCGCATATTGAGATATTGTGTGTCCCAGTCGCCATGATGGTGTAACACAGCTAAACTGAGGTCTGGACGCATCAACTCATCCATCATGCGAAACCGTATGGGAGTAGCGTCATTATAGTCCATATAACTGAATGCGTTTGGTATAGCCGATAACTGTGGAAAATGCTCCATCAACCCACGAAACTCATCTATATGTGCTGGCTTAGACTCTGATATGCTGCCGTCACCGGTGAATACGAATACGGAACTCATCTTCTCAGGCTGAGTTTTAGTCGCAGTAGCTTTACGCAGATAAGCACGCAACTTGTCATAACGCGATACTCCGCCTGCATCAGTAGGGCGTATGCGCCCGCTAAAAATATCAGGACACACACGTTGGTGGCCATCTGCAGAAAGCGAGTAGTACCAATAAGGTAGCTCCGCATCCTTGCCTAGCGACTTGAACTTAAGTCCGAAATCATCATAGAATCTATCGCTTGGCACTGATGATTCACGGCGGTCTCTACTCTGATCCATCTTGAAGGCTGATGTAAGATGTTGTGCATCACGCACCATCGGTATCGGTATGTCGCCAATGAGCACAGCGCCCACTATGGCATCGCGTTTCTTTTCATGCAGACTGATAAGACGTGTGCGTATACTATCTGGCACCTGCCATTTGTCAACCACAATATATACTTTATAATTCTGTTTTTTTTCCAACGCATGCACATAGCCATCGAGTTCCGTGCGAGCCTTTTCATAGCTAACAGCATCAATGACCACTGCTAAACCATCCTTTGCCGAGGCCGACAATACAGCAAGGCAAGAAATGATAGCAAGGTAGTATGTCTTAAATATTTTTTTCATAATAATGGTTTTCAAAAGTTGACATACACACCAAACTCGCCACGGGTGAGCGATGTAGATTTAAAGTAGGCATAATACTGTGCGTCATCTTTGTAGGACGTAGACAGAACCTTACCGAACAGACCTAGGCGTACGTCTTTTGCTACAGGAAAACAATAGTCGGCAGAACCCCCTAAACATATACGCTTAGCCGATGCATACTCAAATTGACGTGTTACATAAATGCCAGTTATGTCATCGGAACCTGTCACGTTAGTGCCAGTGGCAAACTGGCGGTCTTTTATCGGCGTAACATATCCTGTGGTAATCTGTGCGCTAAGAATGCCATTGCCAATGATAAAGTGTTTACCTACGGTGAGATTGAGCGCAAGGTTAGTCCACTGCTGCTTTTGCGTACCGTTGTCATTGTAGTGCTTTAATGTGTTGTTGGTAAGTGCTGTAAGTAACGATGCGTAGAAATCGCACTGTCCATCGGTTAGATGGTCAAATCGATACTCGGCAGTAACGGCCATGTCTTTTTGTTTCTGTATGCGCGTCTTTCTCAGAACCTCATAATATGAGATGTTTCCATGCTGTGTGTCGGTAAGTTTCTTTTGGTCATACCAGTCGGAGTTACCGTTAGCTATCTCAGCCCCTAATATGATGTTGTGAAGCATACGTTCGTTATGTGAGAACATGAGGCGGTCTTTCACATTGAGACAGCTAAAATAGTAGTCGCCGCCCTTGAATGTATAGGCAGAGCCACCGTCGGTAGCTTTTTCGTTACCTGCTGAGGCTTTTAACAGCACAATGTTCTGAAACGGAGATCCTGATGGCTTGAATGTTACCGACAGTTCACCTGAAAAAGTTGTACCCTTATAGTCGCGCTGATAGCCCGAATCCTCACTGCTTGAACGGCGATAATAGTCACCCATACCTTTCAGAAGGAAATATCGGTGATTTATAAGCGGATTGACCACAGTGTAGGAAAGATTACTACTGAGCAACTCTAAACGTGCTGCCAATCCGAGTACCCATGCCGATGATAGGGTAGCATCGGCACCTGCCGTTATGTTGAAGCGCGACGTGTTTGTTTTTGGACGTGGGTCTGTTTGGTCGCTCATGCTACCTACTGTTAGTCCTGCCCCTAATCCTCCTTTTATATTCTTGGTGAAACGATAAGCGAACTCTGCACCCATGGCGAATGTTTCAGCGTTTCCGTTACTTGCTACTGAGTCGGCAAGCACAAAAGGATTTTTAGGGATAAGAAAAAGAGTTGAGTTCCATACCTGATTTTTATAGCTTGTATTTATGTAACGTATGTATCCAGATACGTCTATACGGTCAAAATGGTGAAGTCCCCCAAGCTGTACATTAATATTATTGACATTGCCAGCCGTTCCTGCATCGTGAAAGTCTCCACGTGTGAGATCGTAACTCACGAAAGCCTCGCCTGTGGTTTGAATGCGGTTGTACGCAAGGCGTGTGGGGTTGATGCTATGGTAACGTATGTTGAATAATTCGTTTACCGCACCCTCATGTCCCTGTTTTGCTGCATTGTCAAACTCGGTTTGTGCCGCGACTTGTGCCGCACTGGCAGCCATGACACATAACATAAAATATTTATTCATTATTTTTCGAAGTTAACGAGTTTATGAGTTGACAAAATATTGAGATTGCAAGTTTAAAGCAAACGAGTTGGTAGCTTTGAATCTTTTTGTTTTCTAAAGATGTAAAGCTATCAACTCGTTAACTAAATCATTTATCCACCTCAGTTGGCTTTACGCCTGGTGTAAGCGGCTGATTGTTAAGAAAGTCATTAGACGAGTTGTTGGTGTCTTGATAATAGGCACGTCCGTTAACAATTTTAGAAACCTTTCTTCTAATGCATTTGCCTACCCATGTTTCAGAGGCAGATACACCCTGTGCGTCATCCTTGGGGAGGAATGTAGGATAATGTGTTTCATTGTCATTATTCCAGATGTCTACGGCATCGAGCACATATTTGCTCGGTATCATAAGAAACTGCATTGTGCTGGTGCTGTTTGGAGTAGTCTGCAAGTTTGCAGGATCAGCGGCATAGGCCTCAGGAGTCATGCCGTTAGGCAGTTTTGCAAGGATATAGGCACGTCCAAAAAATCCTAAACCGAATGCCTTCATATAAGTGTTGTTTTGGAAGATAATGCTTAGGTTTGGGGCATTGTAATCGGTCTCGCCTTTTACGTTGGAGATGTATATTTCCCAGTCGGCACCCGAAAGATCTACGCAGTGGTTGCCTTCAGGGGCTAGTTTACTATGGTCTGCAGCGTCTTGTGCTACGACTACGCTTTCACCAGGCTGAATAGGATATTCCTTGCCGCCACTAGTACCAGGGAAAGCAACAACGGTACCTTGGCCACAGGCATAGAGATCGGTTATACCGGCAGCTTGCCATGCATTCTTCTGAGTTTGCTGACCTGCAGGTGCAGACATCACAATACCATCAAGATACTGAACTTCATCAGAGTTGTTCACGATTTCAAAATATCCATCAACCATGTAACCCATTTTACCACCAGTGGTGTAAATAGCTTTGAATACAAGAGGCGACTGATATACGGTCTGCAAGTCAAGCGCTACGGTTTGGTTTGCATACACGTCGGCAGAGCCTGTGGCCACTACACGAGCTGTAGCGTCATCTTTTATCTTACCGCTCACGGAGAAGGAGTACTGGCCCTGTGTTAGCGTTATCTTTTCACTTGCCGACTGCAACTTGATGGTGTCATTAACTGAGCCTTTTGTTGTGACAAGTTTAAGGTCTTCTACTGATGTAGCGTCTACGCCATCAGGCATAGTGATGTTAACTGTTACTTCATAAGATTTTACTTCTGGCTCGTCATTGTCAGAGCATGATACTATGGGCACAATAGCCGCAATGGCAAGCAATGCCCAGATGGTCTTTAAAATAGCTTTCTTCATTTTCTTCTATTACTTATTATTATGTTATGTAGTTAAAAATGTTCGTTCTTAAATTCAAAATTTAAATTTTACCTCTGCCCCAAAATACATGTCTGGATAAAGTTGGCGTTTGGCTAGTGTATGTTTGTTTGTATGCCACTTGCGCTTGTTCGTGAAATTGTTGGCCGTGAACGATAGTTCTGCTATGCGTCCAAGTTCTTTTGTGAAGCGGAAATTAAATAGTGCCCACGGTTTCACAACATCCTTCTCGAAAGCATAAGTCTGGAAGCGCTGCATCATCAGACAGAGCGTTGCGTCATTTGCCATCTGCGGTTGCCAATCTGTATAGTGTCCGCCTCGGTCATAATAACCAATTGGGTCAACAGCCAGATAGTCGCGACCTTGATAGTTTACGATATGTGTGCGGGGGTTGCCAGAAGCGTCATTGTAGACCATGCGCTCACTATCATACCACACCACCTGTACAGTTGTTGTGAAAATCATTTTCACAGCAGGCAGGTGAGTGATGAAGCGGAACGTTGTGTTAAAGCGGTCTTTTACTGTACCATAACCAGATGGCATAACAGCCACATAGTCGAAATTACGATTGATATAGTTGAGCGATGTCTCCTCCTCTGTGCGCGACACATGGAACCATGCGCCGTTTATGCTTAGCGAGGTGCGCAGTGGTTTGAATACTCCGAGGTCTAAGCCATACTCTATGCCATGCTTAAGCGAGCGTGAGTTGTTGGCTGGCCGCCCCCATGTAAGCATGTCTGTAATCTGTGTTTTCTGTGCCTTTAACTTTTCATTATTATACATATATGTAACGTCGCCGGTAGAAGCATCATACATAGGGTCTGTAGCCGTGGCCGGCACATCGTAGCGCGTATAGTTAGCCCAGTAGAGCTGCGAAGCAAAACCGAACTCGTGGGTGTGGCGCTCGTTGAAGTATGTTACGTATCCATTCACTTTTCCCTTACGGAATGATAGTCCGCCCTCTAATTTTCGTGTGTGCGCTGGACGAAGGTTGTGGTTTGTGGTGTTGCTAATAACATCTGTGGTGAGTAGGGCCAGTCTGTCTTTTGCCTTGTCTCCATATTTGCTCAAACTTACGTTGTCGTAATACACATTATCTGGATAGAGGTAGAGTAGCGTAGGCATCTTATTACTCAGACCAAATCCTCCTGTGAGCGACAGGTCGTCAAAGAATCTGTTGTTGCTCTTGTTGAGCAGATTAATTGTGGCGTTAACACGTGGCTCGGCTACAAACATTCCTTTATTGCCGCCACTTTTGTCGGCATTGAGGAAGAGGTTGCTGAAACGCACGCCAGCCTCTACTTCTGCTCGTGTTGTTCCGATAGCTAGCGACAGCTTGTCGCTAACAAAGCCTGAGAGGGTGTGGAGAGCTGGAATATCATTAAATGCTCTAGGACGCAAAGTCTGCGCACCCATAGCCTGTGGAGGGTTTTCCATGTCGAAAATCAATCCATCGCCCTTGTTGGCATCGTAAGTATATTCGGTACCGAGTTTTAGTGTCGTGTGGTTGGTACCTCCAAGTCCTACATACTTGTTGACCACAAGCTGTGCATAAACGTTGACTGGTAATCCGTCAATGCGGTATTCTGAGTGATAGCTCTTGTTCTTGAATATCGCTTCATGCACGCCTGGTTCGCGTACGTTTGTGATGACACCATCAGGATTGGATATGAGGTCATAGTGTTCATCGATAGTTTTCGACACTTGTGCTGATAGATTATAGTCAATGCGTGTGATAAAACTCTCACTTGAGGTATAACTACCATTGAATGAGAGGCGTGCGCCAATGTTCTTGTTTTTAAAATGCAGGTCCTGCTCCTCATATTGCTTATCTTGCTTGCGGGTGTTTATGTTGGAGTAAACTGCTCCTTTAACGTTAAACGATAATCCATTCCAGCGATTGCTGTATCCAGCCGTAGCAGTCATGCGGTCATAGCCAAGATAGTGGCGACGCGTGTCGCCCCACGACTGCGACCAGTCTACACTGAAATTGATGGCTCCACCTCCATCCAGCGCGAAGCCCTTTCCTGCATATACTAGCTTTGAGTAAGGGTCGGTTTGTACTTTTGCCTCCCATGGTGTACGTCCAGATTTGGTCTTTACAATAACTAATCCTGAAGTTAGGTTGCCATATTCAACACCCGGAATACCACGCACTACTTCTACCGACTCTATGTTGCCGGCACTTACTGTACGTAGGTCGGCACCCTGTCCAGCTGTCGTTTGGTCACTCATTCCGTCACTTTGAGCTCCAGAGTTGGAGCCATATCGTGTTGGTGAAAGTGCCTGTAGGTTTGCATTGTTGCTAAGCGGTGTGCCGTCTACCACCACTCCTGTTCCTAATGCGTTATTCTTGTCGTTATCGTCAATTTCTCTTATATGGGCTTGCGACAACTTGTTGAGATTAGGATTTTGGGTAAGGTTGCCTGGAATAAGTTGTAGTATGTCGCTCACACTCTTTGGCTGTATGTGGCGAATGGCGTCCTCACCGACAATCGATTTCGATCCCATTTGTACTTGTCGTGCGGTTACAACAACATCGTTGAGTTGCAATCCAAGTTCATTGAGTGTTACGTTTATGGTGCGGTCGGCATCTACAGTGATTGTACCAGTGACGGTTTGGAACCCCACGAAAGTAACCTTGTATGTGTATGTACCTTTAGGTACGTTGCCCAGCACAAACTGCCCCCCATTACTCGTACTGGTAACAAGGTCGTTGTTTAGGATGACGGTGGCAAGTTCCACGCCATCGCCCTTAGTGTCTTTGACTGTTCCAGACACCTTGAAAGTCTGTGTTTGAGCGTTGACCGATACTGAAATTGCTATGAAGAGCGATGAAGTTAATGTTTTGAAATTCATATGTTTACCAAATAAGTCTCAAACTGTTCATATTTAAATATGCTTGGTTTTGGACAACTCTATAATTTAGAATGCAAATGTGCTTGTTTGGTAACTGCTACACAATACCCAAAAGTGGTTATTTTGGTTTAGTTTGCATGAATTGTGCTTAAAAAATTGATATAAGTATGAAATTGTCGCTAAAAGCGATAAAAAACTAACATTTTATTTTGTAATATTGAATTAATCTATAACTTTGCGGCCATATAAAACGAAAAAAAGATGAATACATTGTTTATACATATTTTGCTATGCGGTTTGATTATTCTATTGGTGAAGCCAGTGGGAAGTGAGTCGCATGCTTAATAATGTATAACCAATATGATATAAAGCCTTTCTCACTTCCCTGTGCGAAAGGCTTTTTGCATATTAAGAAAACAATAAAGAACGAGAATATTATGAGTGACAGATTATTTATTTTTGATACGACATTACGCGATGGCGAACAGGTGCCAGGTTGTCAGTTAAACACAGTAGAGAAGATTCAGGTTGCAAAGCAACTGGAGAGTCTGGGTGTGGATGTGATAGAAGCAGGATTCCCTATATCGAGTCCGGGCGACTTTAATTCGGTTATTGAAATTTCGAAGGCTGTTACATGGCCTACCATCTGTGCTTTGACACGTGCGGTGCAGAAAGATATAGATGTGGCTGCCGATGCGTTGAGATTCGCCAAGCATAAACGTATACATACAGGTATCGGAACTTCTGACTCTCACATTAAATATAAATTCAATTCTACTCGTGAAGAAATTATTGAGCGTGCGGTGGCAGCGGTTAAGTATGCACGCCGTTATGTAGACGATGTAGAGTTTTATGCAGAAGACGCTGGCCGTACAGATAATGAATATCTGGCCCGTGTGGTAGAGGCTGGTGTTTAATATCTGGCCCGTGTGGTAGAGGCTGTTATTAAAGCCGGAGCTACCGTGGTTAATATTCCTGATACTACCGGATATTGCTTGCCAAGCGAATATGGAGCAAAAATAAAATATCTGGTAGACCATGTAGACGGCATAGACAAAGCCATCATTTCTACGCATTGCCATAACGACTTGGGTATGGCTAACGCCAAAACCATCAGCGGGGGGCTGAATGGAGGGCGTACCATCAGCGGTGTGCTGAATGGAGCGCGTCAGGTAGAGGTTACTATCAACGGTATTGGCGAACGTGCCGGAAACACGGCACTCGAAGAAGTGGCTATGATTCTTCGCTGTCATCATTCTATCGATATCGATACTAATATCAATACTCAGAAAATATATCCTACAAGCCGTATGGTGTCGAGCTTGATGAATATGCCGGTTCAGCCCAACAAGGCTATAGTAGGACGTAACGCTTTCGCTCATTCTTCGGGTATTCATCAGGATGGAGTTTTGAAGAATGTTCAGACTTACGAAATTATCGACCCTAAAGATGTGGGTATTGATGATAACGCTATCGTATTGACTGCACGCAGTGGACGTGCGGCTTTGAAGCATCGTCTGCACGTATTAGGCGTAGAGATGAATCAAGAGAAACTCGACAAGGTATACGAGGATTTCTTAAAGTTGGCTGATAAGAAAAAAGATATCTCGGACGATGATATCATGGTATTGGCTGGTGCCGACCGCAATGTAAATCATCACATCAAATTGGAATATCTGCAGGTTACAAGCGGTGTTGGCGTTCGTTCGGTAGCAAGCCTCGGCTTGAACATTTCGGGCGAGCACTTTGAAGCTGCTGCTACAGGTAACGGTCCGGTAGACGCTGCTATAAAGGCGGTTAAGCAGATTATCAAACGCCAAATGACATTGAAAGAATTTACTATCCAGGCCATCAGCAAGGGTAGTGATGACGTAGGTAAAGTACACATGCAGGTAGAATACGACGGACAGATGTATTACGGCTTTGGCGCTAACACGGATATTATCGCCGCATCGGTTGAGGCTTATATCGACTGTATCAATAAGTTCAAGAAATAATAACGAATAAATAAATCCTAAACGAGCGAGAAAAATATGGCTAACACTTTATTTGATAAGATATGGGATGCACACGTAGTGCAGAAGGTAGAAGACGGACCAACCCAGTTATATATAGATCGTCTTTATTGTCATGAGGTAACCAGTCCGCAGGCTTTTGCGGGTATGCGTGCCAGAGGGTTGAAGTGTTTTCGTCCGGAGCGTATCTACTGTATGCCCGACCATAATACTCCGACTCACAATCAGGACAAACCTATTGAAGATCCTGTATCAAGAACTCAGGTGGATACTTTAGCTAAGAATGCAGAAGATTTCGGCTTGGCGCATTTTGGCATGATGAATAAGAAGAATGGTATCATTCATGTGGTAGGACCGGAGAGAGGACTTACCCTGCCGGGAATGACCATAGTGTGCGGCGACTCGCATACATCTACTCACGGAGCGATGGGAGCAGTTGCTTTTGGTATCGGAACCAGCGAGGTAGAGATGGTAATGGCTTCGCAATGTATTTTGCAGTCGCGCCCCAAGACTATGCGTATCACCATTGACGGCAAGTTGGGCAAGGGCGTAACCGCTAAAGACGTGGCTCTTTACATGATGTCTAAAATGACAACCAGCGGCGCGACAGGATATTTCGTGGAATATGCAGGCGAAGCTATCCGTAGCCTTACTATGGAAGGACGTCTTACACTGTGTAATCTGAGTATAGAAATGGGAGCGCGTGGCGGTATGATTGCTCCCGATGATGTTACCTTTGAATATATTAAAGGACGCGAGTATGCTCCTAAAGGTGAAGACTGGGATAAGGCTGTAGCGTATTGGAAAACATTGAAGAGCGACGATGATGCCGTTTTCGACAAAGAAGTTTGCTATGATGCCGCTGATATTCAGCCGATGATTACTTACGGAACAAATCCGGGTATGGGCATGGCTATAACAGACCACATCCCCGTTACTGACGGAATGAGCGATGTAGAGAAAGCATCTTTCGAGAAATCATTGAACTATATGGGCTTTAAGCCGGGTGAATCTTTGCTTGGAAAGAAAGTAGATTATGTATTCTTGGGTGCTTGTACCAACGGTCGTATAGAAGACTTCCGCGCTTTTGCTTCTATAGTAAAAGGACGCAAGAAAGCGGATAATATCATTGCTTGGTTGGTACCCGGTTCTTGGATGGTAGACGAGCAGATTCGTGAAGAAGGACTCGATAAGGTATTAGAAGAGGCTGGATTCGAAATCCGTCAGCCGGGATGTTCGGCTTGCTTGGCTATGAACGATGACAAGATACCAGCCGGCAAGTATTCGGTATCTACCAGCAACCGTAACTTTGAAGGTCGTCAGGGACCAGGCTCACGTACCTTGTTGGCAAGCCCGCTTACAGCAGCGGCAGCAGCAGTGACAGGAGTGATAACCGACCCCAGAACATTACTTTGATTTTCTTTAATACGTAGAAAGATGAAACAGAAATTTAACATCATAACCAGCACTTGTATTCCACTTCCTTTAGAGAATGTAGATACCGACCAGATTATACCGGCTCGTTTCTTGAAGGCGACCACACGCGACGAGAAGTTTTTTGGAGATAACTTATTCCGCGATTGGCGTTATAACCCCGACGGAACTGTAAACGAAAAGTTCGTACTGAACGACCCTACTTACAGCGGCCAGATATTGGTAGCCGGAAAGAACTTCGGTAGCGGTTCCAGTCGTGAACATGCGGCTTGGGCTATCGCCGGATATGGCTTTAGAGTAGTGGTATCGAGCTTCTTTGCCGATATCCATAAAAACAATGAGCTGAATAACTTCGTGCTTCCGGTAGTGGTGAGCGAGCCGTTCTTGAAAGAATTGTTCGATTCTATCTATGCCGACCCGAAGACAGAGGTGGAAGTGAATTTGCCAGAACAGACTATAACCAATAAGTCGACAGGAAAGAGCGAGCATTTCGAAATCAACGCTTATAAGAAACATTGCTTGATGAACGGCCTGGACGATATCGACTTCCTTGTACAGAATAAGGATAAGATAGAGGCTTTCGAGCATAACCGATAGGGTTATCGAATAACCAATAAGAAACAGAATAGAGATGAACGAGAATCCGAGAATAGAGATCATGGATACAACACTCCGCGACGGTGAACAGACCAGCGGAGTGTCTTTCGTGCCTCATGAAAAACTGATGATAGCGCGTTTGCTGCTCGAAGAATTGAGGGTAGACCGTATAGAGGTGGCATCGGCACGAGTGTCGGAAGGTGAGTTCAACGCTGTGCGGATGATTTGCGATTGGGCGGCGCGCAAGAACTTGTTGTCGAGGGTAGAAGTACTTGGATTCGTAGATGGTAAGACTTCTGTCGATTGGATTTATAATACTGGATGCCGGGTGATAAACCTCTTGACCAAGGGCTCTGAAAAGCATTGTACTTTTCAGCTGAAGAAGACGTTACAGGAGCATTTGGCTGATATCCGCAAAACGGTGGCGTATGCCATTGATAAGGGGATGGATGTAAATGTATACCTTGAAGACTGGAGCAACGGTATAAAGGATTCGCCAGATTATGTGTTCGGCTTGGTAGACGGGCTGAAAGATACAGGCATACGTCGTTTCATGTTGCCCGATACTTTGGGTATCCTCAATCCGCTTCAGGTGATAGAGTTCATGCGTAAGATGAAGAAACGCTATCCAGATTTGCATTTCGATTTCCATGCGCATAATGATTATGATTTGGCAGTAAGTAATGTACTGGCAGCCGTGCTGAGCGGAGTGCGAGGGCTTCATACCACCATCAATGGCTTGGGCGAACGCGCGGGCAATGCTCCGTTGTCGAGTGTGCAGGCTATTCTGAAAGATCATTTTCATGCTATCACCAATATAGACGAGAGTCGCCTTAATGAGGTAAGTCGTCTGGTGGAATCGTATTCTGGTGTTAGTATTCCGGCTAATAAGCCTATTGTTGGCGAGAGCGTATTTACGCAGGTTGCTGGGGTACATGCCGATGGCGACAATAAGAACAATCTGTACTGCAACGATTTGTTGCCCGAGCGATTTGGTCGCGTGCGAGAATATGCCCTCGGAAAGAATTCTGGAAAGGCTAATATCCGCAAGAACTTGGAAAGTCTGGGCTTGGAACTCGATGAAGATTCGATGCGTAAAGTCACTCAGCGCATCATCGAGTTGGGCGACCGTAAGGAACAGGTTACGCAAGACGATCTGCCTTATATTATATCGGATGTGCTGAAGCACGACTGTATAAATAATAAGGTGAAGTTGCTAAGCTATTTCGTAACCTTGGCAAAGGGGCTGAAACCGATGGCTACACTAAGCATAGAAATAGACGGACAGGTATATCAGGAAAGTTCATCGGGCGATGGTCAGTATGACGCTTTTGTACGTGCACTCCGTAAGATATATAAGGAGGCGCTGCATCGCAAGTTCCCCATGCTTACCAATTACGCCGTGTCTATCCCTCCTGGCGGACGTACCGATGCCTTTGTGCAGACGGTAATCACATGGAGCTACGAAGACAGGGAGTTCCGTACACGCGGACTTGACGCTGACCAAACGGAAGCTGCCATTAAAGCTACCATCAAAATGCTAAATATAATAGAAGAATAAGATATAAAAAACAGAATAAGATTATGGATTTTAAAATTGCTGTATTACCGGGCGATGGTATCGGTCCCGAAATTTCAATTCAGGGAGTAGATGTCATGACTGCCGTTTGTAAGAAGTTCGGACATAAAGTAAGTTACGAATATGCTATCTGTGGAGCTGATGCCATTGACAAAGTAGGCGACCCATTCCCAGAAGAAACTTATCAGGCTTGTAAGAATGCCGATGCGGTATTGTTTTCTGCGGTAGGCGACCCTAAGTTCGATAATAACCCTACTGCTAAGGTTCGTCCGGAACAAGGTTTGTTGGCTATGCGTAAGAAATTGGGCTTGTTCGCTAATATACGTCCGGTGCAGACATTCAAGTGCTTGCTTCACAAATCTCCGCTTCGTGCCGAATTGGTAGATGGTGCCGACTTCCTATGTATCCGTGAACTTACCGGCGGTATGTATTTCGGTGAGAAGTATCAAGATAACGAGAAGGCTTACGATACTAATATGTATACTCGCCCCGAGATAGAACGTATCTTGAAGGTTGGTTTTGAATATGCCATGAAGCGCAACAAGCATCTTACGGTTGTAGATAAGGCTAACGTTTTGGCTTCATCGCGTTTGTGGCGTCAGATTGCTCAGGAAATGGCTCCTTCATATCCGGAAGTAAAGACCGACTATATGTATGTTGACAATGCGGCTATGCGCATGATTCAGGAACCTAAGTTCTTCGATGTAATGGTTACGGAAAATACTTTCGGTGATATCCTTACCGATGAAGGTTCTTGTATCAGCGGCTCTATGGGATTGTTGCCGTCGGCTTCTACCGGCGAAAGTACTCCGGTGTTCGAACCTATCCACGGTTCTTGGCCTCAGGCTAAGGGATTGAATATCGCTAATCCGCTGGCTCAAATCTTGTCGGTTGCTATGTTGTTTGAGTACTTCGACTTGAAAGAAGAAGGCACTTTGATTAGAAAGGCAGTAGATGCTTCGCTCGACGCTAACGTGCGTACTCCGGAAATTCAGGTAGAAGGTGGAGAAAAATACGGTACAAAAGAAGTTGGCGCTTGGATTGTAGATTATATTAAGAACGCTTAATAACACCTAAGATTAATTCGTTTTTATAGAATAGGTGATAGAGTGCGAGCGGTCTGTATGACTTCTCGCACTTTTCTTTTATAATACTCCTTTTAGATTTGATTCTTATGCCATGCGTTAAGTATTTGCACTTTATTTGAGGGCATAAAAAATCCCCGACCGAACTTTCGTTCAGTCGGGGGCTTTATCAAGTATTTACAGATAGCAAAATTAAGCTTCTTCTGCAACAACTTCGAAAGGAATTTCAACAGAAACTTCCTTGTGAAGTTTAACGATTGCTTTGTAGTGGCCAACTTCTTTAACCTGTTCCTTAACAACGATAATCTTACGATCGATGTTATGACCCAACTTAGCCAATTCGTCAGCGATCTGGATGTTAGTAACAGAACCGTAGATAGCACCTGTTGCGCTAACCTTAGTCGGGATAGTCAAAGTTACATCCTTCAATGATTCAGCAACTGCTTCAGCATCTTTCTTAATCTTTTCCAATTTGTGAGCACGCTGTTTCAATTCTTCAGCCAACATTTTCTTTGCAGCTGGAGAAGCGATCACTGCCTTGCCTGTCGGAATAAGATAGTTACGACCATAACCAGACTTAACGGTTACAATATCATTTTTGTAGCCCAAGTTAGCTACGTCTTCTTTCAAAATAATTTCCATACTCTTATTCCTCCTTTATTATTTCATCATATCTGTAACATAAGGCAGTAAAGCCAAGTGACGAGCTCTCTTAACGGCCTGTGCAATACGACGTTGGAACTTCAAAGAAGTACCTGTAATGCGGCGCGGAAGGATTTTACCCTGTTCGTTCAAGAATTTCTTCAAGAATTCAGGATCTTTATAGTCGATATACTTAATGCCACTCTTTTTGAAACGGCAATATTTTTTCTTTTTAACGTCTACAGTAGGCGGAGTTAAATAGCGGATTTCTGATTGTTGCTGTGCCATGATTAGTTTTCCTCCTTTTTAGTTGATTTAATGTTTCTTCTCTTAGCAGCGTATTCTGCAGCGTACTTATCCATCTTGAAAGTCAAGAAACGGATTACACGTTCGTCACGACGGAAATTGATTTCCAATTTAGCGATTACAGACGGTTCTGCATTGAACTCGATCAGTTGATAAAAACCTGTTGACTTCTTCTGGATAGGATAAGCCAGTTTCTTCAATCCCCAGTTTTCTTCATTGATGATCTCCGCTCCTTCCTGAGTCAGGACAGCTTTGAACTTCTCTACCGCTTCCTTCATCTGAACGTCAGACAAAACGGGAGTTAAAATGAAAACGGTTTCGTATTGATTCATACTATTCGTTGTTAAATAATTAATAATAAATTTCTAAATGCGGTGCAAAGGTACGTCTTTTTATTTAGAAAACAAGTGTCGCAATGTTTTTTATTGATAAATAATGTTATTTCGGTGTGCAACTTATATTTTTTCAGAGAAACTGTACTAACTTTGCGAAGTTGCTTAAACAATAATTATATGATAGAACAGTTTAATTTTGACATACAGCTGATTTTCGCCATTCTGAATGGTAAGGTATCGGCGGCGATAAACCGTAAGTTGATACGTAATTTTAGGCAGAATGGAATGGAGATAACTCCGGAGCAGTGGACGGTGTTGTTGTTTTTGTGGGAGAAGGACGGAGTGACTCAGCAGGAGTTGTGTAACGCTACTTTTAAGGATAAGCCCAGCATGACGCGCCTGATAGATAATATGGAGAAACAGCATCTTGTGGTTCGTATTAATGATAAGAAAGACCGTCGTACTAATCTGATTCACCTGACCAAAACGGGTAAGGACTTGGAAGACAAGGCTCGTTTCATAGCCAACAAAACGTTGAAGGAGGCTCTGCACGGTCTTACACTTGAGGAATTAAGAGTGAGTCAGGAAGTTCTTCGTAAGATATTCACAAATATCAAGGATTGAGCGCCTGTTTTTTTCTTAAAATAATTTCTTCAATACAGAAATTATGCCTTAATTTGTAACCACTAACGAAACAATAACAATATATTAAATATAAAAAAAGAACACACATGAAAAACTTATTAAAGAATCTGGGAGTGATATTGGTGGTTCTCGGTGCCATTATCCTTATCGCATGCTATTTTACAGGCGATGTAAACAATAATGTGATATTGGGATCTGCAATGACTCTTATAGTTGTGGGTCTGTTGTCATTCATCATTCTTAATAAACGTATTACAGATTGACATTTACCCCTGTTGTTTTAGAAGCAGAAAGCCGGAAATACTCAAAGTACTTCCGGCTTTCTGCTTATATGAAGTAGCGAAGTGGATTTATTCCTTTTCGGGGGCGATGAGTTTATATCCTTTTCCGTGGATATTTATAATCTCAATGCTTTCGTCTTCTTTAAGGTGCTTACGCAGTTTGGTGATATACACGTCCATACTACGTGCGTTAAAGTAGTTATCGTCTATCCAGATAGTCTTCAGAGCAAAGTCTCTTTGCAGGATTTCGTTTGCGTGTGCGCAGAGCAATCCCAAAAGCTCAGATTCTTTAGTAGTCAACTTAGTCTGCTTGTCGCCAATGGTAAGCAACTGCTTCTGTGTATCGAAAGTGAAGCGTCCTATTTGGTACAATGTACTTTCTTTAGAACGTTTTCCGCGTACTCGGCGCAATATAGCTTCGATACGTAGAGTTAATTCTTCCATACTGAACGGCTTGGTGATATAGTCGTCGGCACCAATCTTAAAGCCTTCGAGTATATCTTCCTTCATTGTTTTTGCTGTCAAGAATATGATAGGAATATCTGCATTGATTTGTCGGATGTCTTGAGCCAAAGTGAATCCGTCTTTTTTAGGCATCATCACATCGAGCACACATATATCATATTTGTTTTTCAGGAAAGCCTTATATCCGGCTTCACCATCGGGGCACAACTCGGCTGCATAGTTTTTAGCTTGCAGATACTCCCGCAGTAGCATGCCAAGATTTTCATCATCTTCGCATAATAAGATACGCAATTTTTCTTCCATGATTATTCTTCTTTAAATAAGGGTAATACAATAATAAATTTAGTTCCTACATTCAGTTCACTTTCGGCGCGTATAGAGCCTTGGTGATCTGTAATGATTTTCTTTACATAGGCCAGTCCTAATCCGAAGCCTTTCACGTCGTGACGGTTTCCGGTATGGACACGGTAGAACTTGTCGAATATTTTTTTCAGGTTTTCTTTCTTGATACCTATACCATTATCTTCTATCGAGATATGTAGTTTTCCGCCTTCGTTCCATGTGCGTACTTTAAGCTGTATGTTTACATCCGGCTTCTTATACTTCAACGCATTGTCGAGCAGGTTGAATATCACGTTGGTAAAGTGCATCTCGTCTACGTATACAAATGGGTCGTCAGCGTCGAACGCCACATCGAGTGTTCCGTTGCAGTTCTCCACTTTCAAGCGGAACGTGTTGGTTACATTGTATATAATCTCGTTGGCATCTACTTCCTTCTTCTTAAGGGTGGCTTTTTGCCGTTCGAACATTGACATCTGTAATACCTTTTCGACCTGGAATCTTAAGCGTTTGGTTTCGTCGTTTATTACTCCCGATATATGCTTGAACATGGCCGGTGATTTTCCTACCGCCGGGTCGTTTAGCATTTGCGCTGCCAATGAGATTGTAGAGATAGGTGTCTTGAACTCGTGAGTCATGTTGTTGATGAAGTCGTTCTTTATCTCTGTGAGTTTCTTTTGGCGGAAGATGATGTAGATGGTAAAGATGAAGGTAACCAGCAGTACCAGCGTAAACACGATAGAAGGTATCATAAAGCTAACCGAACTGAAGATATAGTTGTCCATTGTAGGAAAGAAGATGTTTACGAATCCCATTTTTGCGGGAGGGTCTTTTTCGAACAATAGGCGTGAGTAAATCTTCTCGTTGTCATATACATAATCCGAGCAGCGATATACTTCTTTTCCGTCGCGGTCGGTCACCGTGAAGTGGAACGGGATATCTATTCCGTTGTTAAGTAGTTCGGCTTTCAAGAAATGGTCTAACTGCTTAAAGTTGACTCTTTCTTTCAGTGGCTTGTCGTTAGGCGTATACAGAATACTGTAAACTACTTCGTCCAGCAAGGCACGCTGGTATATGTATCGTTCCTTCAGAATCTCTTGCAAGTTGCGCGAGGTTTGCTGAATGTTATTTCCGTTAGAGAATATAACCTTTGGAACTCTGGACGGACGGTTGATAGTAGTTTTGAGTTCGAAAGTAGAAAATGTACTTCCGTCAGAAGAGGTCACCGTATACCGATGAAATTCGCCGATGTTGTTATCCGAATTATTTCCTTGCATCTGCTGTGCGGCACGTTCAGTGGCGGCAACGTCTTGTTCCAGATACTTTTTCGTTTCTACCAATTCAAGATTATGCACCGCTTGCGCAAGGCTACGTCCTACATTTTCTTCGAACTGTTCTTTGCGCATTTTGACCATCTCCTCTATATAGCTTACTTGCAGATAGAGCAGGCTGAGGAAAGATAGTCCCATTACAATACCTAATATCCAAATTGTCGTCTTTTTCATGAAGACAAAATTAAAAGCGATTCGGTTACTGTGAAGTGCGGTTAACATGTTTTAAACCGTGTTTCTTTTATATTAACCAAATCTTAAATTTAACATATCAAATAACGAATCTCATTGCTGAGATGAGATAGTTACTTTGCAAAAATAATAAAAAATTAATCAAACGGCAAAGTGTTACGGCCTAAACTTTAAGCATTGTTAAAAAGAGAAAGAGAGACATTGAACTGTCGGGAAGTTAATTCCTTCGGGTTCGATGTCTCTCTTCAATTATAAAATAGGAGTAGAAATAGAGGTTCTATCAAGCCTCTTCTTTTTCTTGCTCTTCAAATTCTTTCATCAACTTGTTTTGAACGTCGGTTGGTACAAGTTCGTAGCTAGCGAATTTCATGATGAACGAAGCGCGTCCGCCTGTCAGTGAACTGAGGGCTGTAGCGTAGTTCGACATTTCTTTCAATGGTACTTTGGCAACCATCTTTTCATAACCTTTTTCTGAGTCCATACCAAGAATCATACCTCTACGTCCTTGCATATCGCTCATTACGTCGCCCAACTTTTCGCTTGGTACAAATACTTCTACGTCGTAGATTGGTTCCAGAATCTTAGGACCAGCGTTCTTGAACGCTTCGCTGAATGCGTGGCGGCCTGCCAACATGAATGAGATTTCATTTGAATCTACCGGGTGCATTTTTCCGTCGTATACAATTACACGTACGTCGCGAGCGTAAGAACCTGTAAGCGGACCTTGTTCCATACGGCTCATGATACCTTTCAAGATAGCAGGCATAAAGCGAGCGTCGATAGCACCACCTACCACACTGTTGATGAATACTAATTTACCGCCCCATTCCAAGTCGATAGTTTCTGTACTCTTTACGTTAATCTTGAATTCTTGTCCGTTGAACTTATAGGTATCTGGAGCAGGCATACCTTCATAGTAAGGTTCAACGATTAAGTGAACTTCACCGAACTGTCCGGCACCACCAGATTGTTTCTTATGACGATAGTCGGCACGAGCTGCCTTAGTAATAGTTTCGCGATAAGGAATCTTTTGTTCGTAGAACTGAATTTGGATCTTTTCATTGTTTTCGAGACGCCATTTCAATGTACGCAAGTGGAATTCACCCTGTCCGTGAACCAAAATCTGGCGAAGTTCCTTCGATTGTTCTACTACCCATGTCGGGTCTTCCTCGCGCATACGGTTTAGTACGGCCATCATCTTTTCGGTATCAGCCTCGTTAAGTGGTTTGATGGCACGTGTATATTTCGGGTTAGGATATTTAATGAAGTTGAAACGGTTGTCGCAATCTTTACCGTTAAGTGTATTACCTGTCTTAACGTCTTTCAGTTTCACTGTACAGCCAATATCACCCGCACGCAGTTCGTCAACCTTTTCGCGAGTAGCTCCGGCGCATACATAAAGCTGAGCCATACGTTCTTTCGAACCACGGTCGGCGTTAGTAAGATCATCACCTTCGTGTACTACACCGCTCATTACTTTAAAGTACTGCACATCGCCGATATGCGGTTCAACTGCGGTTTTGAAGAAATAAAGAGAAGTAGGTCCGTTTGGATCGGGTGGAACAGGAATACCGCGAGTGTTATGTACAACCGGCATTTCGTCAACGAACGGCACTACGTTTCCTAAGAACTCCATCAAGCGGCGAACACCCATATCTTTTCCGGCGCATACGCAGAATACAGGGAACATACCTCTTGCGGCCAATCCCTTGCGGATACCTTCGCGCATTTCGTCTTCGGTAAGAGATTCTGATTCGAAGAATTTCTCCATCAGTGTCTCATCGTGTTCGGCAGCGGCTTCTACTAGTGTCTTGTGCCACTCCTGAGCTTTTTCCATTTCTTCCGCAGGAATATCTTCGATAGTAGGTTCGCCACCATCAGGTCCCCACGAATATTTTTTCATTAAAAGTACATCAATCAACGAGTTGAAATTCGGTCCTGTACTTAGTGGGTACTGCACCGGAATTACTTTAGAACCATAATTCTCTTTCAGCTGTTCCAGAACTTGGTCGAAGTCACATTTTTCGCTGTCGAGCTGGTTAACGAGGAAGATGACCGGCTTACCCAACTTTTCGGTGTAGCGGAAATGGTTCTGTGTACCTACTTCCGGTCCGTATTGTCCGTTGAGAAGCAATATAGCAGTGTCGGTAACGTTGAGTGCTGTCATGGCAGCTCCCACAAAGTCGTCACTTCCCGGGCAATCGATTATATTCAGCTTTTTTCCGTTCCATTCTACATGATATACAGTTGAGAATACTGAATATCCATATTCTTGTTCTACCGGAAAATAGTCGCTTACCGTATTCTTGGCAGTGATTCTGCCGCGGCGTTTTATGATGCCACTCTCATAGAGCAAAGCTTCTGTGAGGGTGGTCTTACCTGATCCATCATTGCCAAGGAGTGCAATGTTTTTGATTTCGTTGGTTTGGTATACTTTCATGGTACTTCAAGATTTAATAAAATAACGAAAGGATATGCTTTTCATATCTCTTTATCTAAGTGAGGCGCAAATTAGAAAGAAAAAACTAGAAATACAATTTTTAAGTAGATGTTACAAAACCGTGTTGTAGGACATGTTTAATGCGTAATGTCTGTAATCGTGTGCTTTATGATGGCTTGTTGCGGGTGTGTTAACGGCCTGTTGTATAGTATTACAGCTGGGTTTCTGCTAAAAAGAAAACGCTTCAAGAAATTTTGTGATTCTCGAAGCGTTTAGCTTATATAGTTATGTTATTACCTATTGGCGGAATTAAATTATAAAAGAT
>FR881260.1:0-10944 GCA_000434735.1 Bacteroides sp. CAG:530
AAAAGTTTTTCATCAGACTAACTGCCAATGCTTCGTAATCCTCTTTTATTGGATCAGCAAATTTCTTCAAAAGAGAGTCTATTGTTTTATATTCGTTCATATTTTCTGTCTATTGGCTAATAAATTGATTAATGATATTTATTAAACTGGTGAATGGCAAACCTCAGTGTCGGCTATAGACTACATCATTTCTCTTTTAAACCAAAGTTCAAATACACTATCAGCAAGGAATATACCATCTTTTTCAACGGTGATAATCTCTTTGTCAACCAAACTTTTCTTTATACGGTCTACTGAATGTCACCCAATATTCCGTAGGTATACACTTGAGATGTAGCATCTTGCCAAACTGATAAAAAGGCATACGAAAAACGAAGTTCACAAGGTAGTGAACCACAACATTGTGAACTTCGTTGCAAATGTGGTTTTGATGGTGTTTTTTTGATGGAAAGCCACAGCGGTACGTTCTACACTTGTCGCAAAGCCAAATCTTTGTAATTGTATATTATCAATATGTTTTGGTTCATTAATTCTTCTATACTAAAGTTTTTCGCAAAGCATCATCGCATAGTTTTGCCATCTTACATATAGTCTAACGTTTTCTTATCGTATTTCCCATTGTAGAATTTATCTAGAACCTCTTGAAATACATCGTCGGGTAAAACAGCATCAAAGAGAGTCATGCATGAACACACCTTCATTGCGTCAATCCCTCCAAAGATGTTGACGACATTCATATCTGTATGTGTCAGAAGAGCCTTTGTGATAGTCCTCAATCGAGAGCCTAACACAGGGTGTTTCAGATATGCCTCAGCTTCGTCATATCCACTGATACCGTAATACTTGGCATTGTAACTGTGCCCCAGAGTAGCAAGCTGAGGGAAGATGAACCATATCCAATGAGAACTTTTATAGCCATTCTGCACTTCCTGCAAGGCTTGCTCATAGTAATGTGATTGCGCATCCAAGAATCGCTGTAGGTTATACTTGTCTGTATGCGTTCCGTTGTTGCTTTCATTTGTTAATATCGGATTCTGTTTCATGAGTTCTCGTTTTTTTTATGATAGGTAACAATATAACTTTAATAAGAGCTACATACTTCACTCAGATAGCCAAAATGTAAAACGTAGATTTTCATCATATATTTATTCTGTTGAAGTATTTATGCAAATAGGTCTGCCCACAAATATAAATGTTTATTTGAAATAATTAAAAGATAATGAACAGAACTTAAACTAATAAATATTTCATTCTGTTCAATCTTGTTTGAAGGGAGTTCTACTGTATGATTGTGGAACATGGAAACGGCTATCAGTAATAGCTTTTAGGTTTTTCGATTGAAAATCATGGGAATTTCTGATTGAAAATCATGGGAATTTTTCACTGTGGAAATATGAACAAATAAGAAAAGTGTATATTTAATCGTGGCTTGGAACTCAAGACAATTCGATTAATCCGTATTCCAAAATGGTTTGTTTTCAACCCCAATCAGTCGCATCAATTGGTCGATAATCTTTGGTCTGCATCATTCCGGTAACTCAAGATTTTGGTGTCAGGCCGTATTTTACCACAAAAAATTTTGGTATCAGGGTGTAAATCCGCAAAAAAGATTTTGGTATTAGGGAAGTTATATGATATACAAGAATGCATACATAATGGCAAAACGAGGAAATCTGCGCTTTTTATGCCGTATTTTGAGAAAATTCCGTAATTTATGTCGTTTTGAGGATCGTTTTTCTTACGCTTTGCAGCGTAATAAACATTATAATGTCATTGTATGCTGATAGATTTTACAATTAGGAACTTCATGTCTTATAGTGATGAAGTTTCACTTTGTATGGTTGGACAAGGCATCAAGGTTAACTCCAAGGTAATGAAAGGAACGGGAAGCGAACTTCTAAAATAAGAAGCAATGCTTGATAAATACAAAAAAGGAGGTAAACACTTGTTATTAGTATTTACCTCCTACTAGATTATTAAGTTATCGTTATTTGTTGATGCTTACTTAACCTCCTCTGATTTCTTTGTGTGCTGATTGTCAAAAATTTAGACCTTTTGAAGGTACAAAATCGGTGCAAACAGGACATAAAAAACACATAGATAATAATATCTAGGAAAACCATAAATGATTGTACGGAAGTGTAACTGTCAAAGAATGAGAGGTTTTATCTTGAATGTGCACCGGTTTTTCATCTTACAGAGCTCATTTCAATCTTGAACCTTATCACTTCTTATCTCTTGTTGCAAAGATAATAAAAAAAGACAATACAGTGCAAGTTTTTCACGCTTTATTTTGTTCTTTCTGGCAGGAATCCGAAAATTCATGGAATAGACATCCATAAAGAAGGCAAAACAAACATAGACTTGAAAAACAGTGAAAAAAACATGTGCGCTTGCCCCGTTTTATCTATATATATGGGATTGTTGGCTTATCGAAAATAAAGGTAACCATCCTGAATGTCATCTCCATTTGTCGCCTATGAATGTCTAGTTTTATCTGCCTTTATTTGCCATAAATACGGGCCGGTAAAATCTTTTAGCTTTATTTAACAAGACGTGCTGCATTATCCGTTGTTGTCTCTTGTTGAAGTCCGTTTTCCGTTGTTCGGACTTTATTCCATTTGTGACAACAAGTAGACGGAGGCTCTGGTTCCCACCTTGTTTCCGGCTTTCTTTTTATATGGAAATTAGGAATACCTTTGTATTGAAAAACAATAACCTGTATGAAAAACAAGCGACAAATAACATTGGTCTTGCTGGCAGAAGCCGCTGCGTTTTTGCTGGTATCTGTAAGTGCATATTATTTCTGTTTGTCCCATTCATTGCGGATGACGGTTCTTCTGGCTATGATTGCTGCAGGCTTCACGGCCATTCAGCTTCCATGGTGTATCCGTTTCCTCTTTTGGGGCAAACGCCGTCCTCAGTCACAAGAAACTGACGATTGGCATCCTATAATGAAAAGTGACACCGCCAAGGTATCCACCATGTATGGCTATTCTTTCCAGCTTGCATATGAGCGTCTGGTCCTGCTCTATACTGAGCATCAATATGAGCAAAAACAATATCTGCAGCTAAAAGAGAAAGATGATGTGGAGAAACTGGACGCCATTCTGAAATACACGAGGAAAACATTCAACGGACTGGACCTGGAAGAAGCGGAAGTCTTCCAGATCTGCGAGAGCGTCAGATATTTCGTGACCAGGCGAAAAATCATGCTGGAGCTTGAAACGAGAATAAGGAAACGCTCACACATAACGCAGATCTCACTGAAAAACTTCGCCTGGAACATTGCGTTCCAATACGGCATCGAAGGAGTGCTGACGGCAGAATTCGTCCTTGTCACATTCCGGGAGTGGTTCACCAGATCATCTTTGCACACAATCAGGAAGACCCTTCGCAATCCATCCGGAAAGCATAGGATAAAGATAGACAAGCACATCATATAGCTTTTATTTGGAAACGGAACTTCACATATATACTTTACTTTGGTTTAGCCTATATATAAGACTAACCAAGTAAAGTGAACTGATTGGGCGTAAACGAACCGCCATCCAAAGACTTGCGGCAAAAAGAGAAATACGCATGGCGTCCTTATGGCATTTTCTCTTTTAACTGCCAATAACCGATTATATCATGAAGCATCGTTCATTTCCACCTTTCACAGGAGTTGCAGCTGCACACTTGGGACTCATAGACAAGAATTGTGTTGCTAAGGTACTTCTCATGCCTTCCGCATCACAAGGTCTGGCCTTGCGGTTCATCGGGAAAATCTCCACCTCGGTTTGCACTGAGGTCGTATTTTCCCGTGAAACCTTGCATGGCAGGTGCATGAGCCCTTTGGAGGCAACAAAATTTTATCAGGTCCCAAGTGGTTTAAGCTATAAGAGGGAAGGAACAAAAGTTCAGAACAATCGTTGCAAAGCACGTAAACATTTGGACATGAATACATGTAAACGTGTATACATGTATACATGAATACGTTAAATCATTAATATATAAAAACAGTTGTTATGTCACTGAAAATTATCACGTTAGCAAATTACAAAGGAGGCGTATCAAAAGCGTCCTCAACAGCTTCCATCGGGGCATGTATGGCACGCATGGGCAAGAAAGTCCTGCTGATAGACCTTGACGGTCAGGCAAACCTCACTATGTATTTCATCCCGAATGAGGAAGACAATGGCGCAAGCATCTTCGACTCTTTGGTGAATAATGTGCCGTTGCCGGTGAAGCACATCAAGGAGAATCTTGACCTTGTTCCGTCTTCACTTGAAATGGCAAGTGCGGAAATTGCCATGACCAATCTATTGGCAAGAGAACAGTTGTTGAGCCGATTGCTTGAACCTGTCAGGCAGAACTATGACTACATACTCATTGACTGTCCTCCGTCTTTGGGAATCGTCACCACAAACGCATTCCTTGCAGCTGATGAAATCATTGTGCCTATGACTCCCGAACTGCTTCCGTTGAAAGGCATGAGGCTTCTTGATGCCTTCGTGACATCATTGCAGAGAATCAAACCGAGCCTTCGGCTTGGCGGTGTGTTTATCGCGAGGTACAACCACCGCAAGCTGAACAAGGCCGTGGAGGAAGCCGTAAAGTCCCGTTACGAGGCTATCACTTTCAAGACTCGCATCCGTGAGAACATTGCCTTGGCAGAATCGGCAGGCAGTGGCAAAAGCATCTTTGAATATGACCCTCAATCAAACGGAGCGAAGGACTACCAGGCATTAACGGAAGAGATAATATCACGTAATCAATAATGACTATGGCAAAGAAGAACATGGACATCCTGTTGGGTAACATACTTGGTGATTCAACCATCATTCCACAGGATAAAACGGACAATCCGTCAGAAGTCGTCGAAGAGAATCCCAAGGAAGAAAAATGTCGGAAAAGCGTTGGAAAACCCAATGAACCGCATTGGCAACATTTCTCTTTTATCTGCTCAAAAGAACTCGTCAACAAGGTGCAAGCCATTGCGCACAAAGAAGGGTTTACCATCCGGACTTTCATGGAATACGTCATGAAACAAGGTGTTGAAGCATATGAGCAGAAACATGGTAAGGTCAAGAAAATCAGGTCGAAAGATATTGGCGAAGTGATGAAAAAGTGAATACATGTATACACGTATACATGAATACGTTAATACATGAATACATTGATACACGTATACACGTACACATGTATACATTAATACAATAATTTAATCAAAAACAAAAGAAAAATGAAAATGAAAAAGTTCCTTTCAAACGCCATCCTTTTAATTCTGATGGCAACTCCTCTGGCATTCACCTCTTGTGGAGATGATGATCCAACCGAAGTAATCGAGAACCCGGAAACAAAACTCGACGTATGGATAGAGCCATACCATGTCAAGGGAGCGAATGCCGATGCGGCCAAAAGCTACATGGCGCAATCCATGAAGCGTTATTGGCTTCAGTCAGAAACATCCACTGCCAGCTGCATTCAGTTGACCTATGTGACAGGCAAGGGCAACGAGGGTATTCTCTATAGTTTCTCCCCTCAAGACGGCGCTCTATATTCCATCATTGACACAGAACATGCAACAAACAGCGGACTTGTCATTGACTATCTGAAGAAGCACTACAAATTGGTCATTGCCGACGAAACCAAAAGCCAATACAGCTTCATCAGTCAGGACAAAGCTGTAGTCATCAATGTAGTGAGGGTGTCAGAATCCTACTTCAACGTAGAATACACTTTCGTCAACTAAGACTCCAGTACGGACAGGCTGCCACCATCAGAACTTTATGCTCTGGTGGTGGCTGCTTTTTGTATGCTCGGCATGAGCATACGACAAAAGAGAGACTGTCAAAACTCACAATTGGCACAGCCTCTCTTATTGTGCATATTACCCAATATTACATTACAATAATTTCATTCTCTTCAAACCAGCCTTTTCTGATAGTTTCAGCTTTTACTCCCTCTGGATTATTTGTATACATCACAACCGCTAATGAGTTCTTTGCTCTAGTACATGTAACATAAAATAATCTTTGAGTTCGTTCAATGGAAGTCTCCTTACCATTTTCTTTATTTTTCAAATCTACATTAGATAAATCTTTAACACCAAATAGTTTGTCATAGCTAAATAAGAATCCTTTTATTTCAGAATCATCTATAATAACCATTACTCGATCAAATTCAAGGCCTTTAACCCCTTGGTGTGTATCGAATTGTGAACGGTGGTTCACATAATCATCATAGCTGCGTACCATGTTGATTGGTAAATCCATTACTTCTACCCAAGCACGTAGTTCTTCTTCTAAGGTATCTTCTATGTCCAATGGGCTCAACATATACGCTTGTTTTACAACATCCGGTACTGTTAATAGTTGAGATTTTATAATTTTATCTACCACGACACGGATAGTCTCATTTTCATTTACAAGATTAGCAACCTTTAGTGCTTCTTCTCTGCATTTCAAATAAAGGTCATATGGCTTTTCTGTATTCTGTCCGCTCAATAATGGCGAGTATTTTTTCAAAATCTCTAAAGCAACCCGTCCATCTCCTTTTATAGATTCTGCAATTGGCAGCACTTCCTTTGTAAAAAAATCTATTTCTGATACAGCCCCCTGGAGGAATGTCGTCTGATATTTTGGAACTTTATTAAGTGGAGCAAAAAAACGAGAGAATCCTAATCTTCGTGCAGACATCATGTGTTCCAATGTTAGAACTTTAACTTCAGCGCCTATGGTCGTCCATTTCGCATCTTGGGTTTGCTCACTCATAATCCTCATCACATTTTGCTCTATTTCATCTTTATTTAGCCCCTCACGTTGTTGTATAACAAAAAGCCTAATCAAACCATCATTAGCATCTTCACGCGGTCTTTGTTCTGCATGAATGTCAATATCCTTTCCAATATTGTTAGCCAACTGGATTATCCGTTTAGCACAGCGATAATTCATCCTCTTTACCGGTTTCTCCCACCCGACAGGAATAGAATCTTCTAAATTCTCCTTCCCGTCTGCATAAATTCGTTGCTTCTGGTCTCCAAGTAAACCTAAAGTAAAGATGTCAGCAAAGTTTCTTTGAATTTCAAAGAAGGCATCAATTAGTTCTTTTTTCGTATCTTGACTCTCATCAATCAATAGTATCGGATATCGTTGTGCTATGATTCGCTGTAACATTTTGTTATCAAGAATCATTTTAGCAGATATTTTAATAACCTCGGCATGCTTCAATGCATTATATTCAGGATTACCGCTATTAGGATTATATACAAACTTTTCTATATTCTGCGCTTTTGCTAACCGTTCTTTCTGGTATTCAAGCTTTTCTATATTGGAAAGATATGTTTTGGTAGTCTTGTTTTTTGTTTCTTCTAACTTCTTTTCCAACGCTTTTAAATCTTCTTCAATATAAAAACAATACAATTTTTTATATCTGCCTGATAATGCTTTATAACATCCCAAACAAAACTATGAATTGTTGAAATGTGAAAAATAGGACTATAATCCAATCGGTTGATTATTTCATCTGTGGCAGCATTCGTAAAGGTAATAACAGCTACATTTTTTCCTTGCAACAAGAGTTTTTTACCAATACTATTATGTGTTTTTTTCAAAAGAAGAACCAAAGAGTAAGTCTTTCCTGAGCCAGCTCCGGCAAAAAGAAAGAAACTTTTACGCGGTGTTGAAAGAATGCACTTTTCTAGTGTCTCATCTACTTGAAAGTCTATATTATTCTCCATTTCTGTTTCCATTAGAATCCAAATATGACTTCATCCATTCAAGCCCTTCCTGAATATATACTGGGACAACCAAATCGACAAAGTCGTCTTTATAAAGCAGAGAAATAGCAAAGTCGGCCTTCTTAAAACCACTCTTGCTTTCCAACTTTTTAAATATCTTATTTTGTAATTCATTAGCAGAATTACTATGTTTCAACAGATTTGATATTGTAGTAATAGTACCCATTTTCTTCAACCCTTCCTGTCGAAATAATTCAAGATTGGTAAATATTAATGCATCTTCAAATGTATAAGGACATATTTCGGTAAAGTTATCTTTAGTCTTATCCCACTTGACGTTTACCGGTGTTTGGAATGCTATCCTTACATTATTTACAAGCTTTTCTTTTTCATCCAGTGCTAACAAATCGTCTATTCGTTCTTTTCCTGAAAGCCAACTTTTAATAGAGGGATTACCTGTCTTATAATCATTTCCTTTGGCTGTAATTACGGACTGATGTTTTTCTTTTCCGTCTTCTATTTTTGCGTCAGTCGCATCTATATCCGTCACAATCAAGGTTGCAATTCCAATCTTTTCAATAAGTTTGCGGAAACTATGTGCATGACGACCATTTACCTCTATAACAGAAATATAATAAGAATCTAATCCGGCTTTTGCGAGAAAGCTGGGAACAAGTATCTTTTCCGCAGGGCCTTCAACAAAAATAACAGCATCTGAGAAGAATATATCGCAGTGAGTTAAACGTATATATCTTGTTACAAATTGCTTTGTCTCATCGTCTGTTCCGAATGTACTAGATAAGTTCACGACTTTTGAAATAGGTATCTTTTCGTCAATATCTATTACTCGCTTGAAGTAGCGCATACAGTTCAAATCAAGTTCGTTGACAACATGATTTGAATGCGTACTTAACACAAGTTGCGTGCTTAGCCAAGGATTTTCTTCAATTAGTTTATTGTTACACAAGGCGTCAAAAGCTTTCTTTACAAATACTTGTTGTGCTTGGGCATGTAAATGCGCTTCTGGTTCCTCTATAAACACTATATGAATAGGCTCAATACTCTTTCTTTCACTTAATTCCTTTAGCCATTTTTCCCTAAAGTCAATTAGCTTCAAATAAATAGAGATAAGATTTCTATAACCAAGCCCATTGTACTTCTCTGGAAGTACTAATTCCTCCATACCTTGAATTGCAAATTGAACTGCTGAGTCATGTTTTATGGATTCCTCAATCTGAATCTTACTTCGTATTCTTATCTCTGGATTCTGGAATCCAGGGTAATTGATGTTCTTCAATTCTCCAACAGGAACCTCAAAAGTCTTTTTTAATTTTTCATCATATGTTTTGTTAGCAGTTACGATACCTCCAAGGATCTTCAACCCCTCACAAGTCAACTCTTCATCTTCTTGCCCACTGCTCTTATAGTACTGTTGAAACTGTTTAGACAACGTATCTATATCACTGTCTGTTTGTCCTTCCGGATCTGAAAAATCTCTTGATGCCAGTATTGTATCTACTTTGATTAGTCCGTCAAGTGGATTGTTGCCTATCTCATTGTCTGGCGTTGGTTGCACTTCGTCTTCGTCATCAGGATCAAGAGAAGGATCTATGATGTAGTATTTCACATCAAAATACTCTCTAAGATTTAGACCTTTGCCTAAAAAATCGCATAAATTTTTTGGATATAAATCAGGAGAGCCAGCTTTCTCCCATTCTTCAGTACTCTCTAAAGTTTTTGCCTGTATTTTGGCATCCTTGTAAACTGTGTATAGTTTTTTTACATCTTTGGGTTCATATTGTCCACGTACACCAACCTTTTTACCATCCCAAGAACTAAGCGATGGTATCAAGTGATTTACTCGATATTGTTCTCCATCTTCGACATTTATCCAAATGTCCATTGATGGCACAATGTTATCCCATTGATGAGAATCCAATAATGCTTCATCTACATAATCATGTTCGAGCCATTTCTCGCCAATCTCATTAATTGCTGCCCAATTTGTTGCAGTAAACTCTTTCAAACTAAATTTATCTGTGTTTTTAAGGAACCAAACAATAGCACTAATAGCGGAAGTCTTGCCACTATTATTTGCACCAACTAAAACTGTTTTCTTCTCGTCAAAATCTATATGACAATTTTTCAATTTTCGGTAATTCTTAATATGAACAGATTGTATTTTCATGCGCTACTTGCTTTTGCAAATGTTAAATTTATAGCCCTATTTCATTGAGCAATCTTATCACCTTATGCACCTCTGAGTACGCCTTCAAATCCTCCGGCGATTCCTTACAGAGTTGGCACAGCTTTTCGGAATTTGATATTGCTCGTTCCAAATCACCATTCTCTGTCAGGTATTTATAGAGGTTGGTACGTATGAAATATCGTTTTGTCTTTTCATATCCTGGCATATATTTCTGCAATTCGGGAAGCAGCTGTTCGTATTGGTGCGTATAAAATATCGCTTTGTCTTTTCATACCCTGGCATATATTTCTGCAATTCGGGAAGCAGTTGGTCGTAACTTTCATATCGCCGACAAACCGCATTAGGCAAGAAGTGGAGCAGGAACCAAAATTCCGTGCAAGGATTCGTTTCTACAAACATCACCTTTCCGGCATATTTCTTCTTGCTATATTCTTTCTTTGCCCGCTGATACAACTGCATTTCAGATGGGAACTGAAATAGTCTGTCCATATCAAATAGGCATACGATAAAGTCGTATTGCTTGTTCAAATAGGACTCTACCAGTTTCAGAATATGATTGATGTCGCTGTGCTGCGGAAAATCCGGAGCGACCTTAAAGGGATAGCGACACGCAATCCTCAGAGAATCGAAATAGAACCATTCCGTTTCTCCCTCGCCTATGATGGCGATACTTTTTGTTACTGTCCGACCCATATCACTAGTCGTTTAGGTTAATATACTGGCTACCCAGGAACGGCAATTTTACCAATTTCCCCTGCTTATAGGCATTGTACGGAGAAAGATTCTTGTGCAGTCCAAGAGAAGAAAGACGCACAATTTTAGTTTCGCCGCAAAATTCTGTGCAAGGGTTCGTTTCTACAAACATCACTTTTCCTGCATACTTCCTTGCTGCATATTTCTTCTTTGCCCGCTGATATAATTGCATTTCTGATGGAAACTGAAACAGCCTATCCATATCAAACAGGCATACGATATAATCATACTGCTTGTTAAGATAGGACTCTACCAGTTT
>FR881260.1:10990-11758 GCA_000434735.1 Bacteroides sp. CAG:530
CTGTGCTGCGGAAAATCCGGAGCAACCTTGAAAGGATAGCGACATGCAATCCTCAGAGAATCGAAATAGAACCATTCCGTTTCTCCCTCGCCTATGATGGCGACACTTTTTGTTACTGTCCGTCCCATATCATTAGTCATTCAGGTTGATATACTGACTACCCAAGAACGGCAACTTTACCAATTTTCCCTGCTTGTAAGCATTGTATGGGGAAAGATTCTTATGCAGTCCAAGAGAAGAAAGACGCACAATTTTAGTTTCGCCAAGTTCGTCTTTGTCGGTGAAC
Source organism: Bacteroides sp. CAG:530 (assembly GCA_000434735.1). Taxonomy (GTDB): domain Bacteria; phylum Bacteroidota; class Bacteroidia; order Bacteroidales; family Bacteroidaceae; genus Phocaeicola. The sequence continues at coordinate 11,277 of FR881260.1, forward strand.
CATATCGTATCACGGCGAATGAAATCCTCGTTGAGAAGATTGATATCGTGTGTGGTCAGGAGCATTTGAGATGTTCCGTTACTGTTTGCCAGAAAGACTTTCAGGAAATAAGCCAACAGTTCATAATGAATACTTGTTTCCACTTCATCAATAGGCACAAACCGATTGGTCTTTAACAGGAAATTCAGTATCACCGCCATTCCCAAGAACCTCATGGTGCCATTGGACTCGTATTCTTCCGACAAATCATATACTTTATCGCCTGCCTTATGCCTGAAAGTCAGTTCTGTATTTATAATTTTCCCCTTTCTAAGCATTTCAGCCTTTGCATCTTTATCAATAGGGGCATTCTGAATCAGTTGTTCCAACTCAGGGGTAATCAGCTCTTCCTCTTCGTTTAATACCACATCTTCTATATTGAAATCGGACGCTTTCAGGAAATTTAAAATGAATTTCTTCAAATCTCCCGCCTCGTCTTTATC
>FR881261.1 GCA_000434735.1 Bacteroides sp. CAG:530
TTTATTTCGAACTCACGTTACTTATGTTTGCGTTGCCAGTAGGGGTGATGGCGCAAACAGATTCTTTGGAAATACAAGAACCTCAAGTAGAGAAACCCCGTTCGGTGCAGAGATACGAGCGCCGTGTGCGCCGCTACCAGAAGCGTTGGTATGCGCTGATGCCTACTCACTCGGTAATACATTATGCAGGAAACATGGGACTTATTTCTGTAGGTGCCGGATGGGATTACGGCAAGCACCGTCAGTGGGAAACCCAGCTTTTTGTTGGTGTATTGCCTAAGTATGATAGTAACCGTACCAAGATGACTATGACACTGAAAGAGAACTATGTGCCGTGGCATATACCTACCAAGAAATGGGGATGGCAGATAGAGCCGCTATCGTGCGGACTGTATTTCAATACGGTATTCGGTGGAGAATTCTGGAGCCGTGAGCCCGACCGCTATCCGGAGGATTACTATCCTCTGCTGAAAACGAAGGTAAGAGCCAACGTTTTCTTAGGACAGCGAATCACTAAGGCTATTCCTCACAACAAGCGCAAATTTCTTGCTAAAAGCGTTACGCTGTATTACGAAATAAGCACGTGCGATTTGTATATTCGAGCCATGGTTCAGGATAAGACCTTGAAACTTTATGATATCATCGGCCTTTCGCTCGGAGTCAAGATGCAGATATTCTAGAGACTACTCTTATCGAGTACCGCACGAACACTCATTCCCAACCAGTAGTCTTCTATATCGACATCCATTTTATCGGAATCGTTGATATCGAAGATTAAAGCGAACGCCTCCGATTCATTGCTGCTCTCTTGTACTGTGGCTGTCCAATAGCCGCCAGACGTAAATTCTTTGGTATCTCTTGTCTTATCGTTAGGGTCACCACCGCATGCGTATGCCGCCGGAATGAAAATCTTGTTTCCGTTCTTCTTGCTTGTCAGCAGTAAGCCGTTCTGTCCGTTCAACTTAGCCGGTTCCCACTTGCATTGCACTTTCAGAAGAGTCATTTCGTACATGGTAGGCATACGCCATTTGCCTCCCCAGTTCTTACTTGCCGCATCAAATTGCGGGTTGCCCTTCACTACATCCTCCGTATTGCTATGGCTATAGTTCGTGCCGTTTTCTGGGTTGTACGATTCTTTAGGCGTAGTCTCACACCAAGAAAAATACTCTCCGGCCTCCCAAGGGTGGTTAGCTCCCACGTTGCAGGTAGCCCACATTACTGGCAATCCCAAGTCAACGTAGTAATGTCCCTCGTGCAATACTCCTTGCGTCAGCGAGTCCTCGGTAAGAATCAGCGTACCGTTACCATCGCCGTTGGCTGCTCCTGGTGCACGTAGCCCTAATGAGCTTTCCAGATTATTCATAGCTTCTCCCGCCTTTTTATTAAGCTCTTTCCCTATTTTTGTTTTCTTCACAACTTTGCCCAGCGCTTTCACAACTAAAATCTGGGCGTTACTCGGAGCTGCGCATGTCAGCAGTCCGAAGCATATTAGCATAAATAGATGTTTCATTCTGTAATGATGACGTTCTTAAAGATAGATGTTCTGCGTCTTTTAGTTTCGGGCTGCAAGTTTACGAAAAAAAATGCAATCATAAAACTCAGGGCTAAGAATTTAACCTTAGTTAGCTGTGTGTTGTAAATTATTTAGTATATTGCGTGTTAAATGGTTAAATAACAGTGTGTTATATTATTCTGTTATTGTATTAATTGTTTACATGTTAAAACTGGCGACCAGTAAGTATACAAAAGGTTATACAATAACGAATACCAATAATTTATTTTTTACGAGTCTTTATAGCAGATAGATGCGTTTCTCAGTACCTTATACATTGGCCAGTTTTAGAGCCAATCGCTATCAAAAAAGTAGAACCTATTATATAAAATAATATTAATA
>FR881262.1:0-15753 GCA_000434735.1 Bacteroides sp. CAG:530
GTAGAACCTATTATATAAAATAATATTAATAAAAGAATATTAATTAAACAATTCGAAATTTCTTCGGAATTTCAAATTGGGGAAAACGTGAAATATTTGTTAAAGGACAATGCTGTATATGTACTACTGGTGTACACTTTGATGAATTATTAGTAATTTTGCACACTTAAACATTTTTAATTATGGATAATACTTTTGCTCAAAGATTGGTTAACGCCAGAAAAATCCGTTGTATGTCACAACGTGAACTATGCAATTCGGTTGATGGTAAAGTGTCGCCAACCGCAATCGCAAAGTATGAAAAGGGACTGATGATGCCATCAACTGATGTGTTGATTGTGCTTTCTAAAGCATTAAACATGAAACTTGACTATTTCTTCCGTCCTTACACTATTGATATCGACCCTTCTAAATTTGAATTCCGTAAGAAGTCAAGTCTGGGAAGCAAGAAGGTAGAGTCTATAAAATACATTGTTTGCTCCGAAATAGAGAAGTATCTTGAAATCGAGGCTATTCTTGGCATGACATCTAAATTTTGCTTGGACTATGGTAACACGACTGTCGAGGGAGAGAACGAGGCTAAACTCTTGGCTTTACGCCTTCGCAATGACTTGAATATCGGTTCGGATGCTATTGTCTCCGCTATTGACTTGTTGGAATCTGTTGGGGTGAAGATAATTGAGATTGAACATGACAGCTCTTTCTCTGGCACTTGCAACGAGGCTGGCGGATTACCTGTTATTGTAGTCAACAAGAATATGTGTTCTGAGCGCAAGCGTCTTACCATTTTCCATGAATTGGGTCATCTTCTGATGCACTGTGCTGACGGGGTTGACGAGGAGAAGATGTGTAACGTATTTGCAAACGAGGTGTTGATACCATCTGACAAGTTTAAGAATCTGATTGGTGAGTCTCGTCACGATATTTCCTTGGTAGAGCTACAAGCCATACAGCGTGAATACGGTATTTCTGTTGATGCCCTTATGGTAAAGGCGGCACAACTGAATATCATTACTGACAGACGCTTCACTTCTTACCATAAAAAGAAGAATGCCTTGCCTGCTTTTAAGGCGGCTTTAGAGCAAAGTCTATATCCAATGGAGCATACTTGCCGATTCGAGCGTTTGGTCTATCGTGCACTTGCCAGTGAGGTTATTTCATATTCCAAAGCTGCCGCTCTTTTGGATAAGTCTGTCAATGAAGTACGTGACACTCTCAATCTGATGTAAGTATGGAGATTGTTATTAATGACACAAATATCTTGATAGATCTCTATAATGCGGGGTTGCTACCGTATTGCAAGAAACTTAATCTTGATTTTCGCACATTGGATCTCGTTATCAACGAGATTGAAGATTCTGAACAGTATACAGCTGTACAAAGCATTATTGATGATGGTACTCTGTCTGTCTATTCTCTTTCTGGTGAGCAGATTGGCACTGTTTTCCAGAAGGTCGCTGAATACAATGGTGTATGTAATCTGTCTGTGGAAGACATCTCTGTCATGGTCTATGCCATAGATAATAATTGTCGCTTGCTTACTGGTGATAAAAAGTTGAAGGATAAGGCTACGCTTGAAAACGTAAAAGTCTCTGGTATTCTATTCCTAACCGATATGTTGACAAGAGAGGCTGCTATTGGTTGCGGTGAAATGATTTACGCCTTGGAGCGTCTTCTAAGTTCAAATAGCCGTCTCCCTAAGAAACTAATCAAAGAACGAATTGAAACTATGAAACGTCTGAACACTTTATAAATGAAAGGATTATTGTTAAATATTGGCTTTAATCGGTATTCAATAAAAACGTTGGCATTTAGAAAAAATGCTATGCCTTTCTAAGCGAACAAGAATCAAAAATATAATAAAAAAGTTTCAAACGTATGGTGCATATATCAAGTCAAAGTACTGAAAATAAGATGGGAACGAGGCTTGTGGGATCAGGAAAGGATGTGGTTCGATGCTTACAGTGTCGGATTGCTTAATAAACTTAGAAAAATCATTTTTTTGTAGTGGCGAAATCAGAAAAAAAGAATATAGCTCTATTTGGTAGTGAACCCAGCAAAATACCAAGTTCACTACTAAATAGAGCTATATTCTTAACTTTTCGAAGAATATAAAATTTGCCGTTCCTTATTTTAGATTTATTCGTCTATAAATAGTATAGCTTTTTATAGAGACTAATAATTGTTAACTGACGCAATTTTCAAGATATAACAGTCACCAGGTAACATTCTAAACTTGATAGTTCTGCCTTCAACTTGTACTTTGCGTGAATTCCAAAGCTCTTCTACTGATTGAATTGAGTTTTTAGCTTTGTAATTAATTACAATGTCTTTACGTTTTGAACTGTCAAATTGAACAGGTGTTTTTGGTGATTTCATTACACCGTCATTATTAATCAACGTAACATAGAATGCGCCATCTGCTACGTTTACGAAATATTCTACATCACCTTCTACTTCAATAGGCAACATTTCTTTTAAATATTCATTAAGAATATCTTTCAAAGCACTCGAATCGAATCCCACAATCTTACCTTTGCCCACTTTTTCTTCACGAATAGCTGTATCACCAGTTCCATTGAAAGACAATTGGTCTAAATGTCTGTCTGAAGCCAATACTACTCCGCCTTCTGCTGCATAAGATCTAAGGTCAGCTATTTGAGCTGGAGTAAGTTGAATATCTCCACTCAACATCACTGCCTTGTAAGTTTTCAGCATATCAAGGGAAGCTCCCTGTAACAGAAAGTCAACAGCATCCGGGTACTTGCTGTTTACCATAGCACCTATTTCATTACCGTTTTTCTCAACAGAGAAAGTTTGCGGCCAAAGCGTTTCAATCAAGTTAAATGTTTCCATGTCACCTTGGTTGTATCCGAACTTGCCGAAAGCTTGTTGTCCTGACGGCTGGCGGTCCATACCATGGAATTGATCTAGCAATACAGCAAACGGAGTGTATGTTATACCTACATTGCTGTTGGCTTTAGAAAACTGATACAACTTCTGGAATACTTTTCCATAAGGAGAAAGTTTATAGTGGTCATCAGTGGTAATGTCGTCATAAAAACAGATTGCACCACCGCCTTCTGCTACAACTCCGTCAGCGCCAGCCATATAGCTCATTAGCATAGAACGTTCCACCAAGTTTATGGAGTGCCCGTATTTCGCACCGCTGTATTCTTTCCAGATTTTAGTTTTACTGTAATCCAAAATAGAAGCTCCATGCCATGATGAGAAGTCAATAACCCACGGCTTGTTGTATTGTCTTGCTGCACCGCGATTCATTGCAATATGCAATTGATAACCGTGAATGTTTTCTCCTATTTCGCTGGCCAGAACGGTAGCCCCAGTAGCACCGGCATAATGATGCCAGCAGTGGTGCCCGTTCATTGAATACCAAGGTGTAATACCATCCTCTACACGATATTGAGTTTTTACAAATCTCATAATGGTTTCCAAGGCTGTCTTTCTATCGTTGATAGAAGCCATGTTGTCCAAGTAGATATTGTTGATTTTTCTACCTGCACCGTCTATTTGGCCTGTATGGAGATTTAATACAGTATATCCCCATTCTGCGGCTCTAATCTCAGGAAGTGGAGATTGGTAAACTCCCATGTTATAATGATCGATGGATTTTTTTGTTCTTTCTGTGCTGCGTACAGAACTTTCAGCACCCATTTCAATCTCTACTACAAAACCATCGTTAGATAAGGAAGGACCTGTCCATAAACTGGGATTGGAAATGTAGTCTTTTTGTACAATTGGAGTATCTTCCATAGGCTCACCTTGCGGAGTTGTCGGCTTTTCTTCAGTTGGGATATTCTCGTCATCACTACATGCAAAGAGTGATAAACAGAGAAACAAGCTTAAATATTTGAATATCATAATATAAACATATTGATTGTTAATCCGAAATAATTTTGATTCTTTCTGTCCTCAGGCCATGATTCGAATCTAAAGCCGAATCATGGTCTGATTAACCTTTATGTTAGTCCATAACATATCTTACGGACATACCTACACATTCAGGGAAGTTACTGAAGCGTCCGGTTGCAGGACCACCAGAGAACCATCTGAAGAATGGCTGTAAAGCACCGTCTGCACGATGATCATTCATCGTTGAAGTCCAATAGAGACCAGCCTGTTTAAAGTCTTGGAACGCACCACCGCACCATTGTTTACCACCCGGGTGAATGTTAAATCCCAGTTCGTTAGACCAGTTACCGTTGCCTTGCCATGTTTCAGCTTTCAGTCTGTCGTTGCTGTTGCCTCGCCAGTCTTCTTCTTCCATCAAGAGTCCTTCTGGTACACCTGCCAGTTTTTCTAGTTCATTCCATTCTGCATCAGTTGCAAGGTGCCATCCTTCTGGAGCAAGATCTTTAGCTGTTTGATAATCGTACAAGCAACCATAAACTGAATAGTTCTCAGATTGCATAGCTTCTTCCGCGCTGGAACCATTGTAGCCTTGCACCCAAATGCCCTTGTTCAAGCGTTCAGCGGGAACATAACGGAAGTTTTCTACCATCCAGATACAATTACCGTATTGTTTGATCTTATAGGTGTTTTTGTCTCGTGGATCAGTAAACTTATCTCCTACAAACATTATCATCATAGGCTCTGAGTAGCCTGTTCCATATTTGTTCTTAGCAAAAATTCGGTAGTAGTACTTCGTAAATGTACTCAAATCAGTAAGTCCTGTTTCAAATGTACCCAATGTAACATTTACGTTAATCTTTTTGCCGTTTTCTATAGTGGGTTGGGCTACTTCTTCACTCCATACGAGACCCATTTCTTCGATAGGTGCACCACCAGGAGCATCGATATTGGCTTTTATTGTTACAAATCTTTTCACTTCATCTTTTACTGTTTCAGTAATAGATATCACAGGAAGAACGTCTCCGTCACTTGTGGCAAACAGTACAGGGTCGCCGTATGAAATGCCTTTTTCTGTGCGTGCGTAAGCCAAGTAATAATAATCAGTATCCCCTTCCAAGTTTTCCAAAGAATAGCTGAATTCGGTATCTTGAGGACACACAACTTTTGTTCCCTTCATTACCTCCTGTTGCAAGGTAATCGGAGTATAATCGGAAACCTTCATATCATAGGTATATTCTGTATAATAGAAACCACGTTCTTGTACAGTACCACCACCTGTCAATACATTACCAACCAAAGTAGCGGTAGTACTTGTAATATACATAGGCTCACTCGTTTGAGCGATTGGCTGAACAATCGGATTTAGCGTTTCATCGTCGCATGCGAGGAAGCAACCTGCCATTATTAAACTTAAAAGTATCTTTTTCATGTCTGTTAAATTTTGTAAACTACTCGAAAACCAATATATGGAGAAGCTGTTGTAGGTTGTTGTGCATTACGTCCTGTAATAGTTACTGGAGCTTGATTGTATGCACCACCACGAACGACTTTCTTATTTCCCGATTTTGGACCTTGAGGATTTTTCTCCGCTGCATTTTCGTAGGCTTTGTCAGAATACCAGTCGTTACACCATTCTGCTACATTGCCTGACATGTCGAATATACCAAGTCCGTTGGCTTTTTTCATTCCGCCTTGATGCAAAGTGGATTCATTAAACCATGCCACTTCAGAGGCTATAGCACTTCCTGCATATGCGGTTCCCGTTTTTAATAATCCGCTGTTTGCTGCGAATTCCCATTCTGATTCAGTAGGAAGACTTCCACCGTTTTTTTCGCAGAAAGCCTGTGCTCCAAACCATGTGACACATACAACCGGAAGCTTGTCTGCTCCATCCTTTACAACAAATTCAGAACCGTCGTGAGATAGTTGACAAGCAGGATCTTGCAGATTTATCCATTGGTCTCCGTTCACAGTGGCATTGGCACCTACTTCATTTTTGTTTAGGAACTCACAGTATTCGGTATTTGTGATTTCATTTTTTGAAATATAGAAACTGTGTTCAAACTCTACTTCATGCATAGGCATTTCATCTAACTTGCCAGCTGCATTACCCATCATGAATTTACCCATTTCTACAAATACTTTGTCGTCATAGATTTTTGTGGTCGGAACACGAACCGGATAACTGTAGAAAGTGCCTTTGTCGTTTGTTGCAAAGAAACGTACATAATATACTGTGTCAGGTTGCAATCCTTCTATACGCATGCGGTACAAATCAGGATTGTTGATAGGAAACTCCTGTACGTTATCTTCAACAGTTGCAAATTCAAGTGCCTTTTCGTCGTATTCTTTTGTAGACTTCATAACCCAACAAGCTCCACTTCTTCTGATATCTGAGCTACCAGCCAGATATAAACGACTCTGCACTTCACAGAAAGTAGGACCATAAGACTTCAATGATGTACGAGACATTGCAGGCAATTCTTCATCATCATTACAACCTGTCCACAGGCATGTAGCCAATGCTAAAAATGTAAATAATATACTTTTTTTCATGGTTTTCAAATTTTATTAATATCCAGGATTCTGCACCATATTTTCATTGGCATCCATCTCATTTTGAGGAATCGGCCATAAATAATCTCTTTTCGGATTAAACTGTCGTTGGTCTACAGTAATTGTTACATACTTCCAGTCTTTGGTTTCACCTTTACCATCACCAGGGTACATGCCGGCTTTCAATTTAGTGTTATCAAGACCTTTGGCATCCACCATTACTTCTTCACCAATTTTCCAGCGACGAATATCAGCCCATCTTAATCCTTCAAAAGCGAGTTCCACACGACGTTCGTTTCTGATTTCAATACGCATAGCATCTTTTGACAAGTTTGGCATTGCTTCCGACAAACGTTTTGTGTGTGCTCTATCTCTTAAAGCGTCAATTGCGTCATATACTGCTTTTACTGGACCTTCAGATTCATTTAAAGCTTCGGCATAGTTTAACAGTATTTCTGCATAACGCATAAAGTAAGTATCACGTCCTTCATCTTCAGAATTGGTTAAAGTTCCATCAAAATGTTTCTTTGAGCGGTAACCTGTTGAGTTTAACAACCAAGAAGGAATTTGGATAGAATCCTTTGAAATTTCCGGGTCTGGAGCCTTGATCATAAAGTTCAAGTATTGGCAACCAGGATAGAACAATGATGCTGCGAAACGCGGATCACGATTCATGTGTGGGTTTTGTGGATCATACTTGGACGACTTCGAAATAGGAAGGCCATCGTTCATATAATAAGAGTCTGCCAATTGTTTAGTCGGTGCAAATGCAGGCCACTCACCCAATGGATAATATAAGTAAGAAGGGTCTATTTTTGGTGTATAGCAACGTCTCATCATGATTTCACAACTTGCAGCACGTTCGTTAACTTCCAAGAACAATCCTTGATAATCAGGGAATAAGGTGTACAGATTTAAATCCATCACATCTTTAGCGGCTTTTGCAGCATTTGCCCAGTCGCCTTGGTATAAAAGTACGCGTGACTTCAACCCCATAGCAGCTCCTTTTGTGATACGTCCAAGTTCATCTTCCGAATACTCAATAGGAAGTGAAGCAATAGCGTCTTCCAAATCTTTTAATATCTGTGCAACTACTTGATCTTTTGGTGTACGATGCGGTTTGCTGTTGTTCAGATCACCTGGTTCTAAAACTAAAGGTACATCACCAAAGAAAGTAATCAAATCAGTATAATACCAAGCTCTCAAAAACTTAGCTTCGCCAATATAACGAGGTAAATTCTTTGATGAAAATTTTGTTGATGCAACATTGTTAATAAACACGTTTGCACGTGCGATACCCTTATAGTCCTGTTCCCATTTCAATCTCGGCATAGCACTGTTTGCGTTACCTTGACCGCGTGGCCATTCTGTCGTATCGTGCCATGGTTGCGGGTCGAAAGCATCGTCAGTCATAGTAGCTATATGAATAGGAAACAAACGTGCATTCGCTGTGTGATTCATTAAACATTCATATACACCATTCAGAAGTTTCTCTGCTTGGTTCTCATTTTCCAAATAGTTGTCAGGAGATACAAAATCTAACGGTTCACGTTCCAAGAAATCATCACATGAACTTAATAACGTTAGACATGCTAAAAAAAGTAATTTATATTTTTTCATAATCATTTCTTCGTATTAGAATTTCATATTAACTCCGAAAGAATAAGTTTTTGCCTGCGGATATTGCAGTGTGTTAGTTGACTGTGAAGGCTTTTCAGGGTCAAATCCATAGCGCATACTCGTAATGGTAAACAAGTTCAGGAGTGATACATATACACGAATAGAAGGTGCATTTTTAAAGGCTTTCTTCAAGGTTTTTTTAGGAATGGTATACCCTAAATCTAAACTCTTGCATCTGATGTAAGAAGCATCTTCCAAATAATACTCCGATATAATTTCAGAACGTCCTGGCTCCGAATACAGGCGTTGTACTGTCTGGCTGGGACGTTCAGGAGTCCATCTGTCTTTGTACCATGCACCTGTATTCGATTCGCCACCGAAGAAAGGTACTGTGATTATACCTTGATTCAATGCTTTCATACCTGCCACACCTTGTAAGAAGATAGAAGCATCAAAGCCTTTCCAATCAAAACCGATTGTTGCTGAAAATGTCCATTTGGGGAATGTGTTACCGAGAATCACCTTGTCATCTTCATTGATAACGCCGTCACGGGTATCGGGGATTCCGTCACCATCGGTATCGATGGTCGGCTGGTCAACGAAACGAATGTCACCAGGTTCCGGTTTCATACCCATATACGGATTGAGTGCTGTACCGTTTTTAGAGAAAATCAAGTGGTTTTTGATTTCTTCTTCATTTTGGTAGATACCTTCGACTTGAAGACCGTATAAAGAATTGAACGGCTCATTAACTCTCCATATATGGTTAGACATGATCAATTCGTCTTTACCAGCCAGATCTTTTACTTTGTTGTATACGCGAGTTGCTGAAGCGCTGAAGTGTGTGCCTACTTTACCGAATCGATCGTTGTATCTTAAAGTCATTTCCAAGCCTCTGTTTTGCATTTTGCCTGCATTCTGATAAGGAACAGTGCTCATACCAAGAGTTCCTGAAACGGGTACCTGCATCAAAATATCACTTGTGTTTTTGATATAATAGTCAATAGTTGCTGATATGCGTTTGAAAATGTCAAAGTCAAGACCTATATTGTATTGTTCTGATGATTCCCAAGATGTTTTCTTATTCGCCAATTTCGTAACAGCAGCTATACCAACTAAGCTATTGTTGAAGTTGTATTTACCGTTCAAACTCAACTCATCTGATGCTGCATATTGCTGTCCAATACTTTCGTTACCTAACTTACCGTAAGAGAGACGAAGTTTCAAGTTATCCAACCAAGTTACATTCTTCATGAATTTTTCTTCACTGATACGCCATGCTCCCGAAACGGAAGGGAATACACCCCATTTGTCGATAAAACGAGAAGAACCGTCATAACGCAAGTTGAATTCAAACATATAGCGGTTATCGAACATGTAGTTGAAACGTCCGTAATAAGACATCCATGCTAACTCATGAGCTCTACTGTCGTTTAACTGAGTTTTTGGATCACCTACAGGGAATTCCGATAGATTGACAGTCAGGTTTTTACGGTCCATGGAATACCAATTCCAAGAGTATTCACGCATTTCATAACCAGCCATCAAGTTTACATTGTGTTTTTTTGCAATTACTGTGTTGTAGTTTAACTGACCATTTAATACGTATGTTGTTGTTTTTGATTGTTCGTAGTGTAGTGATGATTCACGAGGCTGTGGAGTGCTCATTGTACCATCATCATTGAAGCCGAACAATTGTACGGTTGGTTTGAAGTTCTTGTTTTCTGAAGTATTGTTGTCGATACCTCCATACAAATTTAATGTTAATCCCTTCATCAGCGTTGCATTGATAGTAGCATTCAATGTAAGCGGAGTTTCCTTTGTACGATTAAAACCACCTGCATCCATTGCACCGAAGCTATAGCCTGCATTATTGTAACCTACGCCAGGCAGAGTCATACGGATAGTCGGAGGAGCTACATAAGAACTATAAATTGCACTACTAGCACCGTCAACAAGGTCGTTTTTAGTTTTCTGGTGAGTTGATAAGCTTATATTCAATTTCAATTTATCTTCAAAGAACGAAGCTGATACATTACTGCGGAAAGTGAATTTTTTAGCATCATTACCTCTTACGATACCATTTTGATAAAGATAACCTGCAGAAGTGGAGTATTTTAATGTCTTGTTACCTCCAGAGATAGACATGTAATGGTCAGTCATCATTGCTGTATGATATGTGTCGTCCATCCAGCTGTAGTTCGTAGGATACATGTATTCATCTACATGATTGCGGTAGTTGTTCATGTATTCTTCTGTATACCATGTTGGCCATGATTTGTTGGTATTCTTGTATGCTTCAGCTTTTAAATCCAAGTAATCAATACCTTTCAATACATCAGGCAATGAGGTGGCTTTCTGAACACCTACCAAACCGTTATATTCAATGTTCATTGAATTCAAATCACCTTGTTTGGTGGTAATCAAAATAACACCATTCGATGCACGGTTACCATAAATAGCACAAGATGCAGCGTCTTTCAAAATCGATACAGATTCAATATCTTTTGGGTTCACAGCATCTAGGCTGCCTTCCATGCCATCGATGATTACTAGCGGACTAGTATTGTTAAAAGTACCGATACCACGGATTTGGATAGTGGCACCGTCATTACCCGGCTGACCTGAAGTCTGGCTGATGAAAGCACCAGCTACGTTACCTTGAAGCATGGAACTTACGTTGGTAAATGCACGTCCCTTAGCCTTTGATAGTTCAACACTTTCAACAGCACCCGTTACGTTGACTTTCTTCTGTGTTCCATAGCCTACGACAACTACTTCTTCCAGCATTTCAGTATCTTCCATCAATGTTACCATAATATCTTTTCCAGTAACAGCTTTTACGCTCTTATTCTGATAGCCTACATAAGATACAAATAAAGAAGAACCTTCTTTTACTGTTATTTTGAAGTTGCCATCAAAGTCGGTGATGGTTCCGTTGGTAGTACCTTGTTCCTTCACGGTAGCACCAATGATAGGTTCTCCATTGAAGTCAATGATTTTGCCTTTTACGCTAATTTTCTTTTTACTGCTATTCTTCGTTAAAACAATATTATTGCCTTCTTCATAAAAGGAAATACCTGTGTTAGCCAGAATTTGTTCGAGGATACTTTTTACAGTTTTGTCTTTTGCATTCAGTTCTACTTTTTTGCTAAGATTCACTTCTTTAGTGTTGTAAACAAAAAGGTAACCTGATTTTTTTTCAATTTCCTGAATAGCCTGTTCCAAAGTTACATTGTTTCTTGTGATGGAAACTTTTTTTGATTGGGCTAATGCATCTGATGAGTACAATGATGAAAATCCAAACAGGAAGATAGATGCATATAACCTGAAGGGATGTTTAGATAGTATATCTAAAGGAATACTTAAATCCTTTTTAAATATATTCTTCATTTTTCTTAGATTTGATTGATAACGTTATTGAACTATGAGTTCGACATACTTTTCGGTTGTGAAAAATTTATTCAATTATGAATATGTGCTTCTTCCTGTTTTTATACCATAGGCTAACTAATGATTAAGTTTAAACTTTGAAATGTAATTTCGCTCTTTTAAGGAAATACGTGCGCTTGTTAACTTACCCTAAAGACTTTTTTCTGCTTAACACATGTTAACAAAGATATTGCTCTCTTTTTTCGACATACGTTCTGTAGAATTGTACCTCAGAAATGTGTGTTACAAAAAAGTAATTTAAAGCAAAAGATATGAATCATCTGATTTTTTTTGTTTTACTTTGCTTTTTTATGTACTTGAATAGAGTGAATGAAATGCAAGGTTTTCTATTAAATAGAACGTTTTCAACGTAGCATATCGTAAAGCTTTATCTAATAAAATAAAAAATGAATCATAAAATCAATACATTTAATCAGCTATATAAAGAATATTATAGGAAAGCATACTTATATGCAAAATCTTATGTAGGTGATACTTTTGCATCAGAAGACATTGCATCAGAAGCGATGATTACTGTTTGGGAAAAAATGAGGGCTTCTGAAAAGAATGAATTGGTATCATTTCTTTTCGTAGTACTGAAAAATAAATCTCTTGATTATTTGAGAAAAAAGACAATTCACGATCTTTATTTTGAAAAAATGGGTGACATTGGTTTGGCTGATTTGGAAATTCGAATTTCATCACTTGAAAACAGTGTTCCTGATAGTTTATTTGTGTCAGAGGCTGAATCAATAATTTCGGAAACATTAAATTCATTCAGTGCTCAAACTCGTAATATTTTTCATTTAAGTAGAATTGAGGGATTAACCAATGTTGAGATAGCGTCTAAAATCGGATTGTCAGAGAAGAGTGTAGAATATCATATAGGCAAAGTCCTAAAGGCGTTGCGTATAAGTTTGAAGGATTTTTTTGTATTTTTAATATTCCTATTTTTAGGGAAATAGTTATTCGATACGTATTAAAAATGTAAACAGTAGTATTTATGATTAGTCAAAATTTAATTTTACGATACATTAATGGCCATACTTCAGAAGAGGAAACAAAGGAGGTGGTTGAATGGATAAAAGCCAGTGAGGAAAATAAAAGGTCGTACATGAATATCAGAAAGATGAACGATTTGTTAATTTGGAATTCTGATACAAAATCTAACGACATTGATTCATTTAGCGTGTCGAAGTCTACAACTTTTTCCAAAGTATTTAAGTTTGCTGTAGGTGTTGCGGCTGTCTTTATTGCTTTGTTTGTATCTCACAGTTTATATACTAAATATAATCAAGGGCATACTGATATAATGCAAGTGTTAGTTGCTCCTCCAGGACAGCGTGCAGAAATGGTATTGGCTGATGGTACAAAAGTTTGGTTGAATGCAGGTTCAACTTTACGCTTTCCAAGCCAGTTCGCAGATAGCCGCTGCATAGAGTTAAAAGGAGAGGCATTCTTTGATGTGGTAAAAGATGCGGAAAAGCCTTTCATAGTAGAAACAGACGAGCATCAGGTTAGAGTACATGGAACAAGCTTTAATGTGAGTGCTTATCCAAGTAGTCCGTTTGAGGTGTCTTTGTTGCAGGGATCGGTTAGTGTTTATTCCAAGCAGACCCACCAGACATTGATATTGAAGCCAGGTGAAAAGATCTGTGATTTTAACGAAAAGCATTTTTGTAAAGAAATTATTCCAAATGATGATGCGTTCTTATGGAAGCAAGGTATTATAAGTTTTCATGATGAGTCTGTTGAAGATATATTTCGTAGACTTGAGTCGTTTTATGATATAAAGATCATTAACAAGAACAAGCAGTTGCTTGAAAAACATTATACAGGAAAATTCAAAATGAAAGATGGTATTGAACAAATTCTGAAGGTATTGAAGTATAGTAGCGATTTTCAGTATTATTATAATATGGACGATAATGAAATTATCATTATGTAAATACTTAACCACATTATTATTCCCAACATTTTAGGTATTTAAAAAGTCCAGAGGTCTATAATATATATAATGTAAAAAGCGAGATGTCACATAACGTGATACCTCGCTTTTTACAGTTGTTGGTTTTGCTTCTGTTTTTCATATATAATATATGTGAGGTTAAAATCCTTTAATAGACATATACCACTGAATAAAAGTTATATCTTTGCTAGCACATTATCAAATAACTCTTTAATCTTATATAGAAATGAAAAAATCATATCTTGCCTTAGGAGCAGCGTTATTATTGTGCTCTCCTTTTCAGGGAATGGCCAAAGGTGACGAAGGCTACAAGTTTAAAACCATCGTAAGTCAAAAAGTTACTCCAGTTAAGAATCAGGCGTCTACAGGTACTTGTTGGTGCTTTGCTACCACATCGTTCTTCGAAGCTGAATTGCTGAGAATGGGTAAGGGTGAATACGATTTGTCGGAAATGTTCATCGTTCGTCAGAAATATATGAACCAGTTGGCTGATAACTTCCTGCGCAGAGGAAGAGGCAATATCAGCGAAGGTAGTATCACATCAAGCTGGATAACTGCTTTCAATCAGGTAGGTATCGTGCCCGAAGAAGTGTATACCGGAATCAATTATAACTCAGACCGTCATAATCACTCAGAACTGACAGACTATATCGAGGCTATCGGTGATATGGCAGTTAAGCGCAGATCTGAATCAGAACAATACAAGCAGTTGGTTAATAGCTTGTTTGATATCTATTTAGGAAAGCTTCCTGAAAAATTCACTTATAAAGGAAAAGAATATACTCCGAAATCATTCGGCGAATCATTGGGTATAAATACAGACGACTATGTTAAGTTGACTAGCTTTACTCATAAGCCATACTATCGTGAAATGGAAATTGAAATTCCAGACAACTGGGAGCACGATCGTATGTACAACCTTCCGCTTGATGAGCTGATGGAAGCCATGAATCATACATTGGAAAGCGGATATACCCTCTGCTGGGATGGTGACGTTTCTGAAAAGGGATTCTCTTTCATAAACGGAGTTGCCATTAATCCTGAAGTAGAAAAAGAAGAAGACTTATCGGCTAGCGATATGGCTCGCTGGGGACAGATGAGCACAGTGAGCCGTCTGCAGGAAGTATTCCAGTTTAAGCGTCCTTATCCTGAAGTGAAAGTTACTCCGGAAGTTCGTCAGATAGGTTATGAAACATTCAAGACTACTGATGACCACTTGATGCATGTTACCGGATTGGCAAAAGATCAGAACGGAACTATCTATTACATAACCAAGAACTCATGGGGTACCGAAAGAAATAATTTCGGTGGCTACCTGAATATGTCTGAGAGCTATGTACGTGCCAAGACTATCTATGTTATGATGCACAAAGACTCTTTGACTCCTGCTTTAAGAAAGAAATTGGGACTTTAATTTTAAATAATGCGAAAAGACGGGTGGCTTACTCGTCTTTTCGCATACTAAACTCGCATCCGCAGTATCGTTGGTTATAGAAATTGTATTCCTTGATGATAGCGATGCGACGCTCGCTTAATCCCCCCTTTCTCCAATTTTGATCCCACCATATTACGTCGTCGTAAGGTTCTACGGCATAGTGTCCGGCTTCATTTATCTGATCAAGACTCTTCCAACGCGATGATGCCAGTGTGGTGGTTATAACCTTGAAGCCATGTTTGTGGGCATATCGCGCCGTATCAGCAAGGCGCAGTTTGAAACATTTCAGGCAGCGGCCTCCTCTTTCAGGTTCATTTTCCATTCCTTTTATTCCGCATAGCCATTGCTCGTGGTTGTAGTCGGCATCTATTATATCCAGGCCCAACGATTGCGCATAGCGTGTACATTCATCCTTGCGGATGTTATATTCTTCTAACGGATAGATATTGGGATTACAATAATAAATGGTGGGGCGGATGTTATGTTGCATCAGGCATTCTATGATAGCCGATGAGCATGGAGCGCAACAAGTGTGAAGCAAAACCTTATCGGCATCACCCGGAACTTCTATTTCGAACTTTTTCTTTTTCACTATTCTCTTCTTTTACTAGCTTTACAAAAGTAGCCAATTTATTGCGATTAATCAGTTTTCATGTCATAGATATTCGTGATTTAAAATAAAAACGTATATTTGTCTTGTAGTAACTACAACTAAATTATATTATCATGAAAAGGAATACCATTATTATTATTGCCGCGATTGTAGCAATTGTAGGCTATTGCATGAGCTCTTATAATACATTAGTAGGACAAGATGAGGCTGTAGGTACAGCTTGGAGTAATGTTGAGAATCAATACCAGCGTCGTG
>FR881262.1:15772-21125 GCA_000434735.1 Bacteroides sp. CAG:530
CAGCGTCGTGTTGACTTGATTCCTAATTTGGTTAATACCGTAAAAGGTTACGCATCTCATGAAAAAGAAACTTTCGAAGCAGTAGTTTCTGCCCGTGCCAAAGCTACACAGACTACTGTAGATATCGATGATTTGACTCCTGAAAAAATAGCGGCTTATCAGAAAGCACAGGGCGAGTTGGGTTCAGCATTGGGTCGTTTGTTGGCTATCACAGAGAATTATCCCGAACTGAAGGCTAACGAAAATTTCAAAGAACTGCAGGCACAGTTGGAAGGAACAGAAAACCGCATCAGTACCGAACGTCATAAATTCAATGAAGTAGCCAAGACCTATAACACATCTATCCGTCGTTTCCCTAAGAACATCATAGCAAGCATGTTCGGTTTTGAAAAACGTCCGTATTTCGAAGCACAAGAAGGCGCAGAGAAAGCTCCGGAAGTTAAATTCTAAAGCTTATGAGAAGATTTTTGTCTATATGCCTACTTGCAGTTTTTGCATGTGTTTATACATCGGTATACGCTAAGGTACATACAGTAGCCGATATACCGATGGTGCACCTGCAAGACCGCACGCGTTATGTTTCTAATCCAGACAGTGTGCTCGGCGCGCAGGCCGTGGCTGTCATTGATACTACTCTTTATAATCTTGAGCAGGAAACCGGTATTCAGGTACTGGTGGTGGCTGTAGAGAATATAGAGGGAGGCGATTGCTTCGATTTTGCCTATAAGCTGGGAGAGGAGAATGGTGTAGGGCAAAAGAAAAAAGACAATGGCTTGGTTATCCTGCTGGTGACAGGCGAACGCTGTGTTCAGTTTGCTACCGGATATGGTTTGGAAGGCGATTTGCCCGACGCTATCTGTAAGAGAATTCAGGTGCGCTATATGAACTCTTATTTCCGTGATGGCAAATGGGACGAAGGTATGGTGGCAGGAGTGCGTGCAGTACGTGCGCAACTTACCGGTACCGGTGAGCCTCTGACTGGCGATGACGACGAGGAAGGAATGGGCGTACTCTGGGTAATGGGTGTCTTAATGTTGTCGTGGCTAGGGCTTTCTTGGCATATGGCTCGTAAGAAATCGCTGTGTCCCAACTGCAAGAAGCATGGTCTGCGTCGTGTCTCATCGCAAGTTTTGTCGCGCAAGAATGGAGTGATAACCGAAGAAGTTATTTATAAGTGCCGTAAATGCGGACATACAGTGACACGCCAAGAAAAGCGAGATAACAATTCCAACAACTCCAGACATGGTGGAGGTACGTTTATTGGCGGTTTTGGCGGCGGTGGCGGCTATCGTAGCGGCGGCGGTGGCGGTAGCTTCGGAGGCGGAAGCTTCGGTGGCGGCGGTGCTGGTAGCAAGTTCTAAGCAAATACATTATATATAATACAGAGATATTTTTATGTTCAATAATACTTTTGGCAATATATTCCGTCTGACCAGTTTTGGCGAGTCGCACGGAAAAGCGATAGGAGGAGTTATCGACGGCTTCCCGGCAGGGATACCTATAGATCTGGATTTCATACAAGCAGAATTAAACCGACGCCGTCCGGGTCAGTCGGCTCTAACCACTTCGCGTAAAGAACCCGATGCTGTAGAATTCTTGTCGGGCGTATACGATGGCGTGTCTACCGGATGTCCGATAGGCTTCGCTGTATGGAATACCAATCAGCATTCTAATGATTACGATAACATGAAAGATGTTTATCGCCCATCGCATGCCGACTATACTTATACTCAGAAATACGGCATACGCGACCATCGTGGCGGGGGACGTTCTTCTGCCCGCGAAACAATATCGCGTGTAGTAGCTGGTGCTTTGGCAAAGCTTGCCTTGCGTAAGTTGGGGATAAGCGTAACTGCGTTCACATCGCAGGTAGGTACTATCAAACTCGATAAAGACTATACCGCTTACGACTTGACCCGTATAGAAGAAAATGCCGTGCGTTGTCCCGACCAAGATGTAGCGCAGCAGATGGCTGACTTCATTTCTAAGGTGAAGGGCGAAGGCGATACTGTAGGCGGCGTAGTGACTTGTGTGGTAAAAGGTTGCCCTGTAGGATTGGGTCAGCCTGCCTTCGGTAAGCTTCATGCGGCCCTTGGTAATGCCATGCTGAGTATTAACGCAGCAAAAGGATTCGAGTACGGACAAGGTTTCGGAAGCATGGATCAAAAGGGTAGTGAACAGAATGATATCTTCTATAATGATAACGGACGTATAGCTATGCGTACCAACCGCTCAGGCGGTATTCAGGGTGGCATCAGCAACGGACAAGACATATATTTTAGAGTAGCGTTCAAGCCCGTGGCTACAGTGCTGATGGAACAGCCCACCGTCGATAAGGACGGCAGAGAGACTGTGCTGGCAGCTCGTGGACGTCACGACCCATGCGTATTGCCTCGTGCCGTACCCATCGTTGAGGCTATGGCGGCAATGACCATACTCGATTATTATTTGCTGGATAAGGCCAGTCATCTGTAATCGATAATCTAATGACATTTATCTATTTAAATCAATAATATTATGGAAATAAAAGAGTATATAAAGAATAATGAGGAACGTTTTCTGGACGAACTGTACAGCTTGATACGCATTCCCAGTATCAGTGCCTTGCCACAACATAAAGATGATATGTTGGCTTGTGCCGAACGCTGGAAACAGTTGTTGCTCGAAGCCGGAGCGGACGAAGCGATGGTAATGCCTTCGCAAGGAAATCCGTTAGTTTATGCCGAAAAGCGAATAAGTGCAGACGCTCCCACAGTATTGATTTACGCTCACTACGATGTGATGCCGGCAGAACCGCTTGAGTTGTGGAAGAGCCAACCTTTCGAACCGGAGGTTAGAGACGGACGTATCTACGCGCGTGGTGCCGACGATGATAAAGGTCAGGCTATGATTCAGGCAAAGGCATTCGAGTATGTAGTGAAAGAAGGCTTGCTTCACCATAACGTGAAGTTTATATTCGAGGGAGAAGAAGAAATCGGTTCACCCAGTCTCAACGCTTTCTTGAAAGAACATAAGGAACTGCTTAAGGCCGATGTAATATTGGTTTCGGATACCAGTATGCTGGGCGCTGACTTGCCTTCGCTTACTACCGGACTGCGTGGTTTGGCATATTGGGAACTTGAAGTTACTGGTCCTAATCGCGACTTGCATTCGGGTCACTTCGGTGGAGCGGTAGCAAATCCTATCAACGTATTGTGCGACATCATCTCACAAGTAACCGATGAGGACGGACGCATCACCATCCCTAACTTCTATGACGATGTAGAAGAAGTGCCTGCTGTCGAACGCGAGATGATAGCTCACATACCGTTCGACGAAAAGAAATACATGGAAGCCATCGGGGTTAAAGCGTTGAAAGGCGAAAAAGGCTATAGCACATTAGAGCGCAACAGCTGTCGCCCGTCGTTCGACGTATGTGGCATTTGGGGTGGTTACACAGGCGAAGGTTCTAAGACAGTATTGCCATCTAAGGCATACGCTAAAGTATCTTGCCGTTTGGTTCCGCATCAGAATCATGAAACTATATCTAAGCTGTTTGTAGATTACATAAACAGCATCGCCCCCGACTATGTACAGGTTAAGGTAACCCCGATGCATGGTGGCGAAGGATATGTATGTCCTATCACGTTGCCCGCATATCAGGCAGCCGAAAAAGGTTTCGAGAAAGCCTTTGGCAAGAAGCCTTTGGCAGTGCGTCGCGGAGGAAGTATTCCTATCATCAGCGATTTCGAACAAATCTTAGGAGTGAAGACCGTGCTGATGGGCTTTGGCTTGGAAGCCGATGCCATCCACTCACCGAACGAAAACTTCTCGCTCGATATCTTCCGTAAGGGAATAGAAGCGGTGGTAGAGTTCCATAAGAATTATCAGAAGTAATAGCAGCGGATAATATAATGTAAAAAAGCGAGATGTCACATAACGTGATACCTCGCTTTTTACATTATATGAAAGGTTTGTCGGTTAGTCTTTAGAACCGTCTACACCATTGTATACAAAAACAGATGATTTCGGGAGAGTCAATGTTAGTTCTTTATCAATGTCGATAGGCTCATTTACTTTCAGACCGCCTAAAACTTCTTGTGAAAATCCGTCATTTAGCGTAATGGTTGTTTTAACGTATGCAGGGATATCCAAAGCTTTACGAAGCATTTACTTTCAGACCGCCTAAAACGCCTTGTGAAAATCCGTCATTTAGCGTAATAGTTGTTTTAACGTATGCAGGGATATCCAAAGCTTTACGAAGCGTTAGTTTGATTGTCTGTTCGTATGCAGCAGGATTTCTAAGGGTAAATACCGCTTTTTTGCCGTTCCAAGCAGCCCATCCATAGATATTGGCTTTCTTTCCGTCCCAAGGATGTCCACCCACCCAATGGATGTCTGGCAGTACGTCTGCATTAGCTTCTTGCCAATCAATGCATTCGGCTAAATCTTTCCACAATGCACCTTTATTGATTTTATTCATCAGCTCATAGTCATTGTAAAGCTCTACCATGCCTGAGCCACATGCGAAAGCACAACGTAATTCACGTACTATACCTTCATAGTCCATATCTTTGGATACAGCTCCCCACTTTGACAGGATAAATCCGTGCGTCATCAGCGTATTAATCGGACACAGTGGCGAGTTCTGTACGAAGTTTTGATATACAAGATGGTCGCGGTATGTAATCCAACGCTCACGGTCGGAACCTTGGTTACCAATTACGTTGTAATCTGCAACCTGACGCCATACGGCATCTGTAAATTGGAACCAGAACGGAGAAGCCCAAGTTCCAACTGTTGTATTCAAAAAGATATCAGGTTTGATTTTGCGTACTTCACGTTCTATGTTTATGATAGCCTCCGCATTCTCATCTCCTCTGGCACCTGCATCCGGTCCGATGGCTGAAGCCTGGGCGCTGATACCATCAAATTTAAAGAAGCGGAAGTCGTATGAGTTAATCATGTTTGTACATGCATCAAGGAATGTCTTGTAATAGGCTGGATTGCTCAATTGCATACCTCCTTTGTCTTTCCAATAATTGCGGCGATATGTACCGGACTGTCCGTAACCTCCTACAGGGCCGAGCCATGCTCCGATACCAGATCCCATCTTTCGTGCTTCTTTGTCTATTTCTTTAAATCCGTTTGGGAAATTCTTGTTGAAAGTCCATAAGCCGTATTGGTCCCAACCGTCATCGAACACAAATGTTTTGACGTTTTTCTTGTATTTCTTGAAAAAGTCTTTGTTCCAATGCTTAATGACATCCACACATTGATTAATAGTCATGTTTTCTGAATAGTCTTCAGAATTGTTACGGTCAATATTCAATTCATACCATGAAATATAAACAGGAGTGGCACGCCAAGGTAC
>FR881263.1:0-2317 GCA_000434735.1 Bacteroides sp. CAG:530
TCCGGCAATTCAAAGGGATAATGCTGCTTATCACAAGCAGTTTTTGACTGCTTGGAACGTTTTATTTTGCCTTCTTTTATAAGGCGTTCTTTCTCAGCCTTGATGCGTTCTAGTAACACTGAGGCTGGTTCATCATTAGGGTCTTGCGGAACAAGTTTACCATGTATCGCAAGGTCAAGTATCTTTTGGCGTAACGCTTTTGTATTCATCGTTTTATCATTGTGTGCAAATTATGATGTCAAGAACTGCACAATTTGCTATTCGTTTTCTTCCAGTTTCTTTAACTCCTCATTTTCTTCAAACTCCTCAATCCACTCTTTAACCTTAGCTTGCAGCAAAGCCTTGTTGGGAAGATAGAGTTGGTAGGCAGAAGCATAAATGTTGGCATCCTTTGGCAGGGTGAGTTCTACTGTTTGACCTTCTTTTGACAAGCGCATTAGCTCTTCCTTATTGCGACTTAACACCAAGCGTTCGTCATGATTTTCAATGCGCATAAGGATAAGATAATGCGACCAAGACAAGTCAAACAGAATTTGACAAACACCGTCTGTCAAATTCGCATACTATTATTCCTCTTTAATGTCACCAAGCAATTTCTCAAGTTCGCTTACTGCCTTACTGATGCTCTGGCTCTGCTCCTTGATATTCGCCATGAGTTCGGCAAGAGTATACTGATCCTCTTCGCCGCCTTGCTTAATCCATGTAATGTCGAGCGAAGTCTTGTCTCGGGCGATTAGCTCTTCTACCGCATATTTACGCCAACGTCCGGAAGGATTGTTTTCGGCATCGAATGTTTCTGCACGGGCGTTAATGTCTTCTGTATTGTAGCATTTTACGAAATCATCAAGGTGATGACGTTCTAACTTGTTGGTAGCAAGCGTATGCTTTACGTCGGTACGGTAATCGTAATACCACACCTCTTTAGTAGGTTGTCCTTTGGTAAAGAAAAGGACATTAGCTTTAACGCCCTGTGCATAGAAAATACCTGTTGGCAAGCGAAGTATAGTATGCAGATTAAAGTCTGAAAGCAAACGCTTGCGAATAGTTTCACCGGCGCCACCCTCAAAGAGTACATTGTCGGGCAATACCACAGCTGCACGACCACCTACTTTTAACATAAGCATAATATGCTGTAAGAAGTTGAGCTGGTTATTTTTAGTTTCTATATTGAAATCTTGTCTATTCAGTTCTACAGACCCAGCCGGACGCTGACCGAATGGAGGATTAGCCAAAACTACATCTACCAATGTCTTAGGTTCACGCTCCAAAGAATCTTCGCAAGTAATAGGACTACGGTCTGTACCCACACCGTGCAAGTAAAGGTTCATAGAAGCCAATGTAACGACAAGCGAAGTATTATCAACGCCATGCAAGGCGTGATTACGTAGAAAATCGCGCTTCGCTTTGTCTTGCGACTGAGTCTTCATATAATCATAAGCCGCAAGCAGAAAACCTCCTGTTCCGCAGGCTGGGTCGCAAACAGTCTCGCCTACCTGTGGACGGATGCAGTCTACCATTGCCTGAATGAGCGGACGCGGCGTAAAGTATTGACCTGCCCCACTCTTCTTATCTTGTCCGTTCTTCTCTAATATGCTTTCATAAATAGCACCTTTTACATCGGCATCCATCACAAGCCACTGCTCCTCGTCAATCATAGTGATAACCTTCTTTAAATAGACAGGCTTATCAATCTTGTTCTGCGCCTTGGTGTAAATAGTACCGATAAGGTTGTCTTGCTCACTGAGAACTTTCAATGTATCCTCGTATTGCTTCAAAAGCTCAAGTCCGTCAAGTTGAAGAAGTACGCTCCATTGATAACCTTCTGGAATGGCAGACTCACCAAACATTTCCACGTTTTCCGCATCCATTTTAAGGAAAAGCAGATAGGTAAGTTGAGTAATATAATCGGTAAAGCCAATGCCTTGACCAGCAAGAGTAGTGGCGAGATTCCAAACTTTCTTAGTGAGCGACTGCTCTATTGATGATATGTCGTTTGCCATAAAAATATTGTTATGCTGTTTTTCTTAATACTACAAAATTAAATAATGATAATAATGCCTCGTCAGCGTTATTAATCGAGCCGAATGCGGCAATCATCTGTGCCGCCTGCGTTTTGTCGTCTTCGCGAATGTCACGAATCGTACAAGCGCCGTTGGCTGCTATGTAATCTACAATTTTGCTCATCAGTTCTTTCTGACGGTCTGAAATGTCACGGTGCCACTGCCCACACCACAAGTTAAAGTACTGACGTGCGGTAGTGCATACACAATCCAAACGCTCTATTTGCCTGAACGCATAGCGCACCAATTGTATAATG
>FR881263.1:2351-8884 GCA_000434735.1 Bacteroides sp. CAG:530
GAGCGTCGCTCTCTTCTTTCTTAGTGGCACGGCGCACATTGTCATGATTTACAATAGCGTATGAGTTCCAAAGCTGTCGGGAACTAAACTTGCTGTTCTCCATTTTAAGTTTATTCTCCAAGTCCTTCAGCATAGCGTAAGTAATGGGTACACCTTCTTGATTGTAAAGGATGCGCAAAGCCTCTATCTCATCGCTATGTTCACGGCAATACTGTTCAAAAGCACTAGTAGTATCTTTTGCCTCTTCTATAGAGAAGCCTTTTGAGATAAGCTTATCTTCGCCCGGCATCAGCGTATTGACAAATCCGGCAGCTAAAATAAGGATATATCGGCGTACATCCGCATGATTGGCAACGGTGGCTACAAGTCCCTTACGCTCGTTATTAGGTTCGTCTATGTCGATGAACGGAGGCAACACATCGCCCTCCAATGCTTGGTAAATACGCTTGGCTATATCTTCCATCGTGTCGTTTGCAAGACGAGAGAACTCCTTGCGCTGATCATTATCGGCCTTGTTATGCAAGCGAGACAACGTTGCGGCCAGACGTTTCAAGTAAATATCTGGCAAATTGCCGTGGGCAATCCGTTCCAGCAATTCCTTTAGCGTGATAGTCTTAGTATCA
Source organism: Bacteroides sp. CAG:530 (assembly GCA_000434735.1). Classification (GTDB taxonomy): domain Bacteria; phylum Bacteroidota; class Bacteroidia; order Bacteroidales; family Bacteroidaceae; genus Phocaeicola. Next base: position 2,975 of record FR881263.1, read on the forward strand.
GGGCCTTCTACCAGTGTAGGTATACTCTTAGCATGTTCTGTAACGCCAACCGCATCTATCAGGAAGAAACAATCCTTACTATATGCATTGGGCGTAACGGCACGCAGTTGCTCGTCGTCAATGGTACGAACGCCGCGGCCTTTCATCTGTATATAAAGCGGTTCTGATTCTACATCGCGCATGAACATCACCACTTCAAGCGGTTTCACGTCGGTTCCTGTAGCTACCAATGTACAAGTAACCGCAATACGGAAATCGCGGTCGTTGCGGAACTGGCGTATCAGTTCATTGCTATCACCCGATGAATAGGTTATTTTCTGCACATAACGCTCCATGTTGGCATTTGGGCAAACCTCGGCAAACACTTCCTTTGCTATGTTTACAATATTAGTAGCGTGAGCTTCATTCAGTGCGAATATCAGTGTCTTAGGAAGGTATTCAAAGTTCTTGTCACGCTGTGGGTCATTAAACAAATCTTCGTAAACCACATCACGATAAGTAGTAAGAATAAGTTTTATTTGCGACGGATTGATTATACTACGATTCAATTCGGTCTTGGTATAATTCCTCGTTTCACGGTTACTTACCTCTTCAGTCTTGCCGGTATATCGGGTTTCCACTTTCACGTGTTCACCTTTTAATATAGCACCGCCGTTCTCCGTAGCTTCCGTTTTGATGCGATACACACGGTTTTCTACATTCACGCCATCAACAATACTCTTTTCGAGCGTATAGTTAACGATTCTGTTATTATTGAAGAACGACATCGTTTCAGGAATAGGTGTAGCGGTCAATCCCACAAGGCGTGCAGTATCAAAGTATCTAAGCACCTTACTCCAGTTTTTATATATGCTGCGGTGGCACTCATCAATGATAATCATATCAAAGAAATCGTGCGGCAAGTTTGGATTATCAGGCAATGTTACCTCTGTTTCCGGATCTTCCATATCATCGTTGTCGTCATCTACAATGTCATCGCCTTTCAGCAAAGAGAACAAACGCTGGATAGTAGAGACAACTACATTACTGTCAGATGGTATCTTGGCCGATTTCAAGCGTTCAACACCGAAAATTGTATTGAAGGCTTCGCCGTTATCCGTTAGTCGAAACGTGCCGAACTCATTTTCTGCTTGCCGACCAAGATTGTTGCGGTCTACAAGAAACAGTACCCTATGCATGTCTGTATAAGAAAGCATACGATATGCCGCCAAACAAGCCGTATAAGTCTTGCCCGCACCTGTGGCAAGCACCATCAACGCACGGTTTTGTCCGCTGCGAAAACTTTTCTCCAATTCCGTAATGGCTTCATACTGACAGTCGCGCAAACCTTTCTTGCGTAATGTGGGCAACCCTGCAAACGGGGCGCTGATTCCCAACAACCTTACAATTTCGCGGGGTGTATGTATGCGGTTAAGTTCATCCCAATCTGTATCTGTTTTGCGATAATCTTCAAACAGCACCACTTTCCCGTTCGACTTATATAGCATTGGCAAAGGCTTCATCCATGTCTGATAACAATTAGGTACGCTGCGAGCATAAGTCGTAACCTGGTCGCTAACTATATCAGAGCTTACATCTACATCTTCACGCTTGGCTTCAAGAACGCCAACTGCCTTACCGTTGATAAACATGAAGTAGTCTGCTTCCTTATTTCCTTTCAGCAATCCTTCACGCACAGCCACAGCCGTCATGGTAGGTTCATACTCGTCACGGTTAACAACCTGCCAACCTGCTTCTTTAAACCATTGATCTATTTTTATTCTTGCCTTTTCTTCTGGCGTCATAGTAATTCCTTCTTTACATAATGCTATATTATGCAAAGTTATCATTAATCTGCGATAAACTTGTATGAAATCAGAAAATCTTTGACCGCCAAAGCAGCCTTTAGATAGTTTACGCATCATGTTTTTATATTATATCTAGGCATACATTAATAATATTCCGCATCAATGCATGATATGATATTGTAGGGTAAACTCCGGCAATCATTAAAAAAAGAATACACCATACTAGAACAGCCAAAGACAGACTGAAAATACTTCAAAACTTCCCATTGAAAAACTTGACTCCCTGGCTAAAATTCTGTATCTTTAGCCTAAGTTTATATATTCTAAGCTTAAGTATATATATTCTTAGGCTAAGTTTTTATATACTTAACCTAAGTATAGAGAATTGAATGCGAAAGCTATGATTTTTACACGCAATGATTATAAGTTTAACCTATAAACCTTTTATAATATTATGGCAAAATATCAAATGCAGGAAATGAACCTGCCAAGTGAAAATGGAGAACACGTACTCTACCCTCGCCTTGTGCTCAGCGGTCAGTTAGAAATGCAGTACATCATTGACAGAGTGGCAGATAATACCACGTACAATGTGGCGGAAATCAGAGGTGTGCTCGAAGCTTTTACTAAAGAAATGGCGCATCAGTTAGGACAAGGCTATTCTGTTAAGGTAGACAATTTAGGTCTGTTCACAGCTTCGTTAGAACTGAAGAAGGACAAGGAGCGTGAAGAAGCGAGCGAAGATGCCACCCATCGAAACGCTCAAAGTATTCAGGTAGGAAGCGTAAAATTCCGCCCGGATAAGAAATTTGTGAAACTCACCGACAAGAATTGTAATTTGGAACGCTCACAGCACAAGTTCGCTCGCTCATCGCAGAAATATACTGCCGAAGAACGACTGGAATTGGTGCAAAAATATCTAAATACCAATCCTTTTATCACAGTTAATGAATATGCCGCATTAACAGGATTATGCCGCACGCCTGCTGCAAAGGAGATTAAAGCGCTGTCACAGCAGCCCGATTCGGGCATCGACTCTATGGGAAGAGGAACGCACCGCGTGTATATACGCAAAGCGCAGAATTAATGGAATTTATCTCGAAACCCCAAAAACGGTTGGTCTTATAGAATCAACCGTTTTTGGTTGATTCAAAAAAAACAACCATTTTCGGTTGATTTTCGAAAAACAACCGTTTTTGGTTGATTTTTGGAGTAATAGTTATATCTTTGTAGGAGATTATAATAATCAAAGAGTATGGATAAAATAAAAGGAGTTATCACAGGCGATATTATAGATTCTTCTGCTATACAGATAAAATATCGGGACTTTTTATTGGAGTCCATTCGGAAAATAGTCGATGAGCTATCAGTGATTGAACCTTTAAAAATTGAATTTTTTAGAGGAGATAGTTTCCAAATGATTATTGAGAACCCAGAAAATGCGTTGAGAGTTGCAGTTCTATTGCGTACTGGCTTAAAAAGTTATACGCCTAAAGAAAGTAAAAAGCCGTGGGACGCTCGCCTTTCTTTGGGTGTGGGAACCATATCATATCATGCAGACAATATTATACTCTCAGACGGTGAAGCATTTCAATACTCAGGAAGAGAACTTGATGAAATGGGCAAGCGGCGTCTTTTCGTTAAAACAAGATGGAAGGACGTTAATGAAGAATTGCAAGTAAGTACAGCGTTCGCCGATGAAATAATTTCTTCATGGAGCGTTTCGCAATCACAAGCTTCTTATCAGGCATTGTTATACAATACTTCACAAAAAGAAATTGCACAGAAATTTCAAAAATCCGCACAAAACATAAGCAAGCTATTGAATGCTGCAAAAACAGATCTTATCCAGAACTATCTGGAAAGATATCATCACCTTATTTCTAACTTAATAAAACAATGAATATGACTGTCTTGCTAAGGCTTTTATTTGCTCATGTTATCTCCGACTTTGTCATTCAGAGCGACAATATGTGTAATGGCAAACAGGGCAAAACAAAAAAGAAGTATGTTTATCAACTATTACACAGTTTTATACATGCTTTAATGGCATATATTTTTGTTGCAGACTGGAGTAATTGGATTATCCCATTGACCATTTTTATTTCTCATATACTGATGGATTACATAAAAGTTGAGTACATGAAGAAAAATGCCGCATCATTCATTATAGACCAGCTTATTCATATAGCCGTCATTGTAATTTTATGGCTATCAATATTTAATCAGGACGGCACTTTCAACCAAGAATTTTTCAAGACAGAATGGAATAGTTTAAACATGTGGGTTGTTGCAATCGCTTACTTATTGACACTAAAACCTACTTCCGTATTTTTAAGTCTGTTTATTAAGAAATGGACTCCCCCTACAATTGCCGATAGAAGTCTGCCGAATGCAGGTAAATGGATCGGGTATTTTGAGCGTATCCTTATATTGACATTTATATTGACAGGAAATGCCGAAGGTATAGGATTTTTATTAGCCGCAAAATCTATTTTCCGATTTGGGGAATTGAGCAAGGCACAAGAAATCAAGACCACAGAATATGTATTAATCGGTACGCTCGCAAGTTTTACCATAGCAATACTCATAGGCTTTACTGTATTGCAGATTATAAAATAAGAAAGCATCAGTCTTTGAATGTATCATATTAAATCTGTAAGTTTTATCCGTAATTTTGCATGAATAATAAAGTGGAAATCTACATCTTTGCATCAGAATCAAAACAAAGAGAAATTATACGCTGATGAAACTGTTGATTAAAAACATGGTTTGCCCACGCTGCATTATAGCGGTGAAGAATATCCTTGAGTCTGAAGGTGTAACGGTGAAGTCAATCAGTTTAGGAGACGCTGAGATAGAAGAAGAGCTGACCGATGAACGACGACTTTCTGTGGCAAGGAAGTTGCAGGATATGGGCTTTGAACTGCTCGACGATCCACGCTCGCAATTGGTAGAGCAGATACGCATTGCGGTATTGAAATGGGTACGGATGAACGAAGAACGTCCTAAGTTGTCAGACTATCTCGCGAATAATCTCAAAAAGGACTATAGTACTCTGAGCAAACTCTTTTCGGAAGTGCGAGGCATTACCATAGAGAAGTTCGCCATCATCCACCGCATAGAATATGCCAAGGAGCTATTGTGCTACAGTCAGCTTTCTACAAGCGAGATTGCATACAAGCTGGGGTATAGCTCGCCAGCACATCTATCTTCACAGTTCAAGCAGGTAACAGGTATGACTCCTAAGGATTTCCGCTCGCAGGGACAACACGACAGAATCTCTTTGGATGCATTGTAAAATATGGATAAACAAAAACTAAACAGATATATATGAGAATAGAATTTTTAGGCGTTTGCGGAGGTCTGCTCATATCGCAACAGGCGCTTGCGCAGACGGATAGCATAGCTAACACACAAGAATTAAGCGATGTAGTAGTAACTGCCACTAATGGCATCAAGTCAAAATTCAGAGCTGATAATACTGATATAATAGGAAAAGGCCAACTGATACGTGCGGCTTGCTGTAACCTTGGCGAGTCGTTTACCACCAACCCATCGGTGGATGTAAGCTACAGCGACGCCGCTACCGGAGCAAGGCAGATAAAATTGCTTGGACTAAGCGGCACATACGTACAGATGCTTACTGAAAACATTCCGAACCTACGAGGCGCAGCCTTGCCGTACAGTTTGGGATATGTGCCAGGCCCATGGATGCAGTCTATACAGGTAAGCAAGGGAGCATCGAGCGTGAAAAACGGTTACGAAAGTACTACGGGACAGATAAACATAGAGTTTCTGAAACCGCAAGGCGTTGACGGCGTGCGTGCGAATGTCTATCAGGACAGCGAATTGAAAACAGAGGTCAATCTGGACGGTAGCATACATCTTAACGACCGTCTTTCTACGGCTACACTTCTTCACTTTGAGAACAGACAGATGGATCATGACGGCAACGGCGACGGATTTATGGATATGCCCAAGTTGCGCCAATACAATTTGATGCACAGATGGGCGTATGTATCGCCACGATGGATTAGTCAACTGATGCTGCGCGGCTTGCGTGACGAGCGCGATGGAGGCCAAAGTCGGAAGCACACTAATCCAGTTTCGTCCGAACCGC
>FR881263.1:8909-22219 GCA_000434735.1 Bacteroides sp. CAG:530
CGAACCGCTCTACCCTACTTCGGTAAAGACAAATAGGTATGAGATGCAGTGGAAAAACGGCTTTACCATCAATGCCGACCATAACACATCGGTAGCCTTAATGCTGCATGGCTCTTGGCATGATGCCGACCATATTTTCGGAATGACTCAATATGACGTTACTCAGAAGAATGGTTATGCCCAACTGATGTTTGAAACTGATTTTAACGACAACCATAATTTGAGTGTGGGCGCATCGTTTAACCACGATTATTACGATGAACGCTTTAATCCGCTTGGCGCATCGCCTAATGCCGGAAGTAAAGTAACGAAGGAAACAACTCCCGGCATCTACGCTCAATATACATATAAGTTGGGCGAGAAACTTACGGTTATGCCCGGCGTGCGTTGGGATCATTCAAGCCATTACGGAAGCTTCGTCACACCTCGACTTCATATTAAATACTCGCCGTCGTCTGTTATCACATTCCGTACTTCGGTAGGCAAAGGCTATCGTTCGCCACATGCTTTGGCAGAGAACGTTACGCTTCTGGCAAGCGGAAGAGATATCATCATCGATTCTGATATAAAGCAGGAAGAGGCGTGGAATGTAGGAACTTCTATTGGCATGAACATTCCTATCTCAGGCAAGAATCTTGAGCTGAACGCTGAGTATTATTACACCGATTTCAAGCATCAGATGATAATGAACTTTGATGGTGCTAAAGGCGAGCATACATTATCTATAGAGAATCTTGACGGCAAGAGCTATAGTCACACCATCCAAGTGGATGCCACATATCCGTTGCTGAGCGGTATGTCGGCCACTGCTGCCTTCCGCCTAAACGACGTTAAGTGTACCTACGATGGAGTTCTGCGCAAAAAGCCTCTCACTTCGCGCTACAAAGGATTGCTAACACTTTCGTATAAGACTCCGCTCGAACTTTGGCAATTCGATGTAACCGGCCAGCTTAACGGTGGAGGCGAGCTTTATGACCAAAGCCGCTATCCAGCTTACTTCCAGTTGCAGGCGCAGATTACGCGAGACTTCCGCAATTTCAGCCTGTACTTAGGTGGCGAGAATCTCACAAACTATAAAATTGACAATCCGATTATCAACTCGCACCATCCGTGGAACGCTGCTTTCGACGCTACTCAGGTGTGGGGTCCTATCACCGGAGCTATGGCTTATATAGGAGTCCGATTTAAATTAGAGAAGTTATAATATACATTATTAAATATAAACACAACATGAAGAAGAATCTTTTAGTAGCATTTATGCTCGTATTGGCCGGCAATGCTTTTGCAAATACCAAAGCCGACACATTGGTAGTTACCACTAACCCGCAGATGCACTGCGAAAACTGCGAGAAGAAAATCAAGAGCAACATCCGCTTTGTAAAGGGTACCAAGAAGATAGATACCTCGGTAAAAGAGCAGAAGGTGACCATAATCTACGATTCTAAAAAAGCAAGTTACAAAGACTTTGTTGCCGCTTTCAAGAAAATAGGATATGAAATAAAGAAGAAATAATAGCGGTAAAGACAACGCTCTATCCGAGTGTACTGTAAATAGCCCCAAGAATGTTATTAGTCTAACTTTCTTGGGGCTTTTGTTATTTACACAAAGTATCTCTTTGGCTAAGCCGCATAATCATTTTTTACTTATCTTTGTCCGTATCAACATAAACGCCATAAAGAAATGCTTCAACTTACATACATATTTCATAGTTGCTTTGCACTGGAGGCCGACAATTGCATACTTATTTTCGACTACTGGCTTGACCCGTGCAACGTGATGAATCGCTTCATTACCACCAAGAAACGTGTATATGCGTTTGCAAGCCATTTCCATGAAGACCATTTCACAAGAGATATATTCAAGTGGAGAGAAGATGGGATAAACGTTACCTATATCCTATCAAAAGATATTTTGAAACATCGTAGGGCGAATAAGGAAGATGCCGACGTATGGCTGGCCAAAGGCGGAACGTGGGAAGACGAAAACATAAAAGTAACGGCTACCGGCAGCAATGACTCGGGCGTAAGTTGGATTGTGCAAGTGGGCGGCAAACTCATTTTCCATGCGGGCGACTTATGCAATTGGTACGCACGGTTCCTTTCGGACGAAAAAGTGCCGGATAAAATAATTAGCGAAGAATTCAAAGAAATAAACCCTATAGCAGAAGAAAAACGTTTTATAGGTGAGCTAAAGGATGTTAAGAAGATTACAAACAGATTTGACATTGTGATGTTCCCCGTAGATGGCAGAATAGGAAATGGATATACTTTGGGGGCACGCCAGTTTATAGAGCGATTCAATGTGAAATTATTTATACCTATGCACTTCGTAATGAGCGGTTTCGATAGCGCATGGCGTATGGAGCTTTTCTGTCAGGAGAAAGGTATTTCGTTCTGGCGTATCGACAGAGAAGGCGCTAGTATAACACTGGAGAAATAAAACGTAATAGACAAGACCTATTGTTGCATAGATGCAAACATTTATCCGTGTATAAATAATTACGTACCTTTGTTTGCGAAACAAAACCAACAGTTATGAGAAATAGCTGCAACAAAGAAATGCAGTGATTTAGAGACAAAAAAATAAATAATCGCAAATAAGAAAAAGTTGAATGATATAATCAACATTTATCAAAATGAACATACAGCAACTAAGGTACATTGTAGCCATCGACCGCTTTAGAAATTTTGCGAGAGCGGCAGAAGCGTGTAAAATCTCTCAACCTACTCTGAGCGCAATGCTCGTGAAGTTGGAAGAAGAACTTGAAGTGCGTATTTTCGAACGAAACAACCGTTCGGTAATGCCTACGGCCGCGGGAGAGAAAATTGTACGTCAGGCCCAGAAGGCATTGATGGAAACAGACCGTATCACGGAACTAGTAAATAAAGGCAAAGAAGCTATAGAAGGCTCATTCGTCTTGTCGGTCGGTCCTACCATCGCACCGTACATCCTGCCCAAATTCATTCACCAGTACTGCGACAGCTACACTAATGTAGATCTATCGATTCGTGAAATGAAAGCGGATTTCATGCTCGACGCCCTCTCCAAAAGCGAGATTGACGCCGGCATCGCCATCTCAGGCTACACGCAGCAAGGAGTATTAGAGATTCCACTCTATACAGAAAAGTTATATGTCTACCTCTCAGAGAGTTGCTGGCGCAAGCTTCCGGTATTCAAGTCGGAGAACTTGGAACACGAAAGCATGTGGATAATGAAGGAAGCTCAATGTCTGCGCGACAGTGCTTTCTCTTTCCGCAAGATAAGAGGTAAAGGACACCATATATATGAAGCGGGCAGTATTGAGACTCTTATCCGCATAGTAGATGAAAACGGAGGTTTCACCGTTGTGCCCGAGATGCATCTTTCTTTCCTCTCGGAAAAACAACGAAAGAATGTCCGCAAGATTGAGGGTAATCATCTGTCACAGCGTCGTATCTCGCTCTACATCAAGGACGATTATATTCGCGAGCGTATGCTGAACACTATTACTGATACACTAAAGACCTTCATGCCCGAAGGTATGCTGTTGGACGGTATATTAAAGTACGGAATCAGAATTTAAAGCAAAACATAAGGATTATTCTAACGTGGGTTCGTTATGCGGGCTCACGTTTTTTATTGCCACGCTTTACCGTTATCTACAGCAATCTGCGTAAACAGATGTTAAATACGCCAAAACCATAGGCGTTTAAAAAGTAAAAGCACTAATTTAGATTAACTTATTGAAAAACGTCACGACTAAATAATAAAATATGAACCCTATAGATATTGCACTCCGCATAGCTACAGCCGCCCATGCCGGTCAATTGGACCGCGACGGCTACCCTGTAATCCTTCACCCTCTAACAGTTGGCTTGATGGGACATACTGATGAAGAAAAGATAGCAGGCTTTCTGCACGATGTAGTAGAAGACAGCGACATAACTTTCGATGATTTGCTGAAAGAAGGAATACCTACGGGTATAGTGAACGCTATCCGTCTTCTTACACACGAAAAAGGAACCGACTATTTCGATTATGTTCAACGCATCATCGACTCCGGAAATCCCATTGCCCTGCAGGTGAAGTACAACGATTTGCAGCACAATTACTCTCGCGGCAAAGCTTACCCGGAGCTTCAGGCCAAACACGGCAAAGCGCTTGAGATGGTAAAAGCCGCCATAGAAGAATGCTCTAAAGTAGATCTCTACCACACTCCTTCCAACCCTGAAATTGAAGTGGGTATCTTTGCGTGCGGATGTTTCTGGGGCACTCAGCATCAGTATCAGAAACAGAAAGGTGTGCTTAATACCTTGGCTGGATATACCGGCGGTCAGGAGGCTTTCCCGTCGTATGCCGATGTGCGCGACCATAAGACTCATCACGTAGAAGCGGTTATCGTGGAGTTCGACCCAAAGCAAGTATCGTACGAGAGTCTCTGCAAATTGTTCTTCGAGATTCACGACCCAGCACAAACCGATGGCGTAGGTCCCGACCTCGGTCCTCAGTACCGCAGCTGCATCTTCTACCGTAACGAACAGCAAAAAGAAACTGCCGAACGGGTTATCCAGATTCTTCGAGATAAGGGTTACGAAGTAAACACACTGCTACTGCCCGAAGAGCCTTTCTACATAGGCGAAGCGTATCACCAGCGTTATTATGAAAAGACCGGAGGCGATCCGTATTGCCATGTACGCACAAAGAAATTCTAAACGATGATACAGCAAACAGAATTTTCGCTCGCAGCCAAATGCAGGGGATGTCACCTCGTTACTCATGAGGTGCTTGATAATCTGCCAAAGCCATTGCCCAAGATGGGAATGCTGAATCTCTTCGTAAAACATACATCGTGCGCATTGAGCATCAATGAGAATGCCGACCCCGACGTGCGTACCGATATGGAAAAGATTCTTAATAGAATGGTAAAAGAGAACGAGCCTTATTATGACCATACCCTCGAAGGTGCCGACGATATGCCAGCCCACGCCAAGAGTTCGCTCATCGGCGTGAGCATTACCATCCCTATCACAAACGATCGTCTGAACTTAGGCACATGGCAGGGAATATATCTCTGCGAGTTCCGCAACTACGGCGGTCCGCGCAAGATAGTAGCTACTATTTACGGATAATAATGAATTGAGATTATGCAGATACTATTAGCGAATGCTAAAATAATGTATGATAAGGCTGATAAACGTCCTCTCTCTACTCCACTATTTCAGTCGGTAGCCGATGCTTTGGCCGCAGAAATGGCTATGATGGACGTAGAGGAGTTGGCCAAACAGCTTGATTGCAGTAATAAGATAGCAGCAGAGAATTGGAAACGCTATCACAATTTCATTTCTGCAGATAAAATGCCAGCCATACTTGCTTATAATGGTCAGGCATACAAACATCTGCGAGCTGACAGTTTGAGCGAAGAGGCTTTAGATTACGCCCAAAAGCATCTCTTAATTACGTGCTTCCTCTACGGTTTGCTTCGTCCAATGGATGGTATCGTGCCCTATCGTATGGAGCATTGCGTATCTCTTGAGGCTACAAACGATAAGCCTGTCAATCAGTTTTGGAAAGACAAACTCACAGATACGCTCATCGACAGCGTGAAAGCGGACGATGGTATTCTAATTCATCTCTCTACAGAAGAATATGAGCATCTGTTCGACTGGAAAAGAATCTGCAAGGAGGTAAGAGTAATTCAACCTCTCTTCTATATCCGTCAGAAAGATGGCCGATTGAAGATGCAAGCTGTATGGGCAAAATCATGCCGCGGAGCTATGGTAAGATTTATTTTGAACAATCAGCTTATAACTCCAGAAGAATTGGTAGCCTTCGATTACGAAGGTTTTGAATACGCTCCTCAGTTGGGCGAAGCGGCTTTTCCGCATTTTGTAAGAGAGCTATAAATGCAAATACATCACTTTTAGGTATTGTCAAACAGATGATTTTTAATGTACATTTGCATCATAATTGATACGACAATAATATACTGATGATAGAAATGACAACAACATTGATTATAGGGATTCTGCTTCCTCTATTGGGCACGATGCTTGGTTCTGCGTTCGTCTTCTTTATGAAAGACGAAATGTCTGTGCGATTGCAAAAGTTATTATTAGGCTTTGCTTCAGGTGTAATGGTTGCAGCATCTGTTTGGTCGTTGCTCATTCCTGCTATGGAGCTGAAAACCGATAGTGGTGCGTGGTCGGTAGTGCCCGCTGCTGTAGGATTTTTAATTGGCATAAGCTTCCTATTGCTTATAGACGAGCTAACCCCACACCTTCATATCGGCACAGATAAACCTGAGGGTATAAAATCTCACTTGTCAAAGACAGCAATGCTTGCCCTTGCCGTAACAATTCACAATTTACCCGAAGGCATGGCTGTAGGTGTGGTGTTTGCAGGTGCGGATAATGATGTAGCTCATATTTCCTTTGCCAGCGCTATTTCTGTATCATTGGGCATTGCCATTCAGAACATTCCAGAAGGAGCTATTATTTCTATGCCTATGCGAGCTGCAGGCAACAGCCGATGGAAATCTTTTGCACTCGGTACACTGAGTGGAGTAGTTGAACCAATTGGAGCATTAGCCGTATTACTACTTGCCACAATTCTTACGCCTACACTTCCTTATATGCTTGCCTTTGCAGCAGGAGCTATGTTCTACGTAATAGTTGAAGAACTGATACCAGAGGCTTCCAACGGGCAGCATAGCAATCTCGGAACCATCGGCTTTGCCATTGGTTTCGTACTGATGATGGTATTAGATGTAGTGATGGGATAAAGGCATTCTTACTTTCGTAATAATAGCATTTACCACAAAAGGGAACGTATGAATATTTTATTTATACGCTCCCTTTTGCTACATTTGCACAAAATACAAAACTGAGATTAGATATTAACAAAAACTCCATCGGATACTGCATAAAACGATAAGTTTACTGTCTATTTCACACTGAACGAAAAATATAAAACGTGGAATATTTCCACACATTGTAGACCAGTTTCCACAATTCAAAAGTACAATATACAATAGTAATACACTGGCTACAAGCAACTTGATAAAAATTCAATTGTATGGCACGCAACTTGCCTCATGTAATATAGCATTTTAACATAACAAATAATAAACTTAGGTATGAGACTGTTTTTTACAAAGAAAGAAATGGCATTTAAGAAAAAAAGAACAGCAATTGCAGTAATAGGCATCGGCTTTGTTATCGGAGTTTATCTGATAGTAACCCATCGTTCAGAACCTAAACCGGAACTTCCCACTGTGGTAATTGCTCCAGCCACTCAAAAAGACGTAGAAATTTACGGCGAATATGTAGGGCGTGTACGCGCTCAGCAGTTTGTAGAAGTGCGAGCCCGTGTAGAGGGTTACTTGGAGCAGATGCTATTTGCAGAAGGTACTTATGTAAATAAGAACCAAGTGTTGTTTGTCATTAATCAAGATCAATATAGAGCTAAGGCGGATAAGGCGCGTGCCCAACTAAAGAAGGATGAGGCGCAGGCGCAGAAGGCAAAGCGCGACTTGGAGCGTATCCGTCCGCTTTACGAACAGAACGCTGCCAGCCAGCTCGATCTCGACAACGCTATAGCAGCTTACGAAACAGCAGAGGCTTCGGTAGGCATGAGTAGAGCTGACCTTGACCAAGCGGAACTTGAATTGGGTCGCACCATAGTACGATCTCCTATCGCCGGGCATATCAGTGAACGCCATGTAGACTTGGGTACTCTTGTAGGACCAGGCGCCAAGTCGTTATTGGCAAGTGTAGTCAAGAGCGATACCGTATTGGTGGACTTCAGCATGACAGCGCTCGATTACCTGAAGAGTAAGGAGCGTAATGTATTGCTTGGTCAGAAAGACTCTACCCGCTCTTGGCAGCCCAGCGTAACTATCACCTTAGCCGACAACACCGTATATCCGCATAAAGGACTGGTAGATTTTGCCGAACCTCAGGTAGACCCACGCACAGGTACTTTCTCTGTACGTGCAGAGATGCCAAATCCTAACCGAGTATTGTTGCCAGGTCAGTTTACTAAGGTAAAACTGCTGCTCGATGTACGCGAACATTCTACCGTAGTCCCCATGAAATCGGTTATCATAGAAAAAGGAGGAGCTTACATCTTCGTGATGCGCCGCGACTCTACCGTAGAACGCCGTTTCATAGAACTCGGTCCCGAATTTCAGAATCAGGTAGTAGTAGAACGAGGTTTAGTGGCCAACGAAAACATTGTAACCGAAGGCTTCCATAAGCTTACACCGGGTATGAAGGTAAAACCCGTTGCGCCTACAGCAATGCCTGCAGCAGAAGCTTCAGAACCTACCGGAACAGCAAAGGCCAAATAATCAGGCATCACTATTCCTCTATTCATTGAACACAAACAAAAACGTGCAAATATGAAAGTAAGTTTTTTCATTGACAGGCCAATATTCTCGGCTGTCATCTCCATATTAATTGTCATTGTCGGCATCATCGGTCTTACCATGTTGCCTATTGACCAATATCCGCAAATCACGCCTCCCGTTGTAAAAATCGGAGCTTCATATCCCGGTGCCAGCGCATTGACGGTTTCGCAGGCTATTGCTACTCCTATTGAGCAGGAGCTTAACGGTACTCCGGGCATGCTTTACATGGAATCGAATAGTACTAACACCGGAGGCTTCTCGGCTACCGTTACCTTCGATATTAATACCGACCCCGACTTGGCGGCGGTAGAAATTCAGAACCGTATTAAGTTGGCCGAATCGCGTTTGCCTGCCGAAGTGGTGCAGAACGGTATCTCGGTAGAAAAGCAGGCTGCCAGCCAGTTGCTCACTATCTGTTTGACTTCGAGCGACCCTAAGTTTGACGAAATCTATCTGAGTAACTTCGCTACACTTAATGTGCTCGACCTTCTGCGACGCATTCCCGGTGTGGGACGTGTGTCTAACATCGGTAGCCGATACTACGCCATGCAAATCTGGGTACAACCCGACAAGATGGCTAACTTCGGACTAACCGTAGCCGACCTTCAAGCAGCATTGAAAGACCAGAACCGCGAATCGGCTGCCGGAGTATTGGGTCAGCAACCTATGACGGGGCTTGATATTACCATCCCTATCAGCACACAGGGACGTTTGTCTACAGTAAGTCAGTTTGAGGGAATCGTGGTACGCGCCAATCCCGATGGTTCAATCATTCGCCTGCGCGACGTGGCACGCATCTCGCTCGAAGCTTCATCGTACAGCACAGAGAGTGGAATAAACGGAGGAAACGCCGCCGTTCTTGGTATCTATATGCTTCCGGGAGCCAACGCTATGGAAGTAGCCGGAAAGGTGAAA
Organism: Bacteroides sp. CAG:530; assembly: GCA_000434735.1. Lineage (GTDB taxonomy): Bacteria > Bacteroidota > Bacteroidia > Bacteroidales > Bacteroidaceae > Phocaeicola. Next base: position 18,214 of record FR881263.1, read on the forward strand.
GAAGCCATGAAAGAAATCAGCGCCAACTTCCCCGAAGGACTCAGCTACGAGATTCCTTTCGATATGACTACATATATTTCTGAATCTATCCATGAAGTATATAAAACCCTGTTCGAGGCACTTATACTCGTTATTATCGTGGTTTACCTGTCATTGCAGAGCTGGCGTGCTACCCTCATACCACTGGTAGCCGTGCCTATCTCGCTTATCGGTACCTTCGGATTCATGCTCATCTTCGGCTTCTCGCTGAATATGCTTACCCTGCTCGGACTGGTACTTGCCATCGGTATTGTGGTAGATGACGCCATCGTGGTGGTAGAAAACGTAGAACGCATAATGGACGAAGAGAACCTCTCACCATACTTGGCCACAAAGAAAGCTATGGAAGGACTGGTAGGCGCCATCATCGCTACCTCATTGGTACTGGCAGCCGTATTTGTGCCCGTAAGCTTCTTGCCAGGCATCACCGGACAGCTTTACCGTCAGTTTACTATCACCATCGTGGTTTCGGTATTGCTCTCTACCGTTGTGGCACTTACACTTAGCCCCGTAATGTGCTCGCTCATTCTGAAGAAAGAAGACCCCAACAAGCGTAAGAACGTAGTTTTCCGCCGCATCAACGAATGGCTTGGCTTGGGTACTAATAAATATGTACTCCTTATCAAGCGCATTTTGGGCAATCCGCGCCGTGTGCTGAGCACATTCGGAGCAGTGCTTATCGCCATCCTGCTGTTACACCGCATCATTCCTACCAGCTTCCTCCCCACCGAAGACCAAGGATACTTCCGTGTGGAACTTGAATTGCCAGAAGGTGCAACACTTGAACGTAGCCGCATTGTGAGCGCAAAGGCTGTAGAGTATCTGATGTCATTGCCGTCGGTAGATTATGTACAGAGCGTAGTGGGTAGCAGTCCGCGTGTAGGAACCAGCCAGGCACGTACCGACCTTACCGTTATCTTGAAGCCGTGGGAGAAACGAGGCGAACAGACCATCGATGCCATCATGGCGCAGGTTAAGAAGGAGCTTTCTACTTATCCCGAATGCAAGGTATACCTTTCTACTCCTCCCGTTATTCCCGGTTTGGGTAGTTCGGGCGGTTTCGAAATGCAGCTCGAAGCCCGTGGCGACGCTACCTTCGAACAGTTGGCTGCCGCTACAGACACTTTGATGTACTATGCACAGCAGCGCAAGGAACTCTCGGGACTGTCATCATCGCTCCAAGCCGAAATTCCGCAGCTCTACTTCGACGTAGACCGCGACAAGGTGAAATTTGCTGGAGTTCCGATGGCAGATGTGTTCTCTACCATGAAAGCCTATACCGGATCTGTGTATGTAAACGACTTCAATATGTTCAACCGCATCTACCGCGTATACATTCAGGCAGAAGCCAACTACCGCGAGCACAAAGACAACATCAACCTCTTCTTTGTACGCGGAAACGATAACGCGATGATTCCGCTTACTTCGCTCGGCACAACTAGATACACCACAGGTCCAGGTAGCATTAAACGCTTCAACATGTTTAACAGCACCGTGATTAGAGGCGCAGCTGCAGAAGGATACAGTTCAGGTCAGGCCATGCAGGTAATAGAAGAGATAGCCCGCAAGCATCTTCCCGAAAACATCGGTGTAGAATGGAGCGGACTCTCATATCAGGAAAAGCAAGCCGGCGGAAAAACCGCTATGGTGCTGGCATTGGTATTCCTCTTCGTATTCCTCTTCCTGTCGGCCCTCTACGAAAGCTGGACGGTGCCCATTGCGGTCCTCCTTTCGTTGCCGGTAGCCGCCCTCGGTGCTTACCTCGGCGTATGGGCATGCGGATTAGAGAACGATGTCTACTTCCAGATTGGTCTTGTAATGTTGGTCGGCTTGGCTGCCAAGAACGCCATCTTGATTGTAGAGTTCGCCAAAGAACAAGTAGACCGTGGTGTCGACGTGGTAGAAGCGGCACTTCACGCTTCGCAACTGCGTTTCCGCCCTATCCTGATGACCTCGTTGGCATTCATCCTTGGTATGCTACCTATGGTTATCGCCAGCGGTCCGGGTTCTGCCAGCCGTCAAGCCATCGGTACAGGTGTATTCTTCGGTATGATAGTAGCCGTAACCGTAGGTATTTTGCTAGTTCCTTTCTTCTTCGTACTTATTTATAAGATGAAGAACAAGGCAAAAGCGAAAAAACTCAGCAAGCAAGCGCATGGTTAAACCTAAACAACAAGCGTAATATTGACCATTATTAAAAGAAAACGCAATGAAAAAGATACAATTCTATATGCTCATAATGGTAGGAAGCCTCGGTATGGCTTCTTGCCAGCTGGGCAAGCACTATACACGTCCAGAACTGAACCTTCCAGAAAGGCTCTCTAAGGTTCACCAAAGCGATACGCTGACCATTACCGATATGCAGTGGTGGGAAATCTACACCGATACTACCTTGCAGCAACTCATCAGTAAAACCCTTGATCATAATAAGGACTTGCTGATTTCAGCTGCCCGCGTTAAAGAATTGGCGGCACTGAAGCGCATCGACTGGGCTAACCTCTTCCCTCGCATCGACGCAAAGGCTTATATGGAAAAAGAAGCAAGCAACTACGGTGGAAATAATTATAAAAACAGTACCGAACAGGGTGCCAAGTTTGTAGCCACGTGGGAACTCGACCTCTGGGGCAACCTTCGTTGGGCTAAGGACAAGAGCATGGCTCAATTCTTAGGGAGCATAGAAGCGCAGCGTGCCTTAAAGATGAGCGTAATATCAGAAGTGGCGCAGGCATACTTCGAGTTGGTAGCCTTAGATAACGAACTGAAAATAGTGCGCCAAACACTGAAGGCTCGCGAAGAAGGCGTCCGTTTGGCAAAGCTCCGTTTTGAAGGCGGTCTTACTTCGGAGACATCGTATCAGCAGGCTAAGGTGGAATACGCACGTACCGCCACCTTGGTACCCGAGTTAGAGCGTAAGATTTCTGTCAAGGAGAACGACATCGCTTACTTGGCGGGCGAATATCCGCAGGTGATACACCGCTCCATCCTTCCCGAAGAAATGAAGTTACCCGAGTCTCTGCCTGTGGGTCTCCCCTCTACACTTTTGGAACGCCGTCCCGACGTACGCGAGGCAGAGCAACGTCTCATAGCCGCCAACGCTGCTGTGGGTATGGCATTTACCAACCTATTTCCGCGCATCACGCTGACAGCCAACTACGGTTTGGAAAGCAAGGAAATGTCCGACTTCTTCAAGTCGCCCATTCATTACCTTAGTGCCAACCTATTAGGTCCGCTTTTCGCTATGGGCAAGAACCGCGCCATGCTGAAAGCGCAGAAGGCAGCTTACGAGCAAGCTTGCTACGGTTACGAAAAAGCGGTACTCAGTGCTTTTAAGGATGCCCGCAACGCCATTGTAGAGTTCAATAAGATAAAGGAAATCTACGAATCGCGCCGCGAGTTGGAACGCTCGTCGAAAGCCGCCATGGAGCTGGCTCAGTTACAATACATAAACGGTGTGATAGGTTATCTTGATGTGCTCGATGCACAGCGTAGCTATTTCGATGCCCAGATTGGTCTGAGCAACGCCATCCGCGATAAGCAAATCACCATGGTAAAAATGTACAAGGCTCTGGGTGGTGGATGGTAAGTGATTGAAATGTACCATAAATAATGCGCTCTGAAGCAGCAAAAGCAAAATACAAATGTTGTATTATACAGCTTTACTGTTTCAGAGCGTATTATTGTTTATATAATAAGATACAAGCTATAGAATACCTAAGGCATGGCAATCATTACGACCGTAAGCATACTCTTTTCCGCCACGACAATTTTATCGGCTGTTTTTCAGCCTATAAAATAAAAATGTCCGTAAGATTTTTTTGTTTTAACATTCGGGTTTATAAAAACATGGCAGAAGAACCTTCTTGTCGCAGTTATTACCATGAAGAATAATACATTCAAACAAATGCTTCAGGTAATCCTGAGGGTCTATATCATTAAGCTTGCAGCTTTCTATCAGAGAGAAGATGAA
>FR881263.1:22246-23246 GCA_000434735.1 Bacteroides sp. CAG:530
ATGAATGCCGAGTTTCCTGCTGCATCCTCACTGCCTATATTCATACAGTTCTTGAGCAGAAGCTTTACTGGTTTCATTCTTTGTTCACAGAGGTTGTTAGATATCTCCGCCCCCCATCCTTAAGGATGTTTTTAAGGGATTTCCACTGGTTTAACGTATAGTTCACAGCCTTTCTCATCAGTTCGTTTGCCATAAGTTTGGTATCCTGCATCACCATAACCACCTTATGATGGATACGTTCAAGAATAGGTCTCGTAAGCTTAAGTCTTTTTTCCTTGACCTGTTCACTGCTGAGTTTCATTGTGTGGAACATGTCTTCATTTCTGAACATATCACCGATATAATCAATTATATCCATCGCCGTTCTGTCTGAAGTAAGGGCGTCAACCCGCAACCTTCTGCAGTGTGTCCAGCATCCTATGTGAAGTACTTTTGAGCCTTCTCCATCGAACATCCTGTAAACCGTATATCCGTCAGTGGATATGGTTTCCATAAAATATTCCAGGAATGACTTTGCCGCATCGAACGATCTGCTGCCGTTATTATAGTGATAATAGACCATATTTAAAAGTTTGATACCTGTAGTTTACAGAATGCTTACATAGCACTTTCAATTTTGATTTTTTCTTTTATCTTCTCATTCTAATCTTTTTTCATGAAAATATATCTCGCGTTGTTCTTTATAAGATAAACACCGACCATAGCCATTATACCTAAATAAATAGGAGCCGCAGACATTGCACCACCGCCTCCTTCATCATAACTGATTTTAGCTGTCCAATTACTAGAAAGTCTAGACATCTCAGAAAAATACCACCTATAATCCAACAGGCATAATACAAATGCTATTACACCTAACATAGATGGAATCAAGAAGAAAACGCCTAACCAAAATTCGAGTTTTTTCTCTTTCACAATTGCTTTTTCTTGTTCATTCATAATGATATTTATTTAAATTCTACTTAAAAAACGTGAGTTCGATATAAGTTCCAAATATATT
>FR881264.1 GCA_000434735.1 Bacteroides sp. CAG:530
AATAGGTGTTATATCGTCTTTGTCTATATGATGAAGAATGTAGCGGTAGATGTGCGATAGCTTCACAACGTAGTCCTCCGCCATCTTCGGGTCTTCTTCTATCATGCCGGCCAGCGAGCTGAGGCTGTTGAGCACGAAATGTGGGTTTAGTTGCAGCATCAAGTATCGTTTTTGTAGAGCAAGGTTTTCCTTTCCCTTCCTAATAATCATATCAGAGAAGTGCATAGAAAGGTGGATGAGTGCGACTAAGCTTGCAATCAGTCCAAACAAGAACGACGTTCCCCATATATCGTCCATTATGAAAGTGGGTGTTACAAGGCTCAGAAGTAGTTCGCACCCTCCAGCAATAAGTAGGTTGAAACCTAATACAACTAGTCCGTTTAACACGAATACCTTATGTCCCTGCCATTCACGCTTGAACAATCGCTGCCTGAACAGCCATCTGTTTAAATATCCGCTCGTTAGCGAGAATATTCCACACAATACAAAATCGACCAGCAGCTCTGTGTACTGGTCGCTTATCGACTGCTTGAAATCGGGTAGGTCAACCAATATCCAGATTATGTCGTATAGAAAAAAAGAAATCAGCGAGTATATTAGCCACTCAAGAAAATAGTTCTTTGATTTATTCATAATTGCAGCTATGAGATAGTTGTTCTTGCCTCAATTTTCACACTGCAAAGCTAATGTTTTTATCCATACAACGTATAAACCTATATTATAATTAAGTACTAACGAGGGTAACCACTCTTAAAAATAAGACTAAAAGTAGTCTACCGAAAACGTTAAACCGCAATACTGGTAAATCCCTTCTTCGAAAGGAACAGATTCCTCTTGCGAAAGGAACGGATTCCTGCTGTGGGAGGAATTCACCCTTATTTATTAGTATTCATCACTGCTTTTTAAGGTTAAAAAACGATGCAGGATATTGCACAGTTTACATAAAATCAGTACTTTTGCGCAACTATATGTTTTAAAATGAAAAAGTATATTGCAATGGCTCTCCTTTCCGCAGGATTATTGTCATCTTGTGGAGAGTATAATAAGGTGCTGAAAAGTACTGATTATGAATATAAATACGAAGCTGCTAAAGGCTATTTCGCAAAAGGACAATACTCAAGAGTGACTACAATATTAGAGGAGTTGCTTCCTATATTGAAAGGTTCTACCAATGCGGAAGAATCGGCCTATATGCTTGCTATGGCTTATCATAATCAGGGCGATTACGTAACAGCGTCTCATTATTTCAATACATACTATACCACTTATCCAAGAGGTACGTATACAGAGTTGGCCCGTTATTATAGCGGTGAGTCTTTGTATCTCGATACTCCTGAGGCGCGTCTTGATCAGAGTAGCACCTATAAGGCGATACAGGAACTGCAGATGTTCTTGGAATATTTTCCGCAGAGCAACCGACGCGATGAAGCGCAGAATATGATATTCGAACTTCAGGACAAGTTGGTTGAGAAAGAATATCTTTCTGCTAAGCTTTATTACGATTTAGGCTCGTATACGGGTAATAGTAGTTACAGCAGTACAGGTAACAACTATCTGGCCGCTGTGGTAACTGCCGAAAACGCTTTGAAGGAATATCCTTATTCTAAAAAGCGCGAAGACCTTTCGCTGTTGGTACTGCGTGCCAAGTATGATATGGCGAAGGAGAGTGTGGATGAAAAGAAAAGCGACCGTATGCGCGAGACTATCGATGAGTACTATGCTTTTAAAAATGAATTCCCCGAAAGCAAGCATCTGAAAGAAGTGGAGAATATCTTTAAGGATGCAAGCAAGTATGTGAAAGACGACGAAGAATAAAAAAACAAGTTTATAATTAAATAACAAATTATGGATTACAAAAAAACAAACGCTCCTACCACTACCGTCACCCGTAATATGATGGAGCTGTGTGAGGACACCGGCAACATCTACGAGACAGTGGCAATTATCGGCAAACGTGCTAATCAGATTGCTGTAGAAATGAAGAACGATCTCTCGAAGAAATTGCAGGAATTTGCTTCGTATAACGATAACTTGGAAGAGGTTTTCGAAAACAGAGAGCAGATCGAAATTTCTCGCTACTATGAGAAGCTTCCGAAACCGACTCTGATTGCTACTCAAGAGTATATTGAAGGCAAGGTATATTACAGAAACCCTGCTAAGGAAAAAGATAAATTGCAGTAATTGATTTTACTTTAACCGGAAGGCACAGAGGCACCGGAGGTTCATCTATAGATGGCAAGCGGTGGTTTTGTGTCTTTTTTATATTTGATTTTCTACTATGATACAACGTATTCAAACCGTTTATTTATTGGTTGTCGCCATCTTGATGGTGATTATGATGTCTTCTAATATCGGTCATTTCTATACTGACGATAGTGTTATCAGCATGAGTAACTTGGCTGTTGAGCAGGCCGAAGGTGTAAGCGATTATACTCCGTGGGCTTTGTACGCTATATTGCTGGTTACGGCGGTAGCTGCTTTGGGCACTGTTTTCTTGTATAAAAGACGTATGCTTCAGATTCGTATCTGCTTGTTCAGCATGATTCTCCTCGTTGCTTATTATATCGTATTGGGTATCTTTGCATGGGGTGTGTTGAAATCATACGGCAGCTTTACTCCGGCATGGTTGATTTGTGTTCCCGCTATTTCTATTATATTGGAGTGGTTGGCTATCCGTGCGATAGGGAAAGATGAAATGCTGGTTAAGGCTTATGACAGACTACGCTAATAAATAAGGTGTAGATTCCTTTAGGAAATAAGACAAAAACAAGACAGCCGGATGTAAGTTGTGATTCACACTACATCCGGCTGTCTTTGTTTTTATATGGATTTTATACCTGCTTCTTTAGCATCAAGCTTTTGAATGGGTTGGGGTAGGGAGTTTCAAATTCCATTCTTTCACCTGTTATTGGGTGATAGAAGCAGAGTTTGAAAGCATGCAGGGCAAGACGGTTAAGCGGATTGATTTCGCATCCGTAGCGTTCGTCGCCCAGAATGGGGTGTCCCAATGATTCCATGTGCACGCGTATCTGATTTTTACGTCCGGTTTCCAACTGAAGTTCTACCAATGAGAATCCGTTGGCACGCTTGATGGTGCGGTAGTGAGTGATGGACAGCTTGCCGCCATCATCTACCGGAGACGAGCTGACGTATAACTTACGGTCGGTGAGCCAAGATTTTACAGTGCCTTGCTCTCTTTCTACCTCTCCGTTTACTATTGCTACATAACGACGGTCGTATACTATATCGTGCCAATTATCGCGCAGTGTATATTGTGTCTTTTCGTCTTTGGCATACATCATGATGCCCGAAGTCTCTCTATCCAAGCGGTGTACCACGAATACTCTGTTGTTTCTGTGCTGACGTTTTACGTATTCATTAAGAATATGCTGCGCTGTGCGCTCTTTCTGTTTTTCGGTAGCTACAGACAGCAATCCTTCTTTCTTTTCGACTACTATAATATAAGCGTCTTCGTACAGAATCTTCAGCATAGGATGGCGGAACTCGTGGTTTTGCTTCTCCTTATTAATCTGCACACGCATTCCTTTCTTCAGCGGAAAGTTGTATTGCGTCTGGATGTTATTATCTACCAGAACCACACGGTTGGTGAGCAGAGCCTTTACTCTAGTTCGGCTAATGCCACTCATCTCTTTCATGAGGAATGCCATCAATTCCATGTCCTCGTTGACATTGAATTCTATATATTTATTTGCTCGGCGTGGAACTCTGTTTCTTGCCGGTCGTCTATCTCTTGTTGCCACTTTTTCTTTTTTTTATAAAGTTTCGGTTTTAGGCTCTGCTCTCTTTTCCAGCAAAACCACGTTCTCTACATGGTGAGTATGCGGGAACATGTCTACCGGTTGTACGGCTGTTACCTTATATTTGCTGTCGAGCAACTGCAAGTCGCGGGCCTGAGTAGCCGGGTTACAGCTTACATATACTATACGTTGAGGCTCCGCAAACAAAATCACGTCGATTACATCGTTGTGCATTCCGGCGCGAGGAGGGTCAGTGATGATTACATCAGGACGTCCGTGCTCGTTGATGAAATCTTGTGTAAGTATATCCTTCATATCTCCCGCATAGAATAAGGTGTTGTCTATGCCGTTGATTTCAGAATTTACTTTTGCATCCTCTATCGCTTCGGGCACATATTCTATACCAATCACTTTACGAGCCTGGCGAGATACGAAGTTGGCGATGGTTCCTGTTCCGGTATACAGGTCGTAAACCAACTCGTTACCGGTAAGTCCTGCAAAGTTGCGTGCCACCTTATATAAATTATACGCTTGCTCAGAGTTTGTCTGGTAGAAAGACTTCGGCCCGATTTTGAATCGCAGTCCTTCCATTTCTTCAAATATATGATCTTTGCCTTTGAAAGTCTCTACGTCCAAGTCGCCTATGGTATCGTTACATTTATTATTGATGACATACATCAGCGAAGTAATCTGCGGGAACTTGTCGGCTACAAACTGCAGAATTTCCATCATCTGTGCCTTATCAGCGTCGTTTGTTACCTTGCACTGAAGCAAAACCATCAGTTCACCGGTAGATGAAGTACGCACCATCATGTTACGGAGCAATCCTTCCTGCGAGCGCAGATCGAAGAACTTGTAATCGTGCTCGTACGCATAATCGCGTATTGCATTACGTATCTGATTAGAAATATCATCCTGCAGCCAGCACTTTTCAATAGCCAATACTTTATCGAAAGCTCCGGGAATATGGAATCCCACGGCATTCATCTGGTCGTATTTCACGTCCTGCTTTACCTCATCTTCGGTAAGCCAACGCTTATTAGAGAATGTAAACTCGAGTTTGTTACGATAGAACTTGGTTTTTTCTGATCCTAAGATAGGATTGAAAGGCGGCAGTTCCACTTTTCCGATTCGGGTAAGATTGTCGAAGACTTGTTTTTGCTTATATTTAATTTGGTCTTCGTATGCCAAACATTGCCATTTACAACCTCCGCAAACGCCATAATGTTGGCAAAACGGCTCGGCACGCATTGCCGATTTCTCATAAAACTTTACCGCTACAGCTTCAGCGTAATGATTTTTTCTACGCTTAACCTGTAAGTCAACTACATCGCCCGGTACTACATAGGGCACAAAAACTACCCAGTCGTTTACTTTGGCTAAGGCTTTACCTTCGGCCGCTACGTCTGTTATGGTTACTTTTTCCAGTAAAGGAAGTTCTTTTTTCTTTCTTGCCACGTTGCTTTTTGTATAAATCCAATTTGGGACAAAAATACGAATAAAATCCGACAATATACTATTATTTGCACAGAAGTTGATTTTGTAATGTCCATGTTGCAAAAAATGCCTTTTTTCATTTGCACATTCAATAAATTAATATAGTTTTGCACACGTCACCACCGAAAAACCGATAGAAAAACATGGGATTGGTGATAAATTAATTCTAAGAAAGACATAATTTAACCTTAAAAACTCATCATATTAATGGAAAGAAAAAGAGTTTATACATTCGGCAACGGACAAGCCGAAGGTAAAGCGGACATGAGAAACCTATTAGGCGGTAAAGGAGCCAACTTGGCAGAAATGAACCTTATTGGTGTACCTGTACCTCCGGGATTCACTATTACGACAGAAGTTTGTAATGAATATTTTGAAAAGGGCAAAGAAGCAGTAGTAGCTTTATTAAAAGCAGACGTAGAGAAATCTATTAAAGGTGTTGAAGCTTTGATGAAGTCAAAGTTCGGTGATGTTGAGAACCCATTGTTGGTTTCAGTTCGTTCTGGAGCTCGCGCGTCAATGCCTGGTATGATGGATACTATTCTTAACTTAGGCTTGAACGACGAAGTTGTAGCCGGCTTGGCACGTAAGACAGGCAATGAACGTTTTGCATGGGACTCTTACCGTCGTTTCGTTCAGATGTACGGTGATGTTGTATTGGGTATGAAGCCAGCCAACAAAGAAGACATCGATCCTTTTGAAGCAATCATAGAAGACGTAAAGAAGAATAAAGGCGTTCGCTTGGATAACGAGTTGGAAGTAGAAGACCTGAAAGTATTGGTGACTCGTTTCAAGGCAGCCGTGAAAGCTCAGACAGGAAAAGACTTCCCTAACTGCGCTTACGAACAGTTGTGGGGTGCCATCTGCGCTGTATTCGATTCTTGGATGAACGAACGCGCTATCTTGTATCGTAAGATGGAAGGTATACCTGCAGAATGGGGTACTGCCGTAAACGTACAGGCAATGGTATTCGGTAACATGGGTGAAACTTCTGCTACAGGTGTTTGCTTCTCTCGCGACGCTGCTACAGGAGAAGACTTGTTCAACGGTGAATATTTGATTAACGCTCAGGGTGAAGACGTAGTTGCTGGTATCCGTACTCCGCAGCAGATTACTAAGATTGGTTCACAGCGTTGGGCTGAACTGCAGGGCATTTCTGAAGAAGAACGCTTCAGCAAATATCCTTCTATGGAAGAAGCGATGCCTGAAATATATAAGGAGCTGGATGCTCTTCAGACTATGTTGGAAAACCACTACCACGATATGCAGGATATGGAATTTACCGTACAGGAAGGTAAATTGTGGTTCTTGCAGACAAGAAACGGTAAACGTACAGGTGCTGCTATGGTACGCATCGCTATGGAAATGCTTGAACAGGGCCTTATCGACGAAAAGACTGCAGTTTTGCGTTGCGAACCTAACAAGCTTGATGAATTGTTGCACCCTGTATTCGACAAGGAAGAGTTGCGCCGCGCTAAAGTCTTGACTCGTGGTTTACCAGCTTCTCCGGGTGCCGCTTGTGGACAGATTGTATTCTTCGCGGAAGATGCAGCTCAGTGGCGTGCCGACGGACACCGTGTAGTATTGGTTCGCGTTGAAACATCTCCTGAAGACTTAGCAGGTATGACAGTTGCCGAAGGTATCTTGACTGCTCGTGGTGGCATGACATCGCACGCTGCGGTAGTAGCACGTGGCATGGGTAAATGCTGTGTGTCTGGAGCCGGAGCTATCAATGTAGATTATAAAGCACGTACAGTAGAAATTGATGGAGTTGTTTTGAAAGAAGGCGACTTTATCTCATTGAACGGTAGTACTGGTGAAGTTTATCAGGGCGAAGTTCCTACACGCGCTGCAGAATTGTCGGGCGACTTTGCTAAGTTGATGGAATTGTGCGACAAATACACTCGCTTAAAAGTACGTACTAACGCCGATACTCCGCATGATGCGGAAGTGGCTCGCAGCTTCGGCGCTACTGGTATCGGTTTGTGCCGTACAGAACATATGTTCTTCGATAACCAGAAGATCGTTGCAATGCGCGAAATGATTCTCGCTCCTACAGTAGAAGGACGTAAGAAAGCTCTCGCAAAACTGTTGCCATATCAGAAGGCCGACTTCGTTGGTATCTTTAAGGCAATGGACGGATGTCCGGTGAACGTTCGTTTGCTTGACCCACCTTTGCACGAATTCGTTCCGCACGATTTGAAAGGACAAGAAGAAATGGCTCAGGCTATGGGTGTAACAGTAGAATATATTCGTCAGCGTGTAGAAAGCTTGTGTGAACATAACCCGATGCTCGGTCACCGTGGTTGCCGTTTGGGTAATACATATCCTGAAATCACAGAAATGCAGACTCGCGCTATCTTGGGTGCTGCGGTAGAACTGAAGAAAGAAGGCTATGACCCACACCCTGAAATCATGGTTCCGCTTACAGGTATTTTGTATGAGTTCGAAGCTCAGGAAAAGGTTATCCGTAATACTGCAGCAAAGTTGTTTAAGGAAGAAGGTGTAGAAGTTCCGTTCAAGGTAGGTACTATGATTGAAATACCTCGTGCAGCTCTTACTGCCGACCGTATCGCATCGCGTGCAGAATACTTCTCATTCGGAACAAACGACTTGACTCAGATGACATTCGGTTACTCTCGCGACGATATCGCTTCATTCCTCCCGGTATATCTGGAGAAGAAGATCTTGAAGGTAGACCCATTCCAGGTACTCGACCAGAATGGTGTAGGTCAGTTGGTTGAAATGGCTGTAGAAAAAGGTCGCTCAGTACGTCCTGAACTGAAGTGCGGTATCTGTGGTGAGCACGGAGGTGAACCATCATCAGTTAAATTCTGCCACCGTGTAGGATTGAACTACGTAAGCTGCTCTCCGTTCCGCGTGCCTATCGCACGTTTGGCAGCGGCGCAGGCTGCTATTGAGGGATAATCCTTAGTTAGAAATATCATATTATAGTATTATCAGGCTGTAATTACCGGTTTTTCGGTGGTTACAGCTTGTTTTGTGCTTGTACGGTTCGTGTTTTGACCGCATTATAGAGCCAAATGAACAGAAATATTTGCTCTATGTTTCCCACGAAAATCACCATGTTTACCTAAGATAATTCTGATGTTTTTATATAATTCAAATCGATTATGACTACATTAAGTAGACGCAGCGTATATATTGATTTGTATTCGCATTATATAGAGTTGCACTAATTATTTAATGAAGTTGTCTTACTTCGAGTCGGTCAACGTGCTTACTTCGGTCGAAGTAAGACAACTCCGTTGAAAATTTTCATAACATTGTCCCGATGATCTTATTACTTGATGATAATTAAATTCCCATCGACAAATCCTACGGCTATATGTTGGACTTTGAAAAGTTCGATGTCCGGCATTTCACGAATCAAATCTCTTAGTATTGATTCTACTATCTTCAAAACTTCCTCAAAACTCTTATCATCGGAAATTCCCAAAGACGGACAACGACGTAAACTCGGTATAAAATCTTCATTACACGCCCAGTCCTCGTCATTCTCATCATAGGTGTTGGAGCCAATCAAATCCAAAGCATAGGGGTCTTCGTATAAATTAAAGTTTAAGGCAACTATATTTTGTGATAGTTTCTCTTTCTGATCAATCTGGATAAGCCACTTTTTGATTATATTCTTTATTTTTCTATCTTGTGATTTCCTGATAAGTTTTAAAAAGTATCCTTTCATATATACATTTTTATATGTGGTAGAAAAAAATTGTATTAACGCTTTGAAAAAAAACAGTGTTGTGTTATAAGATTAATACTACAAATATAATTATTGTTATGGATTACTGTTCGAAAATCTCAAAGAATTTGTTCATTTCAGATATGCCCTTTGACTTGGCTTCCTCCAATGAGAAATCGAAATATTTCAGCACTTTCTTTTGGGTAGCATCCAAATCCTTTTGGGTAGTACTTAAATCCTTCATTGACTCCTTTTGGGTAGCGATTTCATTCTTTTGGGTAATGACTTCGTCTTTTATATAGAAACGTATACTGATAGTATAGCTTCTACTCAAAAATGTTATTTTTTATAACCGTATATAGTGGACAACCCCATTGTCTTTGATGCAGACGACATTACGCAATTAAGCTTAAACATAAGCCTGTATGGTTAGCAAAGACTTATTCATTTTTCTTTTTAGTGAATCTTTTTGGTGGAGTATAAGTGTATGGGAGAGGTATGTTATATCACGTTGTTTTAATACTTTTGCATCGTTTTAATGGTGTATTAAAATAAAGCATAATGTTTTCATCACGATGGTTTTCGCCACAGTCCAGTGTGCCACGAGAGAACACTTCGATATTGTTCATTCCCTCTTCTTCAAACATCGTTCTGAGGACACACTCAGCAAATGGACTTCTGCAGGCATTGCCTGTGCAAACAAAGCAAACGATATATTTCTGTTTCATGATTATTCTTGTTATGTGATTATTCTTCTACTTTCAAAGCAGGAATTTTGTTCTCGCTGTTTTTGCCTATATGCCATCCGTCACACCATGCACATTTATAAACCGAAAAATGTACTCCGTGCTTCTTTCCCATTGCTTCCGCAGCCTTTTCTGCAATATGCTTTGATGGATATGCTACCTTAGGCTTGCCGCTCCTTCGGGAAATATGGCTGTATTTGCTGAATATGCCAAAAGCATTGTGCGTGACGAAAATGTTTCGCCATGCGCCCTTTCTCGTAAGCTGATTAAATATAGCCAGTACAATGTTTATTGTTTTCATAATCCTCAATTGTGTTACACATAGTAAAACCTCTCGTAGTTGAACCGTGACAAATCACTTTGAGTGGTGTCCAACGCCTTCAAGCGTTCCGGTATCTCATGTAGTGGTGTGCCGTTGTCCATAAGCCTTCTGAGTTGGGTAAACATGATGCGGTTTGTCTTGTCCATGCTCTCCTTGTCAGTAACAACACCATACTCTTCGGCTTCACTCATCTCTGATATTATCATGCCAGAGAACAAGCCATGCAGCCCTTCCTTCTTGGCAAACTCTACAGCATGACACCATATACCGATGATGCCTCCACAATGCTTGCGAAGATAATAGGCTTGCAAATGACCTATGATAATGCCATCAAAGCCTTCTTTTTCATCGTTCTTGCGAAAGTATAAGCCTTTGTCTGAGCCATGACCAAGCAGCATGATACGCTCGCTTGGAGACGTGTGGTGAAGCAAATGTCCCATCTCTTTGTTGGAGCAATTTGATTCGATTAATCGCGCTTCCAACCATTCATAGAGGATTGAGAGCATTTTGGTAGTTCTGTCTTTTGGTTGTATCACTAACATGAATCTTTCCTTTTTTGTTTATGATAATAGGGAGGGAAAAGTAACCTATAGTCTATCTAAAATGTTCAATTGTTATTCGGGATATTGATGAAATTTGAGAAGGAATGAGTATTTTAATCTATAAATATAAGTAGAATATAATATAGCACTATAAAATAGATATAAATTATATTGTATTATAAATTATACATAAGGAATTATGATTG
>FR881265.1:0-11336 GCA_000434735.1 Bacteroides sp. CAG:530
ATAACGTTTTTGTTCTTCTGCTGTCATACCTTAACTATAACAAACAGCCGGGTGCAAGGTATTAGTCTGAGTCCTTATATGAGCTCATGCATTTTACCCACCTACATTTTTTTCACGTAATGCAATTTCTTATACACACCACAAATCAAGTTCATGCCTGTCCAGAATACACTAGCTATTGGATTCATCCCCATTGCCTCATGCCATAGTTTATAATGCCAACGTATCATAGTAGCATAGCCGTGGGTTGAAACACTGCCTTTTCTGCCCCTACGATATTTTGCCAAACACTCGTCTAGCAAATAGCAATCTGCTTTCTGTATTACCTTTAGCCACATGGCATAGTCGTTATTCTTCTTGATATCAGCAATCTGCAACAACCCTATCTTCTCACGATTGTACATCACAGTCAAGCATCCAGGCCAACAGAAACTGAACATTCCAAACTTTGTGACATGCTTAGGGCCAGAAAGCTTTATGCCTGTAAGGTTTGAAGCCTCATCCATTTCCTCATAACCAGTATAAGAGAAATGATAACCATTATTAACCATAAACGCCAGCTGCTTCTTTAACTTATCAGGACTCCATAAATCATCCGAATCAAGAAAAGCAATCCACTGTCCCTTTGCTCTTCGCAAAGCATTATTTCTGGTAATGGCCGCACCAGAGTTCTGAGAATTACACTCATATTTAATGCGCTTGTCCGCTTCCATAAACGGCTTTACCACCTCTAACGTATTGTCTTTCGAGCAATCATCTTGAATGAGAAGTTCCCAGTTTTGGTAAGTCTGCGCCTGAATACTCTTTATTGTTTCTGCTATAAAATCAGCACACGCCCATGTGGGAGTGATAATTGATACCAATCCGTAGTCTTGCATAAACTCATTTATGATAATTTATAATTTATATGCTTTATTAGCAATATAGTCACATGTTTTATTTACAACATCCTGCATATAATCTACTATATGCTCTTTATATCTTTGCAAATCAGATAAAAGGTAATGAGCTCCACACTCTGAAAAGGAAATATTGCCATGAGCCAACAGATTACGTTTGTTTTTAACGACTAAAAAGCTTTGTGCAATTGCATCACGACTGCTATTATCCAACAAACAACCATGTTTCGAAAATACTTCTTGAATTTTTCTAAAATCTAAGCTACCAGAAATATTAACGGCTAAGTTCTCAAAGCGTATAGCCATATTAATAATTTCATTATCGTTCTTTGTTTTTTCTGGAAAATTCTTTCTTTTAAGATAATTTCTCCACATATTTTTGATATCATCTGAAACATTGCCAAAAATTAGACTTTCATCTTGTATCGCATCATATATTGCATTAAGGCAATCACATACTGTAGATTCCACCAAATTATAAAGCAATATTAAAGACTGAGCTTTTGCTATACATTGCATTTCTTGGGTTATAATCAAAGATTTCCCCATATCAATATTCTGAATAGATATACCGCGATGTGTTTCGAAAGAAAGAAGAAAACATAACAATCTAAAATATTCCTCTACATCTTCTTTGCGTCTTCTGTAATTAGCTATTATTATCATTCTAAATACAGTTTCTTTACATATTCAATTCTGTTCAAAATTTTCGCTGCTGTATGGGTACGATATCTACCATCTATAAGTTTATAGAAATCATTTCGATTATCTTTATTTATTTCTAATTCTTGCTTTCTTACAGCCACAATATCGGGATTTTCATTTAAAGCCAAATATATTCCTACTGCTATAGATTCAAAATAGGGTTTAGAAATACCAACAGCTCCATATTTCTTTGCAAATCCTTGATTTGGAAAAGCCTTTTTCACAAATTCTATAAGACGATAGAAATTTTTCTCCAACTGCTGCATTTCTTCTTTTGTTGTAGATTTATTTTTATCAGCAAGATAACCATCTAAATACTTAGCCACTCCCTTTGTTTCTACAACAGAAAAATTGGGGAATAATTCAGAAAATGCAAATAGCCTTAATATCAATTCCTCTTCTTCTCTTCTATTTTGCATATACTTGGCCATTGGGCACAATGATTTAAATCTTGAATCCTTCGCCAGTTTTGCTATAAAATCTGTAAAAGGGCCTTTGTATACTCCGCGACGAGTTTCCATTGGCAATAGAGGGACACTGCTCGTGTTTATTCTGTCAAACATTTCATTTCGTACATCTTCTGTAGCTTTAGAGGATAAAACTACCATTCTTATAGATATATTTTTAAAACTACGTTGCAGACTTACTGGGAGCTCTGAATATTTACACCCATTCATTTCCGTCAACTTTTCCAAGTGTGATAATGTCAATTCATCAGTTAAGAAAGCTGCCAATGTACGAATACGTTGAGAGCCATCTACTATTTCTAACCGTCCTGATTCTTTAATTTCTGCTGAAAACATAAACGGGACTGGCAAACCAAGATATAAGCTTTCAATGAAACGAGATTGATGTTTGTCATCCCAAATGAATTCCCGTTGATAATCTGGCACATAAAGTTCATTATCATCGCATTCTATCTGTTTCAGATATTTTGACACATACAATTCAATTGTATACTCTTTCATATCATAAGATATTGCACGCTGTTCTACTTCTATTTGTGCACTTATCTTTTCTTTTTTACTCTGTTCCATAATAATTTGTTTTTATTATAATTGTTCCGCCTGATGGTATCGCACCATATCGCTCTTGGCGACCACTTATGCAGACGGATATTACATTATTCATCAAATTTTAATCATATCCCCCAATTTGTATTCCCATTCTCTCGGAGTGATAGGAGTATAGCCTCCTGCAGGATGGAAAGTCATCTCGCCAAAATAAACTTTTCCACCATGAACATACAAATCAACACGAACGAAAGCCATTCCCTTACAGAGTTTCTTTGCTACCTCTTTCATCTCAACAAATTCCTTTGGCTGTTCAATGGTTACTTTAGCCACATCGTTAGCTGTTGTAAAGCCTGCGACATTCCAATCCATATCGCAAAATAGCTTCTTATGATCTCCGAACCTGTCTATATAGAGTTCAACATACTTGGGTTCTCCGTTAAAACAGAAAAACTTATAATCAGTAATATTATACTCAAGCATCTCTTCTGCAACAAGTTTACTTTTACCTTTATATTGAGGTTCACGAGAAAAATAATAACAGTTTACTTTTAACCAATCACTTAGCATTTTGCGTGTTTGACTTATGTCTAGTTTTGACTTATCATTACAAATAAGATTATATCCAGAACCCTTAGTTAATTTTAACACGAACTGATTAGGCAACTTGTCAAAGTCTATATCGTCAGCATTATCCCATACTCCTAAAATAGGAACAAGATATTGTTCACCTATTGTACGCTTGATAAAATCTCTCACATCATACTTGTCTGCTAGCTCTGCCTCGTTTGAAACAACGGGATGTGTTTTTAACCAATTCAATTTTTCACTAAATGTCCTAGGTCTCTTGGTATTCATCCAATGAAATGGAACATTAAACCTCTTATACATTATTAATCCAACAGCATTGTGAAACAATGTATCAGGAAGCAATGACAAACCATATTTGCATGTCTTATACCATAAATTTCTATATATACCAGCCATATCTTATAAACATTAAATATACTTACTTAAAATCTTCTTTGCATTGTCAGCATGATATTCCGAAGCTCTCATTCTTGCTTCATCTTTCATTCTATTCAATTTAACATTGTCTTTTATAAGATTTTCACAAACAGAGTTGAATTCTTCTTGATTATCTTCAAAAGGAATGATTATTCCTGTTTTACCATCCTCTATCAATTCTCGAGCGTATGTCCAATCAGAAGCAATAACAGGAATTCCTGATATATATGCATCAATCACACTTCCAGGAATCCCCTCTGTAGGATAATGAGTCGGAAATAGCATCGCATCATATTTTTCCAAAATTTTGGGGATGTCACTTTGCTGTGCTACACCCTTATATGTAACGAATTTATATTTTTCAATTTGTCCTTCAAAATAGTCCTTATCTTTGGGATCAACCATGCCATAGAAATCAATTGTCACATTACTTCTTGACTGCTTTGACAACCAATCCGCATAACCAAAAATCACATCTATTCCTTTCTCCATCACTATTCTAGCAAGAAAAACTAAATGAAGTTCACCATCGATATGATACTTTTGCGGAGAAAAACTAACGAACTTTATATTGGGACAATATTCAAGATTCGTATAACCATGTATATTATGCAAATAATTACCTAACATATGTGTCTCATTAAACACACACTTTATTCTTCGCATCATCCACCTATGTACAGGTAGTGACTTAAGGTAAATATGTAAACGACCACCTATAGTAAACAAATAAATGTCATATCTAAACAGTTTAGAGAAGACAAAAAGTATAGGGAAAAGAAACTTTAAATTATTATATGCCGGTAGCAAACAGAGTTTTTCGCATTTGAGAAGCTGTCGAATCATTTTAAAAATTGCCAACTTATCATAGCGAAACGATTCTGTATCAAATTCTTCTACATTACACCCCATTTCTTTAAATAGACGACTAATATTCCTTGTCTTCACAGACTGCCCTTCCTGTATATGACTCTTATTCCCAAAATACCCAAATACAAGAACCCTAGTTGCTCTATTAATCATAGAAATGTCTGATTTATTCTTCTGATTCTTCATCACACAACAAGTACTTATATTTATCCACGTATGCCTCACGATTGAAGTGCTTATTATATACTTCTTTTGAATTTGGATTGTATGGATTGATAGTGATGTTTTCTGCATTCATGCCCACCACTGTACCAACATTGTTTTCTTTCACTAACTTTGCGTATGAAGGAACAGCGTTAGTCATGATTACATTCACTCCACATGACAAATACTCTAAGAATTTAATAGGGGCTGCCACTTGGTTAACCACATCATTTTTTCTGATAAGGAAACCATATTCAAATTTATTGAGCGTGGCAGGTATCTGAGTTCTATCGGTAATACCATAGATCTCTATATTCTTGTCATCACCAATAATATCTATAACCTTTTTTCTTGCAGCCTCAGTATTCAAGGTTATAATGTGGAAAACCGACTTATTGGTTCTGATTTTGGCGTACAATTTCAAGATCTCATCAAAGCACTGCCATACAGACAAGCCACCGATATATACAAAAGAGTTAGGAATACGTTCAACATTCTCCACTTTGGAGTTCGCAAATTCAGACAAACATGGCACAACAATAGATTTCGTTTTTACTCCATATTTATTTTCATAGTATTCCTTCATTGCATCTGACACATAGATCACCCCGGCTACTTTACGCAGTGTATAAGCATCTATCAATTGAAGCACCCATTTACGCAAATAACTATGATGCTTCATATAACTTTCAGCGGCAGCGTCTCCTTGTTTCCAAAGATAAATAGGGAGCTTAGTTATACGTACAAGTTTCAAAACGTACATCACATTTGTGCACCATACTTTTTCAATTTCATATTTAGAGAACAAATTAGAGAGTTCCGAAGGTCGTTCAAAGTCCTCTATCTTATAATTGTAATCTCTAAAAAGACTTCTGTTAATTTTATTCTGAAGAAACATTAAAATATCATGACCACTATCTGCCATCATATCCACATGCATCATCATCGAACTACATACAGCTGGGTTTGTCTCGTATGCAACTATTGCTATTCTACTCATTTTTTAATGCTCTTTTTAATGCGTTTATAAAGCCTCTTCCATATTTTAAATCTGGTTCCATATAGTTACCTTCACCCCATTCGTTCCAAGATTTCAAGAACACAATACGGTTGTTCTCTTTCTTATCTTTTATTGATTCAAGAACTTTCTTTGCGTGAACTTCAAACAACTCTGGCGTTGCATTATGTAATACAGTACCACCCCGTCCACTTCTTGGAGTATGATCCCAATTTGGCATCATTGTAGGGAATACGTCTTCGCGATAGTCTTCGTCAAAGACACTGTGTTTTATTGCTTTCTTATATGAAATAATATAAGGAACTTTGATGAACTTTCGGGCAAAATTAAAACAGCGCATAACAAAGTTTGAAGTTTTGTTATACTGATAGTAATTATCAAGTCTATGGCAGTGGTTTACTGCATCGAAGCCATATTCTATGATTTCATCGATTTTCTCTTTATGCAATGTCTGACCAACGAAGAAGAATCCCTCCAAACCATTTTCTATAGCCAACTGATTCCATTGGGCCTTGAATTCCTTAAAATTCTTAAAGCCTAAAGGTTGATATATTACAAATAACAATTTACCGTCTATCCTTATATATCGCTTATCTTTAAAAGCCTTAAGCAGTGAATAAAAATGCTTTTCGTTATCTTCCTTACCAAGATACTTCTGCTCAGCAAGCAATTTCTTCTCTACAGAACCATCGTGATTCCAAAACTTAGAGTACCATGATTCATTTGCCCAGCATAAACAAAATGGGAAATCAGGTTTACCACTTTCAACAACTTCATTAAACGGCCTTTCAAGTTCCTCAAAACCTGCTTCAAACCAATAGTGATAATAACAAAAACCTGTAACACCAGCTTCTTTCGCTAGTTCTACCTGCGCTTCTCTCACTTCAGGTAAACGTAAATCGTAATAACCAAGTTCTGAAGGTACCTTCGGTTGATAATGACCTGGGTATAGTTTTTTCGCCTTACCTACATTTGTCCACTCTGTAAAACCTTTCCCCCACCATTCGTCATTACGTTTAGTTGGATGGTACTGGGGAAGATAGTATGCAATAACCTGTCTCATTCCTTTTTTATACAATCAATATATAATTTATTAATAGAATCAACACATTTCTCGACCGTGTATAATTCAGAAGCCACTTTATAAGCATTTCGTATCATCGTCGCATTGTCTTTTTCTACAATCTCACAAAGTTCCTTTTGAAGCTGTTCTTTATTTGAAAATCTAAAACCAATCTCCTGTCCCGTTAGATTTAAGCCTATATCAAATTGTTCTTTTGTACCAGAAGTATTGCGTCCAATAACAATGGTTTTGTTTATCATAGCCTCAACGGTTGCAAACCCAAAACCTTCAAAGTGACTAGCAACTACAAGTGCTTGGGCATGTGCCATTAGCAAATATATGTCAGTCCTACTTCCAAGAAAGTTAACTGAATTTTGTAGACTATACTCATTAATTATACGTTTGCATGTCTTAAAATACAAACTAGAATCATTATATGACCCAACAACTTTTAATGTAAATTTTGGATATTTCTTATTAAAATCAGCAAATGCCAACAACAAATCATCTAAACCTTTGTTAGGTTCAACCCTTCCAACGAACAATATATATTTTTCTTTTTCTACATGATCAAGTTTAGGCAATTGTGATTTTTTAAAAACCCCATCATAAATTACTCTATTGCAAAAGTTTTCCGACAATCGGCAATTATCCAAAACTTGTCTTGTTATACAAATATTATAATTTCCTTTAGTTTGTATCCTATCATAAAAGTATTTGTTATTAGGAAATAGAGATGTTGAACAGAATTTATCAAAGAATTCGCGTTGATGCCAAACATGTGGAATTCCACGCTTTACACATTCTGACAACGCAAGATCCAACGGTCCAACATTGGTATGAACAATATCAATATTATATTCATCGATTATTTTTCCTATATATCTTTTGGCATTATACCACCAATAGAAATGAAGAAAAAAACCGTATATATATTTTACGGGGTTTTTATCTAGTGGATAAATTGTCAAGCAATAATTGCAAGAGAATATTTTAACGTCCACATCACTTAATAATTCATACAGAAACCCTTTATTGCTATTTGTAAGAACAAAAATTTCATGACCAAATTGTTTCATTCCACGAATTATATTTACCAATGCAATAGTAGATCCTCCTTCGTAAGATGTATTAGTTACATACAAAATTTTCATATTCTTCCTGTTTATTTATTCCTAATAAAAATGGTACGATCCATGAGTATGATGCTGGATATGCCGCTTGCAAAAATGTAAGAACTATTAACAGCACAAAGAATTTCGAATAACCATGCTTCTTTCTATTATATGCAATAGAAAAATAAAAAATAAAAAATAACAGCGCAGGAATCAATCCTTTATTAACAATAAATACTTTATAACCTGCTCCTGTCATATCTTTTACAGAAGGATCACCAAATAAAATATTACCTGATGAAACAACTCTAGAGAAAATATTATCTGAAGCTTGCGAAGAACGGTCATTACCAGTTAATCCTTTTTCCTTATCATATTGCAATCTACTAATTATCAATTCATTCATCATATTATCTCCGTCGTTATAGAATTGAGCACCCAATAAAGCAAACCATGTAATGATTCCAAATCCTAAGATTTTCTTTATATTTTTTTTCGCGCTCATTAAAAACAATGTGTATCCAATGAATGAAACCAAATATCCTGCTAAGGAGAAAGAGAGAATAAGACACACAAGCAAAACTATATTATACCATTTCTTAAAATTATAATTGCCAGCATAAAGCATAAAAGATACCAAGCTACCAAGATAACCAGGTTCAAGAAAAACGCTTGTAAATCTTATATCCTCTGCTTCCCATAAACGAACTAGCATAAAACCATAATTCATAAATGTATATGTATAATTTACATTGATATTACCATATTCTATTGGATATCCTATTACATTTAAATGGCCAATTAACCTCATTAAATATAAAACAAAACCAGGTATAAAAACTATAGATAATCCCTTTGCAAGAAAAATTAAGTTTGCATCTGCGTTTTTCTTATCACATATAAGCACTAATATAGGTACAAATAAGATAAACTGTGCCAAAACTTCTCCTACAGATTTAAATGGTATATTTATCGCAACAAAATAGCATATTATACCAAATATCAACCGACTATTTAATCTTAGAACTATCCCATTTTTAATGGAATAAATAAATGCTGCTGCAGCAATGCTTATTCTTAAAACAGTTTGCGCACCAAAAGACAGAAAATCCAGCCCCCATGTAAACCACGCATGTGCACCCCAAAAAACAAGAAAGAGTAACACTCCTTTAAATATAAATGCTGAAATACTTTTATTCTGCTCCATAAGCCTTGAAGACGTTATCTAAAAACTGTACAGATTCTTTGTTTATACTTTCAATATTAACTATGCTATAATCAACTGATTCAATTTTATCAGGAACTTTTTCAATAGCTCTACTTTCTAACCCTAAACTAGATAACAAACTGCTTATTCTAGCATTTTTCCCATGAGCCTTTATTGAATAAAAATCTTTCCTTAAAAGTATACTAAATACTGTAGCATGAAAAGATGCAGAAACTATCATCCTTGAATATTTTACAAGACCCACAAAATCTGCAGGAGACACTGATGTTGCAACCTCATCATTTTCATTCTGAATATTTGCAGATATTACAAGTAATTTCAAACCTTCTTGTTCTGCTATTTTCTTTGCGATTTCTCGTGCTAATGGATTTACATCAACTTGATAGAACAAAACGTATGGACTAGTTATATTTGGTTGTGTAGCTATTCGATTCCATATTGAAGTAGAAATAAGCAATGTTGGATCTACTACATGATATACTCGTTTATTTGGAGACAACATCTGCAATTTCTGAGCCAATGATGCTTCTCTTACACTAATAAAATCAAAGTTTTTCAATTTTGACTTTATGATTTCATCTTTGGAGTCTGGCCATTTGTCTTGCATACTTGCAGCATAAGAAGCAAGTAGAGTATGAGAAGGCCGCACAAAATCCCCCCAATAATATGAATCAAAGCCATAAGTTAATTCGTAATTCCATACTTGATCACTACCAATAAAAATTATATCAAAAGGCAATTCTTTAATAGTTTCTATTGGCACTAAGTTTAATGCGTTATTTATAAAATTCTGAAATGCATAATACCTTTTCTTTCTTCTTTGATAAAGCATTATTTCCGTATATATATTTTTAATCATCTGAATAGGATGCTTTTTAAGTATTCTTCCCATTTTAAATCTTTTGTATACCGAAAGCATTCTCTTATTTTGATAATCAATCACTGAGACTTCATGTCCCAAACTTTTTAAATATTCTTGTAGTGAATAACACTGTAAGACTGCGCCATAATTATGAGCCGCATGAAATGTCAAAATTCCAATTCTCATTTTACAATAATTTGTGTTTCAACTTCAACAAACTTGAATAAACTATACCTCTTTCTGATTTATTACATCCCAATATTAATATCGTTATCAACGTTGTAAATATACATACTAATGTAGTAAAGATAAATCCCATAAATGTGGAACTCATGTGCTGATGAACTAAAGTTGAGATAGCAGAAGATACAATTGAAACCAATAAAATCCTAATATATGTGTGCGTAATAAATATAACAATATTAAAGTTTAGCAATAATCTTATGAAGTAAAGTCTTAAAAACAGAGCAAATTGACTAAGGATAATTGCTACTATAAGAACAATATTGGGTGAAAATCCAAATCTTAACAAGATATACGATAAAGGAATATTCAGAAGATTTAATCCACCAACCCAAATTTGATACCACTTAATTCTTCCTGTCGCAAGAAGACCTGTACTCATAGGACTTGCTATAGATTCCCACATTGAAAGAATCAAAGTAAGCCGAACGAAACTAACTGTATAATCAGGATAATCACCTAACCATATTTTTAATATAAATGGAGTATTAATTATAATTGGTAATGACAGTAAGAATAATACAAAATAAGCCAATTTTGCTCCTTGGTACATCAGTACTTGCATATACTCTCTATTGCCAGAAGAATATGACTGTGTGATTTGCGGATTTAAAGCCATCGTAAAATTTGTAACAAATCCCACAACCGCATTATTTACTTGTGATGAAATACCTTTAGCTGCATTAACAACTGGGCCACAAAACAAATTGAGAATTACGTTTCCACCTTGATCACGCAACACACTAGCTATTGCACCTATAAAGTTCCATCCTGCAAAAGCAAACATTTCTTTTAGTTGTTCATTATCGAAAACT
Organism: Bacteroides sp. CAG:530; assembly: GCA_000434735.1. Classification (GTDB taxonomy): domain Bacteria; phylum Bacteroidota; class Bacteroidia; order Bacteroidales; family Bacteroidaceae; genus Phocaeicola. The sequence continues at coordinate 11,044 of FR881265.1, forward strand.
ATTTTAAATTTACACTCTTCAAAATGGCCGCTACAATATCTTCCATAAACAAACCTTACAACAATCGCTATGCTGCACATTAAAGCAGAATAACTTACTAAGTGATCAATTGGCGAAATCGAGATAGCAAAAGCAATTAACAGCTTTGACAGGCCTTCAAATATGCCTATATAAGCAAATACTGACATCTTTTCGTGTGCAATTATAACCGCATTATAGGGAACACTAATTAGATTTATTATAAATGTAAATATTGATAATTGATAAACCCAATTAGTAGCAATCAATCGTTC
>FR881265.1:11390-15336 GCA_000434735.1 Bacteroides sp. CAG:530
CCATAAGCCTATAGTTTCTGCAATAATAAAAACTATTGCAGATAATGCCAATTGAATTGTTACTGACGAGCAGAATATATGATTCAATTTAGAAGATGTTCCTTTCCCCATCTCATAATTAAGAAACCTTGTTATAGATGCAGATAAAGACCCGCTGATTATAGAAAACATCCCAACAATACCTCCAACAACATTGTATATACCAAAGTCTTCTATTCCTAAAGCCTTTAAAACAACTCTAGATGTATATAGGCTTATAACCATTAGAAACAACATCCTCATATAAAGCAAAAGGGTGTTTTTGGCTATTCGTTTGCTTGTTCCTTCTTTAATAGTCATCTAACCTCAATTTCTAAACGTGGATCAACAAATGCTTTTCTCATGAAATTGCAATACTCAGAAAAAAACAACTCTTTGTTTTCGATTTCAGGCTTCCATATAAAAGTATTAACATTCTTATCAGATACGTATGGCTTTAAATATTCATATCCATAGTATTTCAACAACAAATGAGTGCGAGACGGTTTTTTAACAAAATGTAATTTTGCCAATATCATATAACATTTTCTAAAAAAACGATATCCCAAGCTCTTTCGTTCATTCAGATTTGCAAAAACGCTCCCTAGCGTATAAGCTGGTGGTTCTTGTGTGTACTTTCGTATTTCTGTTGCTTCTTTAGCTTTTCGTACCTCTTCATCAACACAGCCCTTAATTAACTTTAAACTAACACTTATCACAACAGCATCTATTAGTTTGCTTTTTAATGCAGATGAACGATGACCATACATAAGATTCTCTGCACAGATTGTCTTTATTGTGCCGGTGGATTTATCAAATAAAGAAACATCCTTTATTAAGGAAGAAAATTCAGAACCAAAGCAACTAGAATTATTAACAGTCGCAGCCCCTACGGTTCCTGGAAGATTTATTAATCCGGAAAAACCAACAATCCCTTTATTTACTAAAGCACGTGATAAAGTGGAAACATGAACTCCACAGTCACAATTTACACAAGAATCTGTAATTCGATAAGATATAAGATTCTTTGTCGAAACTATAACTTGTGGATTTGTCGCATCTAAATAATAAATGTTTGAAGTATGTCCAACAGTCTCATATTTGATTTTATTTTCAAAAAGAAATTCAGCTAATAGGATTAACAATTCTATGGTATTAGGCTCAATCCAAACCGAAACTGAGCCTCCTGTTTTTATCCAAGTTCGCTTCTTTAAAGAAACATTTTCTTCAAATTGAATGTTATTCTTAATTAAAAATTCTATTAATTTTTGCATATTGCTTTTACATCAAATTATGGCACTTTTACCCATTTCTGTAAACTGGAATCGTATTTCTTTACAACTTTAGCAGGATTCCCTGCAACAATAGAATAAGTGGGATGTCTTTTGTTACTACACTATTTGCTGCAACGACAGAATGCTCTCCAATAGTAACACTAAATAAGTCAAAAATCAGAAACTACTTGAATACATTTTCTCATAATACTTCTGATAATCTCCAGAAGTCACATTCTCAAGCCATTCCTCATTATCAAGATACCATTTAACTGTCTTTTCGATACCTTCCTCAAACTGCAATGACGGTTCCCATCCAAGTTCTTTCTGAAGCTTTGTTGAGTCAATAGCATAACGTGCGTCATGGCCAAGACGGTCTTTTACGTATGTGATGAGGTTGAGATCTTCACCTTCTGCTCTGCCAAGCAAGCGGTCAACAGTATTGATGACTGTTTTTATAATATCAATATTCTTCCATTCATTAAATCCACCTATATTATAGGTCTCTGCAACTTTACCTTTATGGAAAATCAAATCAATGGCACGAGCATGGTCTTCAACATACAGCCAGTCTCGTACATTTTCTCCTTTACCATAAACCGGTAATGCCTTGCGATGGCGGATATTATTAATGAAAAGCGGTATTAATTTCTCTGGGAACTGATAAGGACCGTAGTTGTTTGAACAGTTGGTTACGATAGTAGGCATTCCGTAGGTATCATGGAAAGCACGCACAAAGTGGTCGCTACTTGCCTTTGACGCTGAATAAGGAGAGTGAGGATTATACTTTGTTGTCTCATAGAAGAAGTCATCTCCGTAAGCAAGGTGATGTTCCTCCGAACTTGCTTTAGTTGTAAATGGAGGCTTGACTCCTTCAGGATGAGTCATCTGCAATGCGCCATATACTTCATCTGTTGAGATGTGGTAGAAACGCTTGCCTTCAAATTTCTCCGGCAATGATTCCCAATACAATTTTGCAGCTTGAAGAAGAGACAATGTACCCATTACGTTAGTACGAGCAAAAGTAAATGGGTCTTTGATACTGCGGTCTACATGGCTCTCGGCTGCAAGGTGAATAATTCCATCAATATGTTCGTCCTGCATCAACTGATAGAATGCGTCAAAGTCACAAATATCCATCTTCACGAACTTGTAGTTAGGCTTATCCTCAATGTCCTTGAGGTTGGCAAGGTTACCGGCATAAGTCAACTTGTCAAGATTGATGATTTTGTATTCCGGGTACTTGTTTACGAAGAGTCTTACTACATGTGAACCGATAAAGCCAGCACCACCAGTGATTACGATTGAACGTTTATATTGTGTCATATATTATTTTCTTTAAACATTAATAATTATTTAAACTCAGGATATAAATCCATATCTATAGAAAACGGGCTGTCAAAGTCCTTCAAACAAGCATGGTGAGTATCCTTCTCGCTAAGAAGAGCTTTGTTTGTCGGTATCTTCCAATCTATACCTAACGAATCATCCTTGATGGAGATGCCGCCATCTGCCTGCGGAGCATAGAAGTTGTCGCACTTGTATTGGAATACCGCCGTTTCTGACAATACGGCAAATCCATGAGCGAAACCTCTTGGAACAAAGAACTGGCGGTGATTGTCTTCTGTAAGTTCTACAGCTACGTGCTGTCCGTATGTAGGACTACCCTTGCGAATGTCAACGGCAACATCAAGAACGGCACCTTTTACACATCTCACCAGTTTGCTCTGTGTATATGGAGGACACTGGAAATGCAAACCGCGCATAACGCCATAAGAGGACATGCTTTCATTGTCCTGCACAAAGTTTATCTTACGAACCTTCTCTTCGAATTCTCGCTGTGAGAATGACTCGAAGAAATATCCACGGGCATCTCTGAATACCTTAGGTTCAATGATTACCACTCCTTCTATCGCTGTCTTTATTACTTCCATATCCTAGTTTGTTTTCTGTAAGTTATTGATGCATATTTTTAAAGAGTCTGTCCAATATGGAACTTTAATTCCGAAAGTCTCCTTTATCTTGCTCTTGTCCAATACGGAATACGCAGGGCGTTTTACCGGACTTGGATATTCAGCACTGTAACAAGGATTGATTTCACATCTCGTATGACCGCTGTATTCAGCAATCATCTTTGTAAAGTCAAACCATGAGCATACTCCTTCATTAGAGAAATGATATATGTCGGTCTTGGAATAATGGGGCAATGAAGACTCCTTCTTATAATCTTCAATGATAACCTCTATTGCCATTGCAAGGTCATAGGCGTAAGTCGGAGTGCCGCATTGGTCAAACACTACTTTCAATGCTGGCTTTGTTGCAGTAAGATTTAGCATTGTCTTACAGAAATTTTTTCCGAATTCAGAATAAAGCCATGCAGTTCGGATAATGACATGCTTTACATCAGCAGCAATAATCTTTTGCTCGCCATGCAGTTTTGTAGTACCATACACACCTGTTGGAGTACCCTTCTGGTCTTCCTTGCAAGGAGTGTTATACGGCTCTTTACCAAATACATAATCTGTAGAGACCTGTACCAACAAGCCATTAACTTCTTTAATAGCCTTGGCAAGATTTTCCGGAGCATCGGCATTTAACTTCTCAGCAAGAGCAGCAAGTTTCTCGTCAGTTTCGCAAGCGTCAACATTGGTCCA
>FR881266.1 GCA_000434735.1 Bacteroides sp. CAG:530
GCAAGAGACTTGAAGAAACTTGACTTCGCTTTTAATGCGTCACTGGCTTCGGTAAACATAGCAAAGGTCATGCGCCAACGGTACTATCCGTCGCTCTCCATCGGACTGCTAAAAGACTATCTGAGTAACACTTATATGCTCAAAAGAATTTTCAGCAAGTCCGGTATGAAGCCGAACAGAACATTTAATACTAAACTTATCAAAGAACTCTTTGGTATAGTAGCAGAAGCCGCTTAGCCAATATGCTGAATTTTTAACGGACTATTATCATTAATGGTATAGCTTTTTTAGTGCTATCTTATGTTATCCGACACTTCCGATTTTAAACATAGGAACTGTTTTTCGTTTTTTACTTATCCAGTCTGTTTTTTTTCTCCTGATGAGTATAAATTCATCTGCTCGTTTGTCATTATAGAAAATCAGGTAGAAAATGGCTCAATATACATTTAGAGATATAGAAGAATTTTTGTTGGATGATGATTTCTTCCAATGGGCAAGATATGGCTTTTCTGATAATGGATTTGATATTGAATCCTATAAGATTCAGCATCCCGGTTGTGAAGAAAAGATAGAATTGGCTATTGCGGTGATTCAAAATATGAAAGTGGTTGAAGATAGCAAACCTATATCTGAGGAATATAAGATGCAAAGTTTTGCCAGAATGATGGATAGGCTTCAACATAAATCTTCGCAATCGGTACAGTTTCACAAAAAAACATTACCTTATCGGAGAGTAATGTCTTATGTGGCAAGTGTGGCAGCCTTACTATTCATCTTTTTAGGAACTTATTATATTCTATCCAAATCCAAATTGCAGAAAGCTACAGATATTGCAGCCAATATTATAGACTCTTTAGGGCATTCAGGGCAAATACAGATTATTTTGGATGGTAAACAGGCCGTTGGCTTGGACAAGAATAATGCTGAAATTAGGGTAGGTGAGAACGGTACAGTTACAGTGGACAAACAATTGGTGGCTGCTTCCAGAGGAGAAAAGATATCGGTGAATCAGATAATGGTACCTTATGGGAAGCGTTCTAAAATAATCCTCCCAGATGGCTCTTTATTGTGGATTAATTCAGGTTCATGCATATCTTATGCTTCGGACTTTCCGGAGAATAGAAGGCTGAATGTACAAGGAGAAGTGTATTTGGACGTTCGCAAAGATGCCAAGCACCCTTTTGTCGTGAAAACGAATCGTTTGGAAGTTACTGTACTGGGAACGTCATTCAATGTAACCGATTATGTAAAAGATACGGAGACAGCAGTGGTGCTTGTTCAGGGAAGTGTAGATGTGACGGTAGACAATAAAGAGAAAAAGCGCTTGTCCCCTAATCAACGTCTTTCAAAAGACAACGATGTGGTAAATGTGCATGAAGTAGATGTATACAGCTATATTTGTTGGAAAGACGATGTTATGAATTTCGATGGACAGAGACTTTCTGATGTGCTGAAATCACTGTCAAGATATTATGATACAAAAATAGAAATATCAGGAAGTTTGGAAGATGAAAAATATTATGGTAGTCTTGATTTGAATAGTACACTTGACGAAGTATTGGAGGCCATTTCATTGACTACGTCATTAAATATAACTAGGCGAGGGGATGTTATATACATCAAGCCTTGAAAAACTCAAATGAAGTATTAACCTTTAAAAAGAAAGAAATGAAAAACATACCACCTTAAATAAAACGGGAAAAAACGGATGATATCTGCGAAATATCATCCGATTCACATTAGAACTGAAGATAACTCACCAAAGTTATAACTAATCTAATTATACAATTATATGGAAAATAACTCTAAGAAAAGAAATAGAGGTAAATATTTAACAAATATTGCTTTTCGATTTTTACTCTCATGCGTTTTTTTAACATCTCATTTAACTAAGATTTCAGCAGAAGATGAGGTTATGCTCCTTCAATCTACGTGCTTTACATTAAACTTGACAAATGTATCATTGGAGACATTATTTAAGACATTGGAAAAGAAGAGTGATTATGTATTCTTTTTTAAAGAAGATGTCTTACGGAAAAATGAAAAAGTAACAGTCAAAGCACAAAACGAGTCGATTGTGTCTATCTTGAATAGAATATTACCCCCTAAACAACTGACATATACAGTGAAAGGAAGACAAGTGATTATTGTCCGCCAACCTCAAAAAGAAGAAAAAAAAATTAACTGCTCCTGTAGTCGTAGAGAAAGATTATGACGTTAAAGGAACAATAGTAGATGTTAACGGCCAACCATTGCCAGGCGTTAATATAACAGTACAAGGGACAACTACTGGAGTTACTACCGATCTGTCCGGTTCGTTTACATTGCGAATCAGAGATGGGAAACGTGCATTGTTGGTAGCATCTTACATCGGTTTTAGTACGAAGAAAGTGTGGGTCTCTGCAGAAACCGGTTTTTTGAAGATTATGCTTGAAGAAAGTTCGGCATCTTTGAATGAAGTGGTAGTCGTAGGTTATGGTACACAGAAGAAACTTAATTTGACAGGAGCTGTTACAACAGCTTCAGGGGAGATTCTGGAAAACCGTCCAATTGGTAATATTGCACAAGGTTTGCAAGGTATGGTACCCAACTTGAATATTACATTCAATAGTGGTCAGCCCAACAAAGCCGCTAATATCAACATTCGTGGTAATACCTCATTGAATGGTGGTAATGCTCTTGTTTTGGTAGATGGTGTAGAAATTTCCGATTTGTCTCTTATTAATCCTCAAGATGTAGAAAGCGTTTCTGTATTGAAGGACGCTTCGGCTGCTGCTGTATATGGTGCACGTGCTGCTTTTGGTGTGATGTTGATCACTACCAAAAAGGGGGCACGCAACCAAAAGACTAAGGTGTCATATAGCAATAACCTTTCATGGAGTTCACCGGCTCGCCTTCCTGAAATGCCTCGTTCGGATATATGGGCGCGTATGTGGAATAAGGCTTACGAATATGACACTCCGGGTGGATATTACTTTAACGAAAAGTTTATGGAGAAACTGGATGCACATATTGCCGATCCTGAACACAATCCTGCAATCTTAGTTGATACCGAAGGTATTCAAAATTCAAATTATAGCCCTAGTAATCCTGGATGGGCCTATGTGGGCAACACTGATTGGTTATCCGAGTTCTATCAAAAATCGGCTTTTATGCAGCAACATAATGTAAGCCTTTCAGGTGGTACCGAGCGTAACAATTACTATGCTTCTATTGGTTTCAAAGATCAGTCGGGTATTTTTCGCTATGGAAATGACTCTTATAAGCGCTTCAATTTAGCGTTCAATTTCGATACGAAACTAACTAGTTGGCTGAACGTGAGTTTTGCTACCCGTATGAGCAACATTAAGAATGATGAACCTTATATGGACAATGGTGGTAGCAGTTCTCAAACTTGGTATTATGAGGTATATCGTATGTTTCCTACACTCTCCATCTTTCTACCTAATGGGGATTTTGCAGGTATGTATCTCAACAGTGGTAATTATAACGTTATTGGAAAGATGGCTTTAGCCGGACGTAATAAAAAAGAGACTTGGGACCAATGGTACATCGGGCGTTTCGATTTACATCCATTGAAAGGACTGTCTATTAAGGGCGATTACTCTTGGAATCGTTATTCTAATGTTCAGAAATTTCACCGTAAAGAAATTAAGCAAACTTTTCCTGAGGGCGGTCCTGAATGGATTGTAGAGACTCCAAATTATGTGAAAAACTATAACTCAAACAATATTTACCACGCTATCAATGTATGGGCTGAGTATAAAACTTCGTTCAACGATGTTCATAATATTTCGGTAATGGGGGGATATAACCAAGAGGAGAAGACTTATGCTAACACTTCATATACCATGACTGACTTGTATGATAACGAGTTGCCTATTTCAGACTTAGCCATCAACTATAAAGAGAATGCTGAAGGTGCAGATATCTGGCGTGTACAGGGGGCTTTCTTTCGCTTGAACTATGATTATCGCTCTAAATATCTACTTGAGGTAAATGGTCGTTATGACGGCTCTTCTAAGTATGCTAAAGACAATCGTTGGGCGTTTTTCCCTTCAGCCTCTATTGGTTGGCGTATTTCGGAAGAAAAATTCTTTGAGCCACTTTCTAAAGTGGTAGACAATTTGAAACTTCGTGCTTCTGTAGGTGCTTTGGGTAATCAGATAACTAACGGTTATCATGACTATATGTCTATTCTTTCTGGTAAAGTGTTGACCAACTATATGATGGATGGTAAAATTGTCAATGCGTTGAATATTCCTTCTTTGCCTAGTGTAATGACTTGGGAGAAGGTTGTGACGAAAAACTTGGGTTTGGACTGTTCATTGTTCAATAATCGTTTGATGGGTACATTTGATTTCTATGTACGCGATACCAAAGATATGGTACGTTCGGTTACACTGCCTGCCGTATTGGGTACTTCTGGTGGTAAAGAGAATATTGCTGATATGCGTACCACTGGCTGGGAGTTGGAATTGATGTGGAAAGATCGTATTAAGAATGTATTGGGAAGTCATATGGACTATTTTTTTACCGTAGGTTTATCCGATTACCAGGCTGAGATAACCAAATACGATAATCCCAACGGTTCGTTGGCTAGTGGTATGTATTATGAAGGACAGAAACTGGGTGAAATCTGGGGATATGTAACTGATGGTTATATTATGGACGATTTTGAAGCAGCCAAAATGAACTATGTACAGAAATACATTTCTTCTAAGTGGTATCCGGGCGATATTCGCTACAAAGACTTGAATGGTGATGGCATGATAGATCAAGGTAATCGTACATTGAACAATCCTGGTGACCAAAAGGTGATAGGCAACTCTACTCCTCGATATCGTTTTAATTTGCAAGGAGGTATTGGTTGGCGTGGTTTCGATATCCGTGCTATTTTCGAAGGGGTGTGTAAACGCGATATGTGGACAAGTAGTGATATCTTTTGGGGATTCTCTAGAGGTATATATAACTCTTGTGTAACCCAATACCATATCGACAATATTTGGACCTATGAAAATCCTACAGCTTACTATCCTCGTTTGAATGCTAATGGCAATAAACGTAGTAAGCAAATTCAAACTAAATACTTACAAAATGCGGCATATATCCGTTTGAAAGATATTACATTGAGCTATAATTTACCCAAGAGTTGGTTGACCAAGATGAAAATGGAGCAGGTACGTATCTATGTAAGTGGTATGAATTTGTGGGAGAAGACCGGTTTGCCCCCATTTATGACTCCTGATATTGTAGATCAAATAACTGATAATAGCTTGTCTAACGAGAACAGTGGTAAAGAATATGCATTTATGAGAAGTTATTCATTCGGCATTAATATAACATTTTAAAAATTGAAAAGGTATTATGAAGAAATATATATTTTCGTGTATTTGTATTTTGTGCTTGTCACTGTCCGGATGTGATTATTTGGATACTGAGCCTGGTGACGCAATTTCTAGTGATCGTTTCTGGGAGACTTCTAATGCTGCTGCATTAGAGCAATATTGCAATCTTTATTATCCTAAACTTATCAAGGGGCATGGTGATCCTTTGTCTTGGAATATTGGAAATATGATTATGCAAGAGTATCAGTCTGATAATCTTTTAGCAGCTGGTGCTAGTAGTATTACATTTGGTCAAAACACTGTAATGACTAGTAGTGCTGACTGGGATTGGTCTACGGTGAGAGGTTGTAATGCTTTTCTAGAGAATTATGAAAAGTCTCCCGCTTCGGATATTGATAAAAAGAAATTTGCCGGAGAAATCTTATTTTTCAAAGCTTTTGATTATTTTAATAAGGTGCGCCTTTTTGGTGAGGTGCCTTGGTATGACTCTACGTTGAATAAAGATAACCCCGAATTATATAAAAGACGTGATTCTCGTGATTTAGTGATGGCCAATATATTGGCTACCATTAATAAGGCTATTGAATTTTTGCCTCGCAAAACTAAAGTTTATCGTGTGAGTCGCGATGCCGCTCTATTACTCAAAGCCCGTATCTGTCTTTATGAAGGTACTTGGCGTCGTTATCGTAATGTAGAGGGTGATGTAAAATTCCTCGAAGAGGCTTACAAAGCTTCTGGAGAGTTGATGGGATATGGTTATGAATTGTATAAGGCATCGGGTACAGACGATAGCTATTTCGATCTTTTCATACAAGATAATTACAATGATAATTCAGAAGTAATTCTCTCGCGTGAGTATGATCCTGCACTCAATATGGGACACAACGTACCTAATAGTATTCCTAATAGCGAACAGGGTATGAGCCGCGATTGTTTTGAGGAATACTTGTGTGCTAACACAGGAAAGCCCATTTCTCTTTGTGGTTGCCACAATCCTAACATGGGATATAATGCAGAGATGAAGAATCGCGACGGACGTCTGTTGCAAACAGTATGTTTGCCCGAACCTGGTAGTAAATATGCTCGTTTTTTATATCGTACTACTGGCGGTCAGTTGAAAGGTGGGGCTCCTAATATCTTTTCTATTCTTCCCAACTCGGACACTCGAACCTTCTACGCTGCATCTTGTACCGGATATTCGGTATGTAAGTTTTATAAGGCATCTGAGCACTATGTGGGTAATCATAAAGGTGGCATTGATGCTCCTGTGATGCGTTATGCTGAGGTCTTGTTGATTCGTGCTGAGGCTGGCGCTGAGTTGGGAAAAGATCCCGAATTGGATAAAACCATCAATCAGCTTCGTGCTCGTGTAGGATTTACTTTTAAGTTGGGAGCTGATCCGATAGCTGATCCGGATTTGATTGCTAAATATCCAAATGTGAAAGGTGATAACGCTAACTTGATTCGTGAAATCCGTCGCGAACGTCGCATTGAGTTGTTTGCCGAAGGTTATCGTTGGGATGACGTTTGTCGTTGGAATGTAGGCGAGGTCGTATTTAACCGTGTGCGTCGTGGTGCTAAGATGGACCCCAACTTGTACTCTGCCGATGAGATAAAGACTATTAAAGATCAAGTAGGATTCGATGCTGATGGCTTTATTACTCCTTACGCTAAGCGAGTTACTTATAGTATGAATTTTACGGCTAAAAATTACCTTTACAACATTCCGTTGGACGAAATATCATTGAACCCGAATCTTCTTCCTCAAAATCCGGGTTGGGAATAAGTAGTTAATTACTGTAAATGAAAAGATAATGGAAAATATGAAATACACTATGTCATACATTGCGAAGAATTTTCGAGTAGCATTGATGCTGTCACTCATGATGTTATTGTGCAGCTGTTCTAGTGAAGATAAATTGGAGTTTCACAAAGGAGCCACGCTTCCCATTATGCAAGGAATAGCCGATAATGTGCCTTACATTCAGTCGGTAGAAAAAGAATTAACTTACGACTTGTATGATGGGGTACGCATTACCGATGTTGCCTTTACCTATTGCGCTAAACCTACACGCATGATTATTGCTGAAGTAGATTTGAACAAGAATGTGACCATAGTTACCTCTACGCCTGATAATAAACCGGAGGTAGGTAAAATTCTGCAACAGGTAGCTGTGCAGGCCGAGAAAGCAGAAGCATCCGGACGCAAAGTGATTTTGGGAACTAATGGCGACTTCTATTCTAAGAAAAATGATCTTTGGATTCCTGGTGGGCTATTCTACAAAGACGGTGTAGCCATCAAGACTGAAATAGGTTGGGAGGCTGATCATGTATTCTATATGCTCAAAGACGGTACGGCACATATTACTTCTGTTCCAGAGTTTAAATTAGTAGAGCGAGATGTGGTGCATGCTATTGGTGGTTGGCAAAGAATGGTGCAAGACGGTGAGGTTGTGAAGAACTTTACCGTAAATGACAACGCCATGCAATTCCATCCACGTACCTTTGTTGGTGTATCTGCTGACAATCTCAAGGTTTATTTATTTGTTGTTGATGGTCGTCAGCCCGAATACTCTAACGGTATGCGTCTTGAAGACATGATGTTACTCTGTCAAGGTGCTGGTTGTTACCAAGCGTTCAATATGGATGGCGGTGGTTCTACCACTATGGTACGTCGGGTGGAAAATGGCAGTTCAGTGTCATTTGAGGTAATGAATCAACCTTCAGACAATCCTGCCAGATCGGTGATAAACGGCTTACAAGTTATTGAAAAAACTAATTAAAAAAACGGAATGGTATGAATACATATAATATGAAATTCCATGCTTGGTTTAGCGGAGTGATGGGGTTGCTCTTGGTAGTTTTCATAGCTTCGTGCGATAACTCCGATTTGATACGTCGCGTTGAACCAACTCTTGAAATTCAAGATGAATTGTTGATGGGTCCTGTCGCTTCTCGCCAAGTAATTGATTTACATTCTTCGTATCCATGGTTTGCCGAAGCTTCCGCTTCATGGATTAAACTGAAACGTTATCGTGGGCAGGCTTTGTTGTCCGACTCTATAGTGGCCGAAATCGAAGAGAACCCGGAGATGGCATTGCGCGAAGGCTGGATTGAGATTCGTTTGATGGATCAAATGTCGAAACGAATTGTTGTGAAACAAAACGGTCGTGGTTCATTGATTACGTTATCTAAGGATGTACTTTACTTTAATATTAATGGTGGTGAAGCTGTATTGGATGTAGTGACCGATCTTGAATGGGATGTAGAAGAGGAACAGATTGGTGGATTTACCTTTAAGAAAGTAGACGATACTCATTTGAAAGTTAAAGTTGCTAAGAACACCACTGGGACCGAAATAAGAAAGAATGTTATTTTATCAGACACTGGTAAAACAACAGAAACTAAATTGACAATTGTTCAGACCAATGTGGAAAAGATGTTGTCTATTTCTTTATCCGAAACAGAGAAAAATATGATTACTGACAAAAAAAGAATGCAATTTAATATTCCGGCCTCTTTGAATATACAATTTGATTGTAAGGTTTCTCATTCTTGGATTCATGTGGGTGAACTTCCTGAGTTTAGCGGTGATATTGTGCAAGATGTAAGCATTCCTATCGAACTGGATGCTAACGACGGATTTGAAGACAGAACAGGATATGTAGTTATAAAGAATCAGGGCGATGCGGTAGAAGTATCGGATACTATCTATGTTACTCAGCGTATCTACAGTCAGATTGTTTATGTGAAAGCCGGATCCAATGGTGATGGATCTAGCTGGGAGAGAGCGTTTGGCACTATCGAAGAAGGTCTGTCAGCCTGTGCTCACTATGGTGATATGCAAATGTGGGTAGCTGCAGGTGATTATTATTTGAAAAATTGGACCGAGTTTAAGAAGGTGAATTTCTACGGTGGTTTTGAAGGAAAAGAAACTACAGTGGCTGAACGTACCATGAAGCGTAAATCTATTCTTCATGCTGCACCGTCTAATGTCTGGCCTTCTGTTTACATGTATAAATTGACAGAAGGTACAACACGTGTTGTTGATGGTTTTGAATTTGTAGACTCTAAGGGAAAACAAGGTGAAGGCGCTTTGGTAGCTTATGAGTATTGGATGATTAGAAACTGTGTGGTGAGAAATAATAATTGCGTCCGTGATGCTGGTGGCGCATATTTCTTGTGTACATTGATTAACTGTGTGATACGTGATAATGAAACATTAAGTACATCTTCTACAATGAATGTTCAACAAAGCACTTGTCTATATAATGTGACTGTGGTCAACAATAGAAGTGCTGGTAGTAGTGCCGGTGTTCGTTTAGGTTCTGGTACCTGCCAGATGGTGAATTGCGTGGTATGGGGTAATGTTCATACTAAAGGTGATTTACACAGTGGCTATTTGGAGCAGAACAAGGCTGCTATTTTTAAGAATTGTGCTATTCAAGGCGGATGGATTTATAATGGTGGAAATACTCCTCAAGTTTCTAATTGTATTAATCTGAATACGGATAATGCCGCTACCGATGGTCCTCAATTTGCTGATGTAGCAGGTAAGAACTATCAGCCCACAGAGAACTCTCCGTTGGTTGATGCTGGTTTGAACTCTGTGGTAAAAGATTGGAACTTGCTACTTGATATTCAAGGAGGTGCTCGTATATCAAACGCTGGAATTGATATCGGTGCATTTGAGTGGCAAGCCAATAAATAAAATATAGTGTAATATAGAAAGCAATTCTCTATAATTCATAATAAAGAATTGCTTTCTTTATTTGTTTACCTGATTAAATATATTATGAAAAGTAAATTCTTAACAATAAAGTTTATATTGGGAGTACTGATATTATCTTTTAGTAGTGCTTGTTCTAGTAGTAATCCAGAAGAGGCTATGCCACAAACTGCCATAGGACGGCAATGGGTTGAATCAGGTCTGGTCAATGACATGATTTTAGATAGCGTGAGTGTAGTGCGTGATGGGATAAAACTTAACGAATTGGCTTTTAAAACGTTTGGATAGTCTCAGCATATTTTTGTGGTTACCATCGACTTGTATAAACTTACTATGTATTTGTGGTGGACGGTCGTCGAAAAGACTCTTTCTTTGCGTTGGGACTTACTTTGCCCCATCTGGCTACCATTATGAAGGCTGTGGGATGTTATAACGCTATCAACCTTAACGGAGGAGGGGCGACCACGCTTATAATCCGAAAAGTGAATGATGTTGGGAAGCCGACTTTCCCTATTTGAATACACCGTCCGATGATCTGGTACCACGTAAGATAACCAACAGTATGTTGATTATAGAAAAGAAGTAACTGTGTAATGCCGATTTAAGTAGGGATATTCAGTAAATGTCCCTAAATAAAGGAATGCAAGTCAATAAAAGGAAAATATGAACAACTTGTGATATTATATGAATACGCCTACGCGGTGACTAATCAGTAACTTTGCAACTGTATAATAATACAGGTATGAAAAGAATATTGTTCACTTTTTCCTTGACACTTCTTGTTGGATATACTACGGCGCAAGAAACATTGTCATTGAGTCAATGTCTGCAGATGGGCATTGAACGAAATCTAAATTTAAAGACTTACGAGGGTAACGTGCTTAAGGGTAAGCACAATATCAGCGAAAACCGCTCTAGACTGTTGCCGCAAATTAATATAGGCGCAGGACTGAACGACAATTTCACCCCTCCAGTATCAGTAACCGACGGATCGGCATACGGCAAACCGTATAATGTAACCAAGACGCTGCAATATAACTCGTCGGCAAGTATTCAACTGCAGATGCCGCTCTACAGCCAGACGGCGCTTACGGCATTGAGCATATCAAAGACTCTTGACCAACTCAACACTCTTTCGTACACCAAGGCTAAAGAGGACCTCATTGTACAGATAAGCAAGATGTATTATCTGGCACAAAACACTGAGGAGCAAATCGGTATCATCAAGGATAATATAAAGCGACTTGAAGAACTGCGCGATATCACTCAGGCTTTCCACGACAACGACATGGCACTTAGCGTAGACGTGAAGCGCGTAAACGTAAACCTTGAAAACCTCAGCGTACAGTACGATAACGCCAAGGCAATGCTCACTCAACAATATAATATGCTGAAGTATGTAATAGACTATCCTGCCGATAAAGATATCGTTGTAGAAAAGGCCGACATAGAGAAGACCGACATGGCAAACCTGAACGGACTGGACGAGAATCTATCTGAACTTCAGTTGCTAAGACAGCAGCAAACCCTCGCCGAACAGCAGAAAAAGCTTGCCAAGAGCGGTTATATGCCAACACTTGCCCTTGTAGGCAACTGGACATACACTGCCTATACCGATAAATTCAAGAACTGGTTCCACTCTGGTGAATCAAATCATTGGTATAAATCGAATGGTATCGGACTGACACTGCGCATCCCTATTTTCGACAGCTTTGAGAAACGTTCTAAAGTAAGAAAGGCGCAAATAGACGTAGACAACGCCAAGCTATCTTACGAAAACGCACTGAAAGGTATGCAAACACAATATATCAACGCCGTAAACGACCTTGCCAACAATCAGCGTAACTTTAGCAAGCAGCGCGACAACTATCTGCTTGCAGAGGATGTATATAAGGTGACAAGCGACAGATACCGCGAAGGCATAGCCTCGATGACAGAAGTACTGCAAGACGAAATGAACATGAGTAGCGCTCAGAATAATTATCTCACTGCTCACTTTAACTACCAAGTATCGAATTTGACATTGCTCAAACTCACAGGACAGTTAGACAAACTCACAAAGTAAATTTTGTGAGCGAGCAGCCTATAATGATCGGAATTAATCAATTTTGAATTTACAAGCAACATATAACAATGGAAACTAATAACAGTAACAACAATAACGATAAGACCACTCAGTCTACACACGAAGCAACAGCCAAACAACTTAAAAAACAACGCATACGCCAATTAGCAGTCAGCCTCATCGGAGTGGTTATTCTGGTATGGGGTATCGTAAAGATAGTCTGCATGTTCATGGACTACAAAAACAACGAAAAGAGCGACGATGCCCAGATAGAACAGTATATCTCGCCCATCAATATGCGTGCATCGGGATATATCAAGAAAATCTATTTCAAAGAACATCAAGACGTGAAGAAAGGCGATACCCTGCTCGTACTCGACACTCGCGAGTATAGTATCCGTGTAATGGAAGCCGAAGCCGCACTTAAAGACGCTATGGCTGGAGCAAACGTTGTAGACGCATCGCTGCAAACCACACAGACATCGGCCACAGTATACGAAGCTTCTATAGCCGAAATTGAAATTCGTCTTGCCAAACTTGAGAAAGACCGTCAGCGTTATCAGAACCTTGTAGCTAGAAACGCCGCTACACCTATACAATTAGAACAGATAGAAACTGAATATAACGCTACCAAGAAGAAGCTCGATGCCGTACGCCGCCAGCAGAAAGCTGCTTACTCGGGCGTAAACGAAGTACAGACACGTAAGAAGAATACAGAAGCTGCCATAGAACGCACTCAGGCTGCTCTTGAAATGGCTAAGCTAAACTTATCGTACTGCATTGTTACCGCTCCATGCGACGGAAAGTTAGGCAGACGCGCTCTCGAAGAAGGTCAGGCAGTAAATGCCGGACAGACTATCACATATATTATACCGAATACAGAGAAATGGGTGATAGCCAACTACAAAGAAACACAAGTAGAGAAACTATATGTAGGTCAGAAGGTAATTATGACCGTAGATGCCTTTAAAGGCAAAGAGTTCGAAGGCCGCATTACAGCTATATCTGGTGCTACAGGTTCTAAATACTCGCTCGTACCTACCGATAACTCTGCCGGCAACTTCGTGAAAATACAGCAACGCGTACCGGTACGCATAGAGTTTGAAGGTCTCTCTAAGGAAGACAACGAAAAGTTGGCTGCCGGAATGATGGTCGTAGTAAAAGCTCAACTTTAAGAAATGACACAAGCAGAAATATATACGGCAGTGCCCGAACATATGCCTAAGAACTTCCCGTTCTACAATTGGGTGCCCAAGCCCCTTGGCATCGCCTTCCTCGTCATTCTTTTCATACCTATCATGACGGTAAGCGGTGCATACACCGTCAACAGTAGTGAGATGGTGGGAGGACTTGGTATCCAGTCTGAACACATAGCCTTCATCAGCTTCGTCACATCGATAGGTATGGCGGCGTTCTCGCCGTTCTTTTATTCGCTGGTGAGTGTGCGCCGCCAAAAGATGATGAGTCTTGTAGGATTCTCCATTCTAGCAGTGCAGAGCTATATATGTGCCAACACTGATAGTCTGTTCATCCTGGCTCTCAACAGCCTCATCATGGGATTTGTACGCCAAACGCTGCTGATGTGCAACCTCTTTACGCTCATCAAGTACGGATTCGGCATTGAGGCAACACGCAACGTAACTCCGGGAAACGAACCTAAAGACGAAGCGGGATGGGATGCCCTCGACACCGAAAAGAAAGCGAGTCAGCCTATCATCTACTTCTTCTTTATGTTACTGGGACAGATAGGTACATGGATTACCGCATGGTTTGCCTACAATTATCATTGGCAGATGGTGTATTACGCTATGCTTGGGTCTATACTCGTGGCATTACTTATAACGTTAGTATGTATGCCTTATAACCCCTACCCCACGAAGCACTGTCCGCTGTCGTTTTCTAAGTTCGGGAATGTGGTAGTGTTCTGCCTGATGTGCTGCTCATTCGTTTACGTTACGGTATATGGCAAGGTGTACGATTGGTATGATAGTCCCAACATCCGCTGGGCAACGGTTATTTGCGTATTGTCATCGCTTTTGTTCTTCTATCTGGAGAAGACACGCCGCTCACCTTACTTTATGCTCAAGGCATTCAAGTCGCGCAGCATACAGGGCGGAATTCTGCTCTTCATCGGACTGATGATATGCAACTCCAGCTCCATGCTTGTAAATATATTCGTAGGCGTAGGAATGAAAACCGATCAGATTCAGGTAGCAGCCTTAGGCAACTGGGTTCTATTAGGTTATTTCATAGGCACGGTAATAATACTTATACTCAATAATAAAGGCGTTCACTTTAAATGGTTCTTCGCCCTCGGCTTCCTGCTGATAGCCGCAGCTTCGCTGTTCATGTATTTCGAAGTACAGACAGCAGGAATGTTAGAGCGTATGAAATGGCCCGTGATAATACGCGCAACGGGAATGATGCTACTATACTCGCTCATCGCCGTATATGCCAATCAGCGTATGCCGTATAAACTGCTCTCTACATGGGTGTGCATCATGCTTACCGTGCGTATGGTGATAGCTCCGGGCATTGGTTCGGCTCTTTATCAAGTAGTTTTCCAGCATCGCCAGCAATACTACATTACTCGCTATGCTCACGATTATGACCGCACCAACACAGAGACTGCTGCTACATACGACATGACCGCACGCGGAATGCAATATCAAGGCAAGAGCGAAACAGAAGCGCAAAATATGGCAGCCATGTCTACTAAAGGTAAAGTGCAAGTACAGGCTACGCTATCGGCTATCAAAGAAATATCGGGTTGGACAATTTACGTATGCGTCATCCTGGCAGGACTGATGCTCGTAGTGCCTTGGCCCAAAAGAGATATTTCGAAGGATACTAAAGAATGGTACATTGATTATTAGTTTAAAGCCAACACATCCTTTTTTTCATTAACTTCGCCACAAACATTCGGCAGAAGCAATGAAAAACGGAAGCAATGACATAAATATACTCGAGCAGCAGATGACCAATAATGAGGACATCTGCTGCTCGTGTGGCATTATAGACTCTTTTCCAAAAGCCTTTTTCGACAATTATCAAATTGCCGACGTTGGCATCATCGTATGTACATCGGGCAAATTCACCCTCCGCTGCGAAGATATAGAATATGTGGTAAACAAAGGCGAAACGGCATTCCTCTCGCACGATGTACATTTCTCCGTAACCAAGCACAGTACCGATTGCTCTGTAGTCATTATACTATATCGTGCCGACTCCATACGCGATATTTTGGGTATCACCATAGTAGGAATGAAATTTATAGAGATGCTCAATCCGCGCGATTGCTGGGTGATGCACACCGGACATGAAGACGAGCTGACAAAGTATTCCGAACTGTTGGCATTAAACAACAGCGACAATAATGTCTTTGCCGCCAACGAGCGCAGACTTCTACTGCTGTCGCTCACCTATAGGCTTTGTAATATATTCCACGAAATATCGAAAGACAATGACAATGCCTCAAGTCGCAAACTTGAAATCTATATGCAACTGATACAACTGATAGACCAATATTACACCTGCGAACGTGGCGTACGGTTTTATGCCGACCGCCTGTGCCTGTCGCCAAAATATCTAACCTCGCTCGTCAAATCGGTATCGGACAACAGTGTACAGGAACTTGTATTCAAGGCTATAACAAAAAAAGCTATTTCCCTAATTACCACTACCGATAAGAGTATTAAGGAAATAGCCGATTATCTGAATTTTCCCAATGCGTCAGCCTTCGGCACATTCTTCAAGAAACAAGTGGGAATGTCGCCTATAAACTATAGACAGAAGGAAGGTTAGCGTACCGCTTTCTTATTCTTTACGTACGGACATAAAAAAAGGAGTACCGCTGTACTCCAACCTTGTTAACCTTAAATCTAATACTATGAAAAACACGATGCAAATATACGGACTTTCCCGTATCCTCCAAGCGATGAAGGGTAAAAATATATGTTGTATAACACGTTTTAACAAAACCCACAAATCACAAAAGAGGATTTAACAAACAGAAAGCCACCTCCGCCCACAGCATTTCGCATCGGCAGAGGTGGCTTTAGCCTATATCGTAAAAAGAATTACTTCAGTTCAACGATTTCCTTACGAGCCACTTCAAGAGCTTCGTTTATATTGCTACAGATATTTTCCTTACCCAGCAATTTATAGAATCCTGAACGCTCTAACACGGCATGAACGCGCGGATTTACACCCGAAAGGATAATATGTATGTTCTCCTTCTGCGACATCTCGCACAGAGTAACGAGGTTATGAATACCGGTAGAATCTATAAACGGTACTCTACGCATACGGATGATACGAATCTTTGGACGATCGCCTATGCTTGCCATGACTTCTTCAAACTTAGTAGCGATACCGAAAAAGTAAGGACCGTTGATTTCGTACACCTCTACACCTTCAGGAATAATAAGATGCTCTTCGTGAACTACCAAGTCTGATTCGTTTTCTGGAGCGATTTCATCTGTAATAACAGAAATCTGAGTAGTCTCCATTACACGTTTCATAAACAATACGCAGGCAATAACCAAACCTACCTCGATAGCTACAGTAAGGTCGAAGATTACTGTCAGGAAGAAAGTGATAAGCAACACTGTAACATCCGACTTAGGGTTCTTCAATAGGCCCTTGAACACACGCCATCCGCTCATGTTATACGATACGACAACCAAAACTCCAGCCAAGCACGCCATAGGGATGTATTGTGCCAACGGCATAAGGAAAAGCAGGATAAGCAGCAATACTACCGCATGAACGATACCTGCTATCGGAGTACGTCCGCCGTTGTTGATGTTGGTCATGGTACGCGCAATAGCTCCTGTGGCCGGTATACCACCGAAAATAGGAGATGCGATATTAGCGATACCCTGAGCAATAAGCTCGGTATTAGAGTCGTGACGGTCGCCTATCACACCATCGGCAACGGCTGCCGAAAGCAACGATTCGATAGCTCCCAACACGGCAATTGTAATAGCTACAGGGAAAAGGTTCTTAATAGCCTCCCAGTTGAGCGACGGAACAGCAGCCTCGGGCAACTCGGCCTTGATGCTGAAACGGTCGCCGATAGTATCGATACAATCGATGCCAGAATACATCTTCATGCAATATACCGCAGCGGTAACCAACACGATAGCTACCAACGAGCCTGGTATCTTTTTAGAGAACTTAGGAGTAATGGCAATGATGAACACGCTGACTACGCTAACCAAGAAGTTCCACCAGTTAACCGTATCGAAATGCTTGAAATAAACCATCCACTTACCGATAAAGTCGCCCGGCACCTTGTCGCCACCAAACTGCAATCCGAACACATCGGCTATCTGGGTAGTGAAAATAGTGACAGCGATACCGCTGGTAAAACCGATAATGATAGGATAAGGAATAAACTTAATGACCGTACCCAACTTAAACACCCCGAGCAAAACAAGCAGCACGCCAGCCATCATGGTAGCCACCATCAATCCCTCGATGCCATACTGCTGAATGATTCCGTAGATAATTACGATAAACGCACCTGTAGGCCCACCAATCTGCACCTTGCTACCACCAAAGAAAGAGATGATAAAACCTGCTACGATAGCTGTGATAATACCCTTTTCCGGACTAACTCCAGAAGCGATACCGAAAGCGATGGCAAGAGGAAGTGCCACGATGCCGACAATTACACCGGCCATCAGGTCGGTAGTGAAATCTGTTTTCGAATAGTTCTTCAATGTAGAAAACAGTTTCGGCTTAAAATCGAATTTCTGCATTTTTTGTATTTTATTGTAAATTTCTGAAAGAGCTGCAAAATTATATAAAATCAGGCACTTATTTAAAGAAAGCCGCAACATATTGCTAAAAAGCCTTATCGTTCATGCTTATGCAATACATATTTCATTCTCCACACCAAGAATGAAAAGATTCTGTATAAAGTAACATTTTATGCCCTTCTCACTAAATTAAAACTATAATAGCCTACAGAGTAGCGTTTATAACGCCCATTTAGAATACATTTTATACTTATGTAATACACTTTTACTAAATCAGGCAAAACGCATTCTGCTTTCAAAATAACTTTTACATGTTTAATATTTTAAAGAATCGGCCTCAAAAGGCATTCTGAATGGGGTTTAAAAAACAATGCGAAAGAATAAAAAAAGAATGTGAGTCGCAAAAAAAAGATTTCGATGAGTCAAGTGAAGCATTGCGATGAGTTGATTGAATCATCTCAATGTTTTTTCCGCACATTAAAGAATAAATTCTCTGTGGCTAATTTTTACTATTAACCATATCTCAGCATCACTCATACAGTAGGCTTATTACGTCGCTTACTCTTCTTATCTTCAATCATATATTTTTTCTACCGCAACGAAATTTCCTTGCAAAAATCATCAACAATACGATAAATCTCTGTAACTTTAGCCTCTCGGAACGATAGTGATAATCGTTTAAATATTATAATTTAACACTGTATATTTAATACTTTTATCGCTATTCCTCTAATAATCAAACAATTGATATTTATTTCAAGTTCACGTTAATTGAGGGTTGAAAAACTTTAGTCTATGATAAAATAGCTATTCAAAAATGGAAAAGCAATCGAGTACTGAAACACGCACGTTCACATCCGTCTATATGACCTACTTTCCGAAGTTGGTTCGTTTTGCGCATGAATATGTCATGTCTTACGAAGATGCAGAAAACATCGTTCAGGATGTTTTTCTACATTTGTGGGAGCAACGTGAAGTTCTCGATGAACTAATCAATCTCAATGCTTGGCTGTTTACAATGACTAAGAATAAGTGTATTGATTATTATCGGCATAAATCAATGGTTGACAGTCGTGTAGAGTCATTAGACCGTATAGAGAATATAGAACTGAAGATAAAGATAGAGGCTTTGATGCAGTTTGATGAAGCGGTTTTCGATCATGAAATAGAGCACCTGCTACGTGAAGCAATCAACCACTTGCCAGAAAAGTGTCGTCAGGTTTTTATTCTCAGCCGAATGAACGGTTTACGGCATGACGAAATAGCCGAACGGTTGAATATATCCGTACGTACAGTCCAGAACCATATCGTTTCCGCTTTGTCAAAGTTCAGGGTTGAACTGAAAGAATATCTTCCTCTCATCCTTTTTCTTACATTTTTTTGATTTTTTTTCGTATGGACTAGTAGTTGGCAGTTGTTCGTCCGTCATATTATTGTAAATGACTTGAAATCGTATGGACGAACAATTAAAGAAATATTTTTCTGGAGAACTATCTACCGAAGAGAAACGGATTCTTTTCAACCGGATTCAGTCTGAACCGGATTTGAAAAGAGACTTTGTACGTTTACAAAACGCCGAAGCAATTTCCCATCTTGCAGAACAGGATGGTGATAATGAATGGGCCTCCGCAAAACTGAATGAGTGGCAAGAAAGGCTTCGGAAGAAGAATGCCAAGCGCAGAAACTTCCGTATCAGACTGTTTGGCTCGGTTGCTGCTGTCCTGCTGTTGCTTGTTCTACCATTTTCCTGGTATTATGGGCAGTGGCAGAATGACGAGGATAAAAACAGTCTGGCTCTTTATGCCCAGCAGTTTGTTCCTCAAGATGCCCAACAGATTAAGGTATTCTTGTCACCGACGGAAGAGGTATCGGTTAATGCAAATAAAGCTTCCGTATCTTATTCATCCCATGGTAGCGTATCCATCAATAACCAAAATTACGGTAATGCCGTTTCCGATACGGCAGGGTTGCACATGGCTCAGACGTTAAAGGAAAAAGAAGAGCCTGCATACAATCAGATTGTTGTGCCAAAAGGAAAATTTACGAACCTTCGTCTTTCAGATGGAACTCTTATATATATAAATTCCGCCTCACGTGTAGTTTATCCGAAAGTATTTCATGGAAACCGTCGTCAGATATATATAGAAGGTGAGGCCTATCTGGAAGTAGCGAAAGACAAGCACAAACCTTTTATTGTACAAACTTCTACTTTTGAAGTAGAAGTATTGGGCACCTCTTTCAATGTCAATGCTTATAAAGAAGATACGCATTCCGAGGTTGTTCTGTTAGAAGGTTCTGTACGATTATCTGACGGTGTTCATCCTGCTACCATGTTGAAGCCCGATCAGATGGCTGTAGTCAATGCACATGGAGTGGAGAGAGTACGCCAAGTAAATGCGTCCGACTATGTTTCCTGGAAAGATGGCTTGTTGCCGTTACATTCAGAGGAACTGTCTTCAGTATGCAAACGTCTGGAGCGTTTTTATGGATGTCGAATTTCCATTTCTCCCAGTGCCGGCTGTTATAGGATGCGTGGTAAAATAGATTTATATCAGCCACTCGATGAATTGCTCCGATTGATTTCCATTACGGCTCCCGTACAATGGCATAAAAACAATGACGGAATTTATTTTATAGAAAACAAGTGACTCTATTAATAT
Source organism: Bacteroides sp. CAG:530 (assembly GCA_000434735.1). GTDB lineage: Bacteria > Bacteroidota > Bacteroidia > Bacteroidales > Bacteroidaceae > Phocaeicola. The sequence continues at coordinate 20,571 of FR881266.1, forward strand.
GAATAATTAACCTTTAAAATGTAATGCTTATGAGGAAGGATACACCTGAAAAACAATAAATTAACAAAAAGACGGGATAGTATTGGCGTACTATCCCGCATAGAAATAAAACCACTTATATGGTTCATAAATAAATCAACGTTACAAAAATATGAAAATTAATACTATAATAAACGCATGCCAAGATAAAAGGACGAAAACATTTTTCTTTATTTGCATCTTTTTATCTTTCTTGTTAAAAATAGATGTTGTTCAGGCATCAACGGTTTACTGCCAGGCCAAAAGCTTCACTTTCAAGATGGAGCAAAAAACTGTACAAGAAGTAATTGATTATCTTGAGAGTAAGAGCGAGTTTGTTTTTTTATTTTATGAAGGCATAATGGGTACCCAGCAGAAAGTATCCCTATCCGTAAAAGATGGAAATATATACGAAGTAATGGACAGACTGCTGGAAAATACATCCATCAGTTATGAAATTAAGGACAGACAGATTGTTTTGAAGCCGAAAGAGAAGTCTACAGTATCGGCTTCTGCACAAGGTACAAGCCAACAACGGAAAAAAGTAACCGGTACAGTTCTAAACGAACAAGGTGAATCTCTTCCGGGTGTTGCCATTCAGGTGGTTGGTACTCCGCGAGGAGTAACAACGGATATAGATGGTACTTTCTCCATTGAAGTTACTTCTGCCGACAAGCTATTATTTTCCTTCTTAGGTATGCAAGACGAAACCGTAGATGTGAAAAATCAAACTCAGATTGTTGTGAAGATGAAGTCACAGGCCGACTTGCTGGATGAAGTGACCGTTGTTGCTTTTGCCAAGCAGAAAAAAGAAAGTGTCATCGGTTCTATCAGTACAGTGAAACCTAGTGAATTGAAAGTGCCAAGCAGTAACTTGACAACAGCTTTAGCAGGTCGTGTGGCAGGACTGATTTCTTATCAGCGAAGTGGAGAACCTGGTAAGGATAATGCTGATTTCTTTATCCGTGGTGTTACAACATTCGGCTATAAAGCTGACCCATTGATTTTAATTGATGGAGTTGAAGTAACTAGTTCGGAATTAGCCCGTCTTCAACCGGATGATATTGCAAGTTTTTCTATTATGAAAGATGCAACTTCTTCAGCCCTTTATGGTGCAAGAGGTGCTAACGGTGTTATTCTTGTAACTACCAAGGAAGGAAAAGAAGGTAAATTGAACGTGTCAGTACGCTTTGAAGAATCATTTTCTACTCCCACTCGGTCTATTGATATTGCCGATCCTATTACCTATATGTTGAAGCATAATGAGGCGGTGACAACCCGTAATCCATTAGCTGCCCAACCTTATTCTTCGGAAAAAGAATGACTAAAAAAGCAAAAAATAGCAGATTTGGGCTTTTGTTTTGAGTTTCAAGTGGTTGTGGCAGTT
>FR881267.1 GCA_000434735.1 Bacteroides sp. CAG:530
ATAGGTTTTGTAGGATTAGGAGCCAGAGGTACTGAAGCCATACGTCGTTTTACTTATCAACAGCATATACAGGTAAAAGCGCTTTGCGATTTAAATCAGTGGCGTGTAGACTCATGTAACAGAATGTTGCAACGTGCGGGAATGGACAAAGCCGATGTTTATTATGGCGATGAGAATGCATGGAAAAAATTATGCGACCGCCCAGATATCGACCTTATTTATATAGCTACCGATTGGGTGCATCACACTCCAATCATGCTATATGCTATGGAGCATGGCAAACATGTAGCGTGCGAAGTGCCGGCTGCTATGACATTAGAAGAAATATGGGATGTGGTAAATACTGCAGAACGTACAAGAAAACACTGTATGATGCTTGAGAACTGTGTTTATGATTTCTTCGAGATTACCACTTTAAACATGGCTCGTCAGGGATTATTCGGAGATATTACTCATGTAAAGGGTGCTTATAATCATTGCTTGGCAGATATTTGGCCAGATTATAATGCCGATTGGCGTATGCAGTATAACATGAAGAATAGAGGTGATGTATATCCTACTCATGGCATAGGTCCGGTATGTCAGTTGTTGAATATTCATCGTGGCGACCGTCTTACACGACTCGTTGCTATGGATAGCGATCCGGTATCGTTGCCTGCATATCTGGTAGAACATGGCAGAGCGAAAGATACTGTAAACTTCCAGAATGGCGAAGTTACGCTTTCTTTGCTGCGCACTCAGAAAGGGAAAACAATTCACATAGAACATAATGTGGCTTCACCGCGTCCGTATAG
>FR881268.1:0-1495 GCA_000434735.1 Bacteroides sp. CAG:530
GCGCGTCTACCGATTCCGCCATCTGGGCAACTGTTTTTCTTAATTGCTGTGCAAAGATATGGCGATTTATTCAATCTTCCAAATTTTTGGTCTCTTTTTTCTTCTATTTATACAAAAAGGAACAAAAAACCAGATTATGCAGTCCTGTAACGGGCGCTGCATAATCTGGTCTATGTATTATCAGTACTATTTATTCCCGATTATTTTTCGATGCTAAGCAATTCAACTTCGAAAATCAAAGTAGAGAACGGCTTGATTGTACCAGCTTCGCGTGATCCGTAAGCCAATTCCTGCGGGATGTAAAGTTCCCATTTAGAACCTACAGGCATCATAGTCAAAGCTTCAGTCCAACCCTTGATAACTTGATTAGCGCGGAATGTTGTCGGCTCTTTACGGTCGTAAGAACTATCGAACTGAGTACCGTCAATCAAAGTACCTTTATAGTGAACCTTTACGCTGCTAGTTTCAGTAGGAACTTCGCCCTTACCAGCTACGAGAACTTTGTACTGCAAACCGCTAGGAGTAACCTGAACGCCTTCTTTTCCCTTGTTCTGAACTAAGAAATCTTCGTTCTGCTTCTTGTAGTCAGCATATTTAGCTTCGATAGCTTTAGCCTTGATAGCTTCAGCGTGGTCACGAACGTAAACATTTGCAGAGTCAGCAGTAACGATAGCCTTTCCTCTTGTTGCAGCGATGAAACCTGCCAAGAAATTATCCTTGTTCAAGCTCTGTGTAGAGTCGCCGCTGAAAAGCTGGCTGTTGATAGACTCGAACATATCGCCGCCAACCTGCTGGCCAATCTGCATACCTGCCAAATAAGCCTTCTGCTTAGCGTCTAATTGTTTCATGCCTTCTTCAATACCTCTTACGAAGTCTGCATAGTTAGTAGAGTCAACACCCAGACGGCCCATTGCATAGTCTTTCAAACCGTTAGTGTTACCTACACCCATCATATATGAAAGCGTATCGATATCCGATTTCAGGTTCGCTTTCGGACCCTGAGCAGTACATGATGCCAAGCCAGCTGCGGCTGCGAACATCATTGCGATTGTACCTTTTTTCATTTGCTTTTGATTAATGTTTTTTAATTGTTTCTTATTCATTAGAGAACTTCTATCAGTTCAACTTCGAAAACCAAAGTGCTGTGAGGCGGAATCAGTTCGCCTGCGCCTTGTGCGCCGTATGCCAAGTCCGACGGAATGTAGAGTTTCCACTTAGCGCCTTCCGACATCAACTGCAATGCTTCTACCCATCCTTTGATAACCTGGTTTACTCCGAATACAGCAGGTTCGCCGCGCTTGATAGAGCTGTCGAACAATGTACCGTCAATCAGAGTACCTTCGTAATGGCAGCGTACACGGTCGGTAGCCTTAGGCTTCTTTCCGTTACCTTCTTTAATTACTTCGTACTGCAATCCGCTAGGCAGAGTTACGATATTTGGGTTTTTCTTGTTTTCTTCGAGGAATGCTTTGCCTTTTGCTATGTTCTCGGCATT
>FR881268.1:1518-10003 GCA_000434735.1 Bacteroides sp. CAG:530
TCGGCATTCATTTTCTCTTCAAGTTCTGTGAAGTATTTGTTTACTATCTCACGGGCTTCATTGTGTGTGATTGCCGTTTGATTACCTTCTAATACGTCTTTGATTGCCTGAGCAAAGTCGTTTACTTCGATGTTGCGAGCACCCATGCTCAATAAGTTTTGGCCAATGCCTAAACCAATGGCGTAGCTGAATTTATCCATATTAATGTTAATTATACTTTTTAGCGTGGCAAAGGTATCTCTTTTCTTTGAATATAAGGTTCTACAACCGATTAAAAATTCTTATTTTTGCGATAACGATATTGTTTTGATACATGGAAAAGAAGTTGTGTATGAAAAAGTTGGTAGTACTTACAGGGGCGGGAATGAGTGCGGAAAGCGGAATAAGTACTTTTCGTGATTCGGGAGGCCTTTGGGACCGTTATCCGGTAGAGCAGGTAGCTACGCCCGAAGGGTATGCGGCAAATCCGGAACTGGTTCTTAATTTCTATAATGAACGACGCAAGGAACTTCTGCATGTAGAGCCGAACGAGGGTCATAAGTTATTGGCAGAGTTGGAGCGGTATTTCGATGTTACTATCATCACCCAGAATGTAGATAACCTGCACGAGCGTGCTGGTAGTCATCACGTAATTCATCTGCATGGCGAGTTGACAAAGGTTACATCGAGCCGAAATCCTAATGATGCGGCTTGCATTCGTGAGCTGAAGCCCGAGGAATACGATGTGAAGATAGGAGATAAGGCTGCCGACGGTTCGCAGCTCCGTCCGTTCATAGTATGGTTTGGCGAGGCTGTGCCGATGATAGAAACTGCTGTAGATTATGCCGAGAAGGCTGATGTGTTTGTCATTATCGGTACTTCGCTCAACGTATATCCTGCGGCGGGACTGCTAAACTATGTGCCGTACGATGTTCCAGTATATCTGATAGACCCTAAGGAAGTAAATATAACATCTGGCCGTAAGGTTCATGTTATCCGTAAGGGCGCATCGGCAGGTATGGAAGAACTGAAAGAGATTTTGCTTAAAGAGAAATGATATTATCGCGAATATATAAAGAGTATTAACATTTAAAATTAAAGACGTATGAAAAAGTACATTTGCACAGTTTGCGATTGGGTTTACGATCCTGAAGTAGGTGATCCTGATGCTGGAATTGCTCCGGGAACCGCATTCGAAGATTTGCCCGAAGATTGGGTTTGCCCAGTTTGTGGAGTCGGAAAAGAAGACTTCAAGCCGGTAGAAGAATAATCCTCTAAAAAATAAGCACCCCTTGTCTGTATAAAATGGATAAGGGGTGTTCGTTTTTATATTACATTTACTTTTCGTTTTCTTTAAACCACGATGCGTACATTAAGTATCCGTTGGCTATTTTTTGATTCAATTCCTTGCTCTGTTCGGGCGATACCTTTTTAATAAACCGCGCCGGCACTCCTGCCCATAGTGTGTAAGGCTCTATTTTTGTGTTGGCCAGTACCAATGCTCCGGCGGCCACTATAGCACCTTCTCCCACTTCGGCATAATCGAGTAGTGTAGAACCCATACCGATAAGTGCATTGTCGTGCACGCAGGCGCCGTGAAGCGTTACGTTGTGCCCTATCGATACATCGTTCCCTATTTCTACAGTCGATTTCTCATACAGTGTATGCAGTACCGTACCGTCTTGTATATTAACCCGATTCCCTATACGGATGGAATTGACGTCTCCTCTTAATACCGTGTTGAACCATATGCTACAGTCATCTCCCATAACCACATCGCCTATTATCGTGGCGTTGTCGGCCAAGAAGCAGTTGTTTCCGAATGCCGGAGTAAATCCCCGTACAGATTTGATTAGTGCCATTATGATATGTTTTTTAATCCGACCGCAATATTCATATTATTTTCGACTTTGGCAAATAATTACGGGTTGGATATGAAATATGTAATTGGACATTTTGTTTCTGGTAATTTGATAGTGGTAACAAAAAAATGTTTCACTATCTTGGTAAAATGTTATAATGTTACTAAAAAATAATATATGTACATCATTGTGATATTAATAAAAGCTATATCTTTGCATTTGGAAATACAATAATACAAATTTAAAACAAAATGCTCGGTCGGCAGTCTTTGCTGCAAACAAATGGTGTCTATTGAGCCTTGTACAACTAAACACTTAATTATTATGAAACGATTTAAGACAAAATGGGTAGTGTTTTTAGCACTGATGGCTATGTTTTGTGTGGGCGGAGCTTTTTTACCCGATTCAGTTGAGATGTGGGAACCCGATGCAAACGTTGGTTCGGCCGATGTGGCATGGATGATTAACGCTACGATTTTCGTGCTCATGATGACACCGGGATTGGCGTTCTTTTATGGCGGTATGGTTAATAAGAAGAATGTTATTTCTACTATACTTCAGAGCTTTATCGCTATGGGTATAATCAGTGTGGTGTGGGTAATTGTAGGATTTAGCTTGGCTTTTGGCGACAATATTGGTGGAGTGCTTGGAAATCCAGCCACTTTCTTTATGTTTCACGGTGTAGGAGCTAAGGTAAATCAAGAGTTGGCACCTACAATACCGTTGGCGCTCTATGCATTGTTTCAGATGAAATTTGCCATCATAACTCCTTCTCTTATAACAGGAGCCTTTGCCGAACGAGTTAAGTTCTCGGCATATTTAGTCTTTATGATACTTTTCTGCTTGTTTATATATTGTCCGCTGGCGCACTGTACATGGCATCCCGACGGAATATTCCGTCAGTGGGGAGTTGTCGATTTTGCAGGTGGTATCGTAGTACACGCATCTTCGGGAATAGCAGCGTTGGCTGGTGCGTTGTTCTTGGGTAAACGTGTAAAAGACAAACGCAGTGACGCTCCGGCTAATGTGCCTTTTGTAGTGCTTGGCGCTGCGATGCTTTGGTTGGGATGGTTTGGCTTTAATGCAGGTTCTTCGCTTCATGCCGACGCTATAGCAGTAAAAGCCTTTCTTAACACCAACACCGCTTGTGCTACAGGTATGTTAGTATGGCTTTTCTTCGATGCGGTTATGGGACGTAAGGCCTCTGCTATGGGAGCTGCTGTAGGAGCTGTGGTAGGTTTGGTAGTCATCACGCCATCTGCCGGATATGTAAGTGTGGGTCAGAGTCTTTTCATTGCTTTCGTAGCTACGCTGATATGTAATATCGCTTGTCATTGGAGCGATAAGTCAGGTCGTTTAGACGATGCTTTGGATGTATTCCCCACCCACGGCACAGGAGGTATTGTAGGTACTATTCTTACCGGTATATTTATTAAGGAAGGTTTGATGGCAGGCGATATGGAAGGTGTTCGCATCTTCTTATACCATTTATTGGCTGTAGGTATCGTAATAGTTTACACCTTTGTGGTAAGTATGCTGCTGTATTGGATAGTGAATAAGTTGATTCCTATGAGAGTAAGTAAGGAAAGTGAAAAAGTGGGACTCGACATCAGTCAGCATGGTGAATCTTATAACTTCGCCGACATTGACGAAGTGGACGATGACGGTCAGCTGCGTTATTAATTAGCGGCTAAGTCATGAAGATATTTAACAAAGTCGTCTTACTTCGGTCGAAGTAAGCATTCACCTCGGTCGATGTGAGCGCTCACATCGTTCGAGGTAAGCATTCACTTCGTTCGAAGTAAGACGACTTTGTCGCATAGTTCGTGTAAATTGAATGCATTATTTAAGCAGCCGGAAGGTAACTAATAGTCCTTTGTGATCTGTTGGCCACACACTTTGCGGCAATAAAAACTTATCTTTAGACTGATTGGCGACACGTTTATTGTATGCGATACAGCCTTCTGGTCCGAAAATGATAGCTTTTTTTAATTTTATCTTTGGATGAGGGTAATAGAAGATATAATCAATGCGGTCGCGCTCATCCGATTTTGGAGCCCAGGTGAGTTTTTCTACAGGAACAAGAGGATTATCTATTGGAAAAGTGAATCCGGGATATCTTATAACATCTGGATAAAGACTGCGGTAGCTATCAACAAATCCGGCGTTGTCGAGCAATAATGTAACTGTCCAAGGCACGATGAATCCATTATGAGCGTATAAATCTTTTGTCTCACGAATCCAGTCCAAGTGTGAAGGCTCATTAAAATCGCCTCCCAATATCACGATTGTTCCTTCCGCGATATCTTTCTTTGCTTCTCTTATAAAATTGCGGATGGCATCGTCTCGCAGCGAGCGGTCGTTTGCTTGAAGAATTTTCGATACACTTTCTGGTATTGGTATTTCTTTCCAAGTAGATCCGTCGTATCCTCGCACATTATAATAAGCGTCATTCAGATAATCCAAGTGTGCCGTATAGATGGCTATATCAACATCGCCTATGCGACTTTTCATTTTGTACACGCTTCCATGATCATCCTTTAAAGGAAATACGGTTACTGAGTCAGTGATTGGATATCGACTTAACACTCCAGAATCAAAACTATAGAATGAGTAATAAGTCTCTCCTTGTTGTTGCAATGATTGTACAATTTTGTCGCAGAACCTCGTTTTATTATAATTACGCACTTCGCTGAAAGTAATGAAATCTGGCTTTAGGCGAACTATTTCGTTTACGATGGCCTCATAACCACCTTTCACCATAGTCCCTTCTTGCCAAATGTTCCATTGCAGAACGGTAAACTCCTTTGGAGTCTGTGCCGCGGAGAAGATGGATAGTAGCAGGCACAGGATGCTTAGGATAAATGTCTTTTTCATGTAATGGTGTAAATAAAAAGCGAAGACATATCGCACGGATATATCTTCGCCTTTGGATTTTATAATTCACTAGTAGCCTGTTTCAACCATTGTCTCTCTTGTTCATTTAAGAAAGGAGAGAGTGTTTCGTAAACATGCTTGTGGTAATCGTTCAGCCACTCTATTTCGTAGGGGAGAAGCATTTCTGTGCAGATGGCTTCTTTGTCGATAGGACAGAGGGTCAGAGGCTCGAACTTGTAGAATTGTCCGAATTCTGTTTCTTTTGAGAATACTACCAACATGGTGTTTTCGGTACGTATGCCGTATCTTCCAGAACGATAGATGCCCGGCTCGTTTGTGAGCGTCATGCCTGGTTGCAGTGGGGTAGGGATGTGATTCATGCGGATTTGGTGAGGGCCTTCGTGTACGTTAAGGAAATGTCCGACTCCGTGTCCGGTGCCATGGCCGTAATTGATGCCTTCTTTCCACATGAATTGACGTGCCATGATATCTAACTGAGTTCCGCATGTGCCTGCAGGGAATTCGGTCATCGACAGAGCGATGAATCCTTTTAGTACCAATGTGTAGTCTCTTTTCTGCTCGGGTGTGGTGTTACCTAGCACAATAGTTCTTGTGATGTCTGTCGTTCCGTCGAGATACTGCGCTCCGCTGTCGAGCAAAAGCAATCCTTCCGGATGCAGGTCGCTTGCGGTTTCGGGTGTCGCCTCATAATGAACGATGGCTCCATGCTCCTGATATCCGGCGATAGTCTCGAAACTTATGCCTTGGAATAACTTTTGTTCTGCACGAAGTTCATATAACTTCTTGTCGATAGTGCATTCGGTCTGTCCTCCTTGCTTTACGGCATCTTTTAGCCACATCAGGAATTTAGTCATCGCTACTCCGTCGCGTGTCATCGCTTCGTGGAAGCCCTGTATCTCGACTTCGTTCTTTATGGCTTTCATCATTGATACGGGCGATGCGTGCAACTTGATTTTGCAATATGTTTCGGCGGTATGGCAAATCCTGTAGTTGGCGCTAGGCGAGAGTTGTATGCATTCTCCTTTATAGTCTTTTATATCCTGCTCTATTTGCGAATAAGGTCTTGCCTCAATATGGTTGTCTTGTAAATATTGGCTAGTTTCGGCAGTCAGCTTGTTAGTGTCTATATATAAATAGGTGTGTTGCTCTGTAATGAACAGGTAGCTTACGAAAACAGGGTTGCATGGAACGTCTGTGCCTCGCATGTTTAATACCCATGCCACTTCGTCGAGAGATGAGATTATCAACGCATCGACGCATTGCTGCTGCATGTGAGCGTGTATCTGCTCTAATTTCTTGCTCGTCGGTACTCCGGCGTAGCAAAGAGGAAGAACGAACGGATCTGAAGTTGGCAGTGATGGGCGGTCGCTCCATATTTCATCAAACGGATCTTCCGTATCAATTAGGTTGATGCCGAAGTCTTTCAGGTCATCGCTTAACTGTGAGAAGTATTCTACTCCGCATGTTTTTCCGTCTATTCCTACGCTGTCGCCATTCGCTAAAGTCTCACCAAGCCACTCGGCTATTGATGGTGTTTCTGGCATTCTCTCCTTGAATAATCTGATGCCGGTGCCGTCAAGCTGTTCTTCGGCTTGGATAAAATAACGTGAGTCTGTCCATAGTCCGCCGTTTTGTGAGGTGATGACAGCCGTACCTGCAGAACCGGTGAATCCGGAAATCCATTTTCTGCTTTCCCAATGTTCGGGAACGTATTCGCCTGCGTGCGGGTCGGTACTTGGCACAACGAAAGCTGTTATGCCTTTTTTATTCATGAAGCCGCGTAGTGCTTCGATGCGCTTTTTTATTTCTGTATTCATGTTGAAACGTATTTGATTTATCGATTTTCAGTATCTACAAAGATAAGACATGTCTTCCATCATAACGAGTCTGTGCTGTTATTTTTATTAAAATATCGTGGAATGTTTTGTGAATAAAGAAACTATGTGTAATTTTGCACCGCAGTTTGACTATCAAACCGATAAAGCAAAGAAATAATTTAATAATCACATACATTAATTAAAAACAAACATGATTGTAGTACCAGTAAAAGAAGGCGAAAACATTGAAAAAGCGCTGAAGAAATTCAAAAGAAAATTTGAAAAAACAGGTGTTGTGAAAGAACTTAGAAGCAGACAGCAGTATGACAAACCGTCTGTTTTGAAGAGACTTAAAATGGAACGTGCCGTTTACGTTCAGAAATTGCATCAGACAGAAGAATAATAATTTCCGCCAAAACTTTGAATTATTGAATTCTTTTCATAAATTCGTTGCTGAAAACAATAAGCAATGAACTGCAATGTTGAAAGGATTGTTCTTGGAATATCTTAGGTTCGGTAGGAATTGCTCCGAATGCACTGTGAGTGGGTACGGAAAGGACTTGGATGAATTTGAGAAGTATTTTAAGACAAAAGATGAAGCTCTGACTTTTGTAGTGGTGGATTCTGATATCGTTAGAGGCTGGGTGATGAGCTTGGCTGATGAAGGGTATAAGGCTACATCAATAAACAGAAAGTTGAGCGCACTTCGTTCTTTTTACCGTTATTTGCTGGCGCAGAAAATCGTATCGAAAGATCCGATGCGAAAAGTAAAAGGTCCTAAGGAAGAAAAGAAACTTCCGGTTTTTATCCGTGAATCGGACATGGATCGTTTGCTTGGACAGTTAGATTCGAGCGCAACTTTTCAGGAAGTCAGGGATCGTATGATTCTTGAATTTCTATATGAAACTGGGGTGCGTGTTTCGGAACTGGTAGCATTGAGAGATGCGGATGTCGATTTTGGGCGAGGGCAGGTGAAGGTACTCGGAAAGAGAAATAAGCATAGGTATATACCGTTCGGTGATGAGCTGAAACGAGATTTGCTTACTTATTTATTGAAACGAGATGAAACTTTTAGCGGTAGTGAAACATTGTTTGTCTCAGGGAAAGGACTCCCGATGAAACGTAATGCGGTTTATTTAATTGTGCGACGTGATTTATCAAAGGTAGTAACGCTTAAAAAGAAAAGCCCCCATGTCTTGCGGCACACTTTCGCGACTTCGATGCTGAATCATCAAGCGGAATTGGAGGCGGTGAAAGAGTTGTTAGGGCATGAAAGCTTGGATGCGACTCAGGTCTATACGCATAATACCTTTGAGGAATTAAAAAAAGTTTATGAACAAGCTCATCCTAGAGCGTAAAGAAAAGGAGGTATTTATGGAAGTAAGAATTCAATCAATTCATTTCGATGCGTCAGAGAAATTGGAAGCTTTTATTCAAAAGAAAGCAGAAAAGCTCGAAAAGTTTTGCGATAATATAAAGAAAGTAGAGGTGTCTTTAAAAGTAGTGAAACCTGAAACGGCCATGAATAAAGAAGCGGGTGTCCGTGTGTTGGCTTTGAATACAGAGTTTTACGCTGAAAAGGTAAGTGATACATTCGAAGAGTCGGTAGATGTTTGTATTGAAGCACTATCGAAGCAGTTGCTTAAAGCAAAAGAAAAACTGCAGGGTAAATGAAAAAATCACATTGAAAGTTTTGTGATTAAAAAATAATATCTAACTTTGCAGCCGCTAAGACATGGTAGATGTTTGGCTGCAAAGTTTGATTTGCCTCTTTAGCTCAGTTGGCCAGAGCACGTGATTTGTAATCTCGGGGTCGTTGGTTCGAATCCGACAAGAGGCTCGAAAGAAACTTAGGCGAAAATACGTTGACCTACTGGTTCTTTGAAAGAAATTAAGAGAGTTGGGCAAATACCAGAGTGGCCAAATGGG
>FR881269.1 GCA_000434735.1 Bacteroides sp. CAG:530
CCTACAACAGCTCCAACATTCCAAGTCTTTCCTGCTTGTAGTGTTGTTTGTCGGCTCCATAAGCCTTGGAGTACTGAAGTCTCAACGGTTGGAGCGGATGCTACGGTGTTGATGCCCATCGGTGTTTCCAATCCCGCAAAAATTTTATCATTCGCAATCACAGCACCTCTGGTGTTACCCACTACATGCGGCAATTGTTTGCTGAACTTATTGTTGAATGAGTATTTCATGGCGATAATTCCACGCATAGCTACGTCTTTGTTGGCATTGATATCCATTTCTGTACGTAAGTAATGTGAACCGTCACGAAGTACAGCTCGCCATACAATTGAAAGGTCTTCAAATGTAAAATGAGCTTCTATTGCTTTTCCGTTCAGTTTGAGTGCCCCTTTGGCGGCACCTTCTACCGGAGTCAAATTCAGTTCCTCTACACTTTTTAGATTCATTGAAGTGACCCTTTGGCTGCACCTTCTGCCGGAGTCAAATTCAGTTCCTCTACACTTTTTAGATACATTGATGATGCAGGCACTTCTCTGCCGTCAGCCAGTAAAATGCTGAATAACTCAGACCCTGGCAATAGGCCTAATTGCTCACATCCGTTAAAAAACACATGATTGTTCTTTACTACAAAATGGGCTTTCAGTAAGTCATTCTGTAGGGTGTAAATCCTGGCAATAGACCTAATTGTTCACATCCATCAAAAAACAGATGATTGTTCTTTGCTACAAAATGGGCTTTCAGTAAGTCATTCTGTAGGGTGTAAACGCCTCGTTCTGCTACTAGGATAGCGTTGCCCGCTTGTTTTTCCTGAGGGAAGATAACACTCTGTGCCGTCATTGTTTGCCCCGAAAGTAAACAAGCGGTCAGGAGTGAACAACCCAATAAATTTCTGATTTGTTTTCTCATGATATATGCGATTAATGTGATTTGAAAATAAAGCTTAAAAATAAATTTGACGATCCTATATTTGTGTGGAAAAAATTTCCCGAACTTTGTTTTGATGTCAAACTATATGCGCATTAATTTTCCTTTTTTGAAAAGTATCTTATATGATTTACACTTACGAGTCAAGAAATCTAATGTTGAATCTTTGTATCTTAAAGAGCATTTACCGCCCGATTTGGACAAAACAGTAACAGAGTCTAGCTTACCGTTCGCCCAATTGAATGATAATTCAAAATTTCCTTTTGCACATAAACCGGATACAGTTCCTTCATTCCATGCGTCTGGAAGAGCAGGCAAGAGGTGAATGAATCCCATGTGACTCTGTAATAGCATTTCTGTAATACCCGCAGTTCCACCAAAGTTCCCATCAATTTGGAAAGGTGCGTGTGTGTCCCATAAGTTGTCCAATGTCCCGTTTTTCAATAAATTCCCATATAAGGTGTATGCGTGGTTTCCATCGTGTAAGCGGGCCCATTGATTCAGTTTCCAACCCATGCTCCATCCGGTAGCGCCGTCTCCACGATGTTTCAGTACCACTTTTGAGGCTTCAGCCAGTTTTGGGGTGGTAACCGGAGATAGCGTATGTCCAGGGTGTAATCCGAACAGGTGATTCACGTGTCGATGCTCATCTTTGGGGTCATCAATATCTTTCGACCATTCCATTAATTGTCCGTAGCGACCAATCTGATATGGGGCCAAATGTGTCAAGACATGATTCCAGTGCTTACGTTCTTTAGTATCCACTCCCAATACCTTACTTGCATCAATGGCGTTCAATAAAATTTCACGTACTACGGCATGTACAAACGTTGCGCCTTGATCAATGGGACCATGTTCCGGTGATGTGGAGGGAGCGGCAGTATAGGTTCCGTCTGCTTTTTTCCACAGGAAGTCCACTGCAAAATTGGCGCTGCTTTTAATTAACTCGTAACCTGTACTTCTGAGGAAATCAATATCACGAGTGTAATCATAGTAATCCCATATATGAGTAGCGAGCCATGGGCCTGCCATTGGGTTGAAGTTCCATGACATGTCTTTGCTTTCCAAAGGTGTAGTGAAGCCGAAGATATTGGCTGATATGGAAGCTGTCCATCCCCGTGCGCCAAAGTAAGCCTGCGCTGTCTTTTCACCTGGTTTTACAAGGGTTCGGATAAAATCAATCAAAGGCAATACACATTCACTTAAATTCGTGGAACAAGCGGGCCAGTAGTTCATCTGTACATTGATATTGTTGTGATAATCCACTCTCCAAGGACCATCTACGTTGTTGTGCCACATACCTTGTAAGTTCGCTGGTAAATTTCCAGGACGTGAACTTGAAATCAATAGGTAACGACCGAATTGATAATACAGTTCTTCCAGTTGATAGTCGGGCATTCCTTTACGATAACGTGCCAAACGCTCATATGTAGGGAGATCACTGACTGCCGGTAGCTGCAATGTCATAGGCGCATTTGGATTCAGTTTTAAATGTACACGATTGAACAATGCGGTATAATCTGCTTCGTGAGCTTGATATAAAGCGTCATATCCCATTTGGGCTGACTTGTCCATCCATGCTCTGGTTGTTTCTGAAGGATTAATTCCCACATATGTTTTGGAATCGGAAAAATCAGGATTGAAGTTTATTTTATAATCGGTGTCGGCTGTTACCAGAAAAACCACTTCATCCGCATCTGCAATTGTTAATTTGCCGTTCTTGTTGATTAGATATCCTCCTTTGTGCTGTGCCTTCACACGAATTACATATTCCATTTGATTGTTGTTCAAATGAGCCTTGTAACATAATTCATCTGCTCCTTCAGATGTTATTTTTCCTGTAGAAATGGAGTTGGGCATATAGCTGAATGTCAGGTTTTGTTTTCCGGCCTGATTCGCTTTGAAACGCACTACCATCACATTTTGTGGATAAGAAACAAAATAATTGCGTTCATACGCAACACCGTCCTTTTCAAATTGAACGATTGCCATACCTTTGTCAAGTGATAAGATGCGTTTGTAATTTTTCATGCCAATCACACTCAATCCTGTTTCTACATAGAATTCTCCCATAGTAGAGAATGCACCGAAACGAGAAGGTGATTCACGTTCCATTTCGTAAGGAACGGTGCTGTTAAAGTGCTCACGAGTCAGATAATCAGCTTTTTGCTCGTCTCCGTTTATGAATGCTTGGCGGATAGAATCCAAGTAATGGGCTGATTTTTTATTAATATTCCAATAGGCGGCAGCACCACGTGAAGTGTTTGGTCCGCCTCGCCAAAGTGTTTTTTCATTAAAAGTAATCCGCTCGGCCTCTATTGATCCCATAATGTTGGCGCCAATACTGCCATTTCCGATAGGCAAAGAGGTTGATTCCCAGTTCTGATCAGGATTTGTAACTCCACCCGCAGGTAACTCTGGATATTTTTCTCCTGCCCACAAGTCTGGACGACTGCCAAACCATATGGCACGCTTGTCCAAATTATTAGGTTTGTCAAACCAAATCGATAATCCTTTTGTGTAATCTGAAGCATGAGCCGTGCCCAAAGTAGCTAAGTAAATCAATGCTAATAAAAGTTTTTTCATAAATATTGACTTTGCAACACTTGATAAACAAATAAAAAAAACATTGTAACACCGCTATGGCGTTTTTGTTTTAGCTGTAGGAAGATTAATTTTACTCAGTGTTGCAAATAAGATTAAAATAACCTTCCTTTAAAAAGTGGTAATTTATATATTATCTATATAATAATACGAATGTCTCATTTATTCCCCTAAAAGAAAAAATGATTATTTATAGTTAAATCAAAGAATTGATAAATAATTTTGTTGTACTTGTGATTACGCATTATTATAGATTGACAAACTCATAACGGAGGGAGTTAAAAACGAATCTATTGTGGTATCGGAAAATACAATAGAAACAGAAAACACTTTTGATATATGAAAACAATAAAGACTTCTTTTGATGAAATGTTGGCAAGCACCTCTCCGGCAATACAGCAAGAGGTGTCTTTGGAATTTGCCATCTCTAACCGCATCTATGAACTGATGACAGAGCGTGGTTTGTCAAAACTGCAGTTTGCACAAGCTTTGGGCAAGCGTCCAAGCGAAGTAACCAAATGGCTAAGCGGACAGCATAATTTTACTATCAAGACAATATCGCAACTATCAGCTTTTTTCGGTAAAGCATTAATAAGTATAGATAATAAGTAGGCTTTCCGGGAAAAGAAGAAAAATCATTCCTCCTCTCTACAGCTCCTTCTGAATCACATAAAAAAACAATGCGATGACTCAAATGAAGCATTGCGATGAGTTGATCAAAAGAATGCGATAAGTTAATCTGCTTATCGCATTCTTTTTCGCTGCAAATTACACGTCGAAAACATGTGTGTAAAAATTACCACTTAACAAGCGGTAGAGAAAATCCGCAACGCCAAGAACTGACGCTGCGGACCCATATTAAATACTATATATATGTATACCTATTTATTTACGAACCAAGTTAGGGTTCTTTTCTACCTGTACAGGAGGATAGATGTTATACATTGAATTTTCACCATTCCATGCTGATTCCACTTTCATTTCTTCTTCGAAAACTAAGTCTTCTTTATATGTAACAGACCAGTTCATGATGGAAAATGTTGCTAAAATAGCATAAAACTCCGTTCTGACCTCTGCTGAAAATCGCAATGCAATACAGTAATTATTTTACTATTTATATGTAAAGTCTATTATTGATAGAAAGAATCTATAAGATTGGTCTGAAGTGGTATGTTTTTCGTCGGCATGGAATATGTGAATTCTATGCAAGAAATTATTTGTTGTATAATAAATCTCCGTAACTTTATAGCGGTTACTATAATGATAGAACAATGATATTTTATTTTTCAGGAACAGGTAATTCTGAATGGGTGGCGCGTAGCTTGGCTGCTATGTGTAACGACCGTGTATTTTCGGCTACAGAAGCCTTGGGCCGAAGCGAAGTTTTCTGCTTAGGCGAAGATGAGGCGTTGGGGTTTGTGTTTCCCGTGTACGGATGGGCGCCTCCGGCTATAATAGTGCGATTGATAGAAAAGTTGAGATTGTCGGCACAGCCAAGGTATGTGTACTTTGTGTGCACTTGCGGTGACGATACAGGTAAGACTGCACGATTGATGCGTAAGGCGTTGGCACGAAGGAGGTGGAAACGTGATGCGGAATTCTCGCTGACTATGCCGAATACGTATGTGTGTCTGCCGGGATTTGATGTAGACTCTGATGAGTTGGCACAAAGAAAGTTATCTGCCGCTAAAGGACGCATAGTCGATATCGCCCGTAGAATAAACGAGCGTTGGCGTGGAAAAGATTGCTACGAAGGTGCCTTGCCGTGGACCAAGACTTATATATTAGGCTTTTTGTTTAAGCATCTGCTTATGTCGCCCCATCGATTTAAGGCAACCGATAGCTGTGTGAAGTGTGGAAGGTGTGTAAAGGCGTGTCCGTTGCATAACGTGCAGATGAAACCTAATGCAAAGCCTGTGTGGGGCGAGAACTGCGCCATGTGTCTGTCGTGCTATCATCATTGCCCTAAGCATGCCATAGAGTACGGACGCCAGACAATGATGAAAGGACAGTATTTGTTTCCCGAAGGTTCTTCGGATAGTGAAGGTTAGTAATTAGGCATTTCGGGCACTATAGCCTCGATTTTGTTTTCTACACTGTCGGGCAGGCGAGAGAAGAAATCTAATCCAGTGATTTCTTCCACCTGGTCTACGCTGACCATGTATTTGCTCAGTGCCTGATGGTGCGGCTTGTTGTCGAACAAGAATCCCATGGCGATGGGGTTCTTACGGTTGTAGATAAGTACTACCTTGAAGAAACGGTCGGGCACTGCCACTTTGTGCTTGCCTATGCACTTGGGGCGCTTCTTGTCGTATATGGGTCCGCAGGCTATATATACGGTGCCGTACTTACGTGCCCACTTGCGGCAAACATCCTCTAAGCTTCCCCAGTCGTCACGGTTAAGCTTTTGGTTCTGCGGGCAGATATTGCTCATGTAGAACGATTCTTCCATGGCTTGTTTGCTCCATTTCATATCTGCAGCCGGAGCCATGTGTCCGCGGTCGTAGCCCGAGTTGGTATAGTCGTTATGATCGGCACGCGGCTCTGGTAGGTCGGGGTCGGGCATGAACTTACTCATTCTTTCTTCGTCTCCCTTGGTCTCGCTGCGTTTCAGTTCCCATGCCACCCAGTATGGGGTCTTGTATTCGTTATTGTACGAAACGGTATATCCGATGCGCTTTATGCGTATCTTCTTACGGCCTTTCAGGTCTACCGGTATCTCTAACTTACTGCTGATATCGGTTTTCTTGATCTCTTCTTTGCTGGCTGGAGCTTCAACGCGTGTTTCGGTCTGCTGTTGTTCTCCGGCGTTAAGCTTGTCGAATGCTGTATTAAGCGCTGTAGGGTTAATGTAGAAGTATATTGCTCCGGCTACAATTGATACTAATGCGCTGAATCCTTTTAACGTTCCTGTCAATGCGCTTTTTTTCTTTCTCGTTTTCTTTTTCATTTATATAATGTGTTTGTTGTAATACACAAAAAAACGGACTGAAAGTTTTTGGACCTTCAGCCCGTTCTGTATTGTTGACTAATTATTTACCGTATTTCTGAATTAGTCCGTCGGCTACTTCGTCGCCTAAGTCTTTGGCTTTCTGGAGTAGCTTAACGCCTTCGTTTTTCTTCTTCATCTGAATCATGCAGAAACCTAACATACGGTAGGCGGGGGCGTTTTCAGGATCGATGGAAACAGCTTGACGCAATGCTTTCTCGGCATCATCCAGTTGGTTTACACGCAGGTGTACGCCACCTTTCTCTACCCAATACTCTACGTTGCGCGGGTCTATCTCTACCGCCTTATTCACATCGTTGATGGCCTGCTGATACATGCGGCACTGTACTTCTTCTTGTGAACGGATGATGTAGAACTCGGCAGAAACCTGTCCCATCATGGCATCGTAGAAATCGTTATAGTCGGCTACGGCACCGCGAGCGTCTTTCATATCGCTCTTTACACGACCGCGCTCATATAAATAAGGCGCAACGTCTTGTCCGTAGGGCTTGTTGTAGCGAGCAACTGCACTATCAAGCAAAGCCACTACCTCTTTCTTATCGACACCTTCGGTCAACTCCTTAGCTTTAGCGGCAGAGTAGAACGATGCAGCCGATGCCATAGGGCTCTTGTTTACTTCTTCGTATGAAGTGTACGCCTCGGCATATTTCTGCTGTGCGAAGTAGATATCACCTTGCAACTGATAGTATAAAGCTACTTTAGAGGTGGCAAGAGCCTCGTTGACTTCCTTCAAAGCCTTATCGAATGTCCAATCCTTATACACCTTCTTATTGCCTAAGTTGAGCTGATAGTTGTAAATCAGCTTAGCCACGTTGTAATGAGCCTCGGCCTTGTCGGTCGCTACTTTCTGCATGGTGTTCAGGTCTTGGTCGGCCAGTGCGTAGTGCTCATCGTCGGCATAACTCAGGTAGCAGTTCGCTCTGCGGATATAACCCTCGGTGTTCGATGGATATTGTGCGATGAACTCGTTGAGCATCTGCAGGTACTGCTCTGTGCTCACTGCCGATGAAGACACGTACAGATATACCAACGCCTGCTGTTCGTCTTCGGGCAATCCCTTGCGGATGCCTATAGTGCTGAGCGTATAGTCGCTGGCCGACAGTGCGTTTATGGCTAACGACGAAGCATATCCCACGCCGATGGCATAGCTCTGCTTATTCTCAGGATCGGCGTTCTTCTGTACAAGCGCCACTACTTCACCGTTGGCATTCATCACCGGACAGCTCACAGTTTTGTCGGTAGTCTGCATATCGAGAGTATAGTAGAACGATCCTTTGCCTATGCTGTCTATCTTCTCCACCTTACCGTTCTGGCCTTTCAGTTCCTTCTGTGTAGCGTAGGGAAGCAGATATACCGTTTCGCCTTGCGCCGGAGCATTGGCTGCAGGTTTCAGGGCACCCGATTTCTTGTCGTAGTCGGCCTTGAACTTAACAACGTCGTACATATCGTTGGCTCCCATGATGTATTTTACGGGCAACTCCTTGCCATCTACGGTTACGATGACCGCATGATCGGCACCTTTAAATAAGGTATAGTCGGATACGGCAGTACCGGTTTCGTCTATGTAGAAACCGTTTCCGGTATTCATAATCTTGTTGTCCTTATCGTATGTGATGACGGAGAACACCGCCTTTCGGGCTTTGGCGGCCCACTTAGGCAGATCTTGTGCCCATGCAGACTGCATCATCCATCCGCACGCTAGCAAGAGAAATATCTTTTTCATCGGTATATGTGTGTTTTTGTTTTCAGTAAACGGTTTTATTATGCGCTTGTTATTTCTCGTTGCCGAAACCTCTCTGCTTGATGGCTTCGTAAATCAGTACGCCAGCAGCTACAGATACGTTGAGCGACTCGATGGTTCCAAGCATAGGAATCTTAACCCATTCATCGCAAAGCGCAAGGTTATCGTAAGATACTCCGGTATCTTCGGCACCCATGATGATACAAGTAGGACCTTCGTAATCGGCTTTAGTATAATCATAGTCGCCCTTTTCGGTAGCGGCTATAATCTTGAATCCGCTATCTTTCAAGAATTTGATAGTGTTTCTGAGGTTAGCTTCACGGCATACAGGCAATGTGTGCAGCGCTCCAGCCGAAGTCTTGATAGCATCGGCGTTTACGCTTACGCTGTTCTTGTTAGGTATGATGATAGCATCTACACCGGCACACTCGCAAGTACGGGCAATGGCACCGAAGTTTCTAACGTCGGTCAGTCCGTCGAGCATAATGAGCAACGGATTCTTGCCCTGCTCGAACAAGAAAGGCACGATATCTTCTGTACGCTGGTAAGTGATAGGCGAGATAAACGCAATGACTCCCTGATGATTCTTCTTGGTGATGCGGTTGATGCGTTCTACCGGCACACGCTGCACCGGGATGAATGTATCTTTCAGTGCTGCCAGCAATTCTTTCGACAAGTCGCTCTGAATGTCTTTCTTGATAAGAACCTTATCGATTTCTTTTCCCGCTTGTATAGCTTCAATAACGGCTCTTGCGCCGAATATCATTTCATTCTTTTCAAACATAGATATAATTATAAGTATGTGTTATTATTCTTTATTAATATTAAGTAGCGCACGTGCGTTGTCTCTGGCGGCATCGGTCATTACGGCTCCGCTAAGCATGTTCGCTATTTCGTCTATCCGCTCAGTATCCGAGAGCTGACGAATGTGACTGTTGGTGCCCGTGTCGGTATCTTCCTTATACACCTTATAATGTGTAGTGCCCCGTGCGGCTATCTGCGGAAGATGGGTAATGCTTATCACCTGTCGGTTTTGCTTGCCCATATCCTGCATTATGAACGCCATCTTTTCGGCTATAGAGCCTGATACACCGGTGTCTATTTCATCGAAGATGATGGTAGGCAGTTTTACTGCTCCGGCTATCATGGCCTTAAGCGACAGCATGACGCGTGCTATTTCACCACCCGAAGCGATAGACGCCACGTTCTGCAGGGTACCGTTCTTATTGGCAGAGAAGAGGAACGTTACGCTGTCCATACCTTTGGCATCGGGTTCTGAACGGTGTGTCAGCTCTACCTCGAAACGCACGTTGGGCATACCAAGCGGTACGAGCAATGATTTCATTTGCTGCTCTATGTGCTGTGCCGAACGCTTACGCAACTGACTCAGTACATCGGCCTTTGCCAATACATCAGCGTACGCTTCGTCTTTCTTTCTGCTCAGCTTTGCTATTCGTCCGTCGAACGAAGTGATGGCATCCAGTTGCTTGCGGTAGCCTTCTTCCAGAGCTATCAGTTCTTCTACTGTTTCTACCTTATGCTTCTGCGTAAGGCTGTATATGGTGTTGAGGCGTTCGTTCACGAAATCCAGACGGGTAGGGTTGAACTCCACTTCGTCTTCGGCACGAGTAATATCGTGTGCTATATCTTTAAGCTCTATGTAGTAGCTGTTTATACGTTCAGCCCATTCGGCAGCTGGTGCGAATACTCCGGCTATGCCTTGTAATGACTGCATGCACTCTTTGGTGAGCGACAACGCGCCGCCTTCGTCACCGTTTATTAGCGCTCCGGCTTTGTAGAGAACAGATTTTATATCTTCGGCATGACTCAGCGTGTCTTGCTCTTTCTCCAACTCCTGCTGCTCACCGCTCTTTAGCGAAGCCTCTTCAAGTTGCTCCAGTTGGAAGCGGATGTAGTCTTCGTCTTGGCGACTTTTCTCCGCCAGCGACTTGAACTCGTCAAGCTCTTGGGCCGTTTTACGATAATCGTTGTACGCCTTACGGTAAGCGGATAGCTGAGCTTCGTCTTGTGCAAGTATGTCGAGTATGTTCAGCTGGAATCCTTCTTTATTGAGCAACAAGTTCTGATGCTGACTGTGTATGTCAATCAACTTCTCGCCCAATAACTTCATCTGGCTGAGCGAAGCCGGCGTATCGTTGATGAAAGCACGGCTTTTTCCGTTGGCCGACACCTCGCGCCGTAGTATACACTCGTCTTCATCGAATTCGATATCATTCTCTTCGAAGAAATCCTTCATGCCGTACCCCGTGATGCGGAAATGTGCCTCGACGATGCTTTTCGATGCTCCGTTCTTTATGGCTTTGGCATCGGCACGCTGTCCGAGCAAGAGTCCGATAGCCCCTAGGATGATGGACTTTCCGGCTCCTGTCTCTCCGGTAATGACGGAGAAGCCAGGATAGAAGTTCATTTCGAGCTTGTCTATCAAGGCATAGTTTTGTATATAGATGGACTGTAGCATAATGCGCTGCCGTTTTAAGTGGTTAGTCTTTTAGATTAATGTAATATAGAGTCGAGCTTGTCGATGATATCCGCAGCTACTTCTTTCTTGGTTTTCAGCGGATATTCTTCGGCTTTACCGCTATCTATTATAGTGATTTTGTTGGTATCGCATCTGAAACCTGCTCCTTTGTCGTTAAGCGAGTTCAGCACTATGAAATCGAAGTTCTTACGTTTCAGCTTATCTTGTGCGTGAGCTGTCTCGTCGTTGGTTTCGAGAGCGAAGCCTACCAGTCGCTGGCTGTCGGTCTTTATCTTGCCTAATGCGGCTGCTATGTCGTGAGTAGGTCTCAGATTCAGAGTCAAGTCGTCCTTTTCGCGCTTGATTTTTTTGTCTGCCACGCACTCCGGTGTAAAGTCGGCAACAGCAGCACACAGAATTCCCGCATCCGAAGTAGGGTAGTGACTCATGCAGGCGTTGTACATCTGCTCAGCGCTCTCCACGTCAATGCGGTTTATGTTAGGATGATTCACGCTCAAGTTCACGGGGCCGCTTACCAATGTAACCTCAGCTCCGCGTGCAGCGCACTCTTCGGCCAAGGCATATCCCATCTTTCCGGATGAATAATTACCTATGAAGCGTACCGGGTCAATCTTTTCGTAAGTAGGTCCGGCAGTGATAAGTATCTTCTTACCTGCCATAGAACTGTTCTTTTGGAAGAAGTCCTCCAGTGCTGCCACAATGTTTTCGGGTTCTTCCATACGACCTTTACCTACCAGATGGCTTGCTAACTCTCCGGCGGTAGGCTCAATGATGTGATTACCATAAGAGCGCAGAATGTCGAGGTTGTGCTGTGTAGCCGGATGCGCAAACATATCGAGGTCCATGGCAGGCGCCACAAATACCGGAGCCTTCATAGACAGATAAGTCGTTATGAGCATATTGTCGGCAATGCCGTGCGCCATCTTTCCTATGGTAGAAGCCGTAGCCGGAGCTATAAGCATTGCGTCCGCCCACAAACCAAGGTCTACATGGCTGTGCCACGTGCCGTCGCGCTGCGAAAAGAACTCGCTGATAACCGGTTTGCTGGTCAGCGCCGACAGTGTGATAGGGGTGATAAACTCTTTTCCGGCAGGAGTGATTACTATCTGCACTTCTGCCCCTTTCTTTATGAGCAAACGGGTAAGCACCGCCGCTTTATAAGCAGCTATGCTCCCCGTTATGCCTAATACGATTTTTTTTCCTTTCATCATATCAAAAACAAGCAGGCGGTTTTTATTTTATCAATCCGCTTTCGCGCAGTCTAATCTTGGTGAGTACGTTTTTGGTGTTCAGCGAGAAGTCGCCGTTCATTATCCAACCATAATATCCCATGTCGCGTGCAAGTACTTCTTTCACGGGAATTCCTTTGTACTTGCCGAAGTTGAATACTTCTACGCCATCGTCATTATAAACAATGCGTCCGGCAAAGTCTACGTTCTTGCTGTAAGTAGAATAAGTCGACAAGAAGTCGATATCATTTTCAAGCGTTTCTGGATACTTGTCGAGCTGTGCTTTCAGCACCTCGTAAGTGGCGCGTGTATCCGCCTCGGCTGTGTGTGCGTCTTCCAGGTTCTTTCCGCAGTAGAACTTATATGCGGCAGAAAGAGTGCGCTGTTCCAGCTTGTGGTATATAACCTGAACGTCTACAAACTTACGTTTGGTAAGATCTATATCGATGCCTGCTCTCAAGAACTCTTCTACCAGCACCGGAACATCGAAGCGGTTAGAGTTGAATCCGGCAAGGTCGGCACCTTCAATATCCTTGGCTACATCCTTAGCTATCTGTTTAAAGGTAGGGCAGTCTGCCACGTCTTCATCGTGAATGCCGTGAATGGCGGTAGAAGCCTCTGGGATATGCATTTCAGGATTGATGCGCATGGTTTTGCTTTCCTCGTTACCGTTAGGGTAGACTTTAAGATAGCAAATCTCTACTATCCTGTCGGAAGTTATGTTAGTACCGGTAGTCTCCAAGTCGAAGAAGACTATCGGGTTTTTAAGATTCAGTTTCATAATCTATGCGATATGTGTTTTGTTTAATCGTTCAGCATCATCGGCATGAGCAGCATAAGCAGGTCTTCGTTTTCCTCTTGTTCTTCGGGAACGATTACTCCGGCTCTTGATGGGTCGGCCAACTCGATGATTACGTTTTGTGCTGAGATGTTATTCAGAATATCAATCAAGAACGACGATTTGAAGCCGATGCTCATATCGTTGCCTTCGTATTCGCAAACTATTGTTTCTTCTGCCGAAGTAGAGAAGTCGATATCCTGAGCCGAAACCTTCATCTGGTTTTCAGAGAGGCTCAACTTGATAAGGCTGCTGGCCTGTGATGAGAATACAGATACACGGCGCAGTGCACTCATGAATCCGGCACGGTCGATAGTAGCCTTATGCGGGTTATTCTGCGGGATAACCGAGTTATAGTTAGGATAACGACCTTCGATGAGGCGGCATATCATCTGATAATTCTCCATGGTAATCATGGCGTTTCTATCGTCGAATGCTATTTGTGTGTCGCCTTCCTCCTTCGCCAATAAGTTACGCAGAATGTTGGCTGGTTTCTTAGGCAAAATAAACGCTGCCTTTTCAGAACCGTGAGCCATGAAAGTCTTGTTGCGAACCAACTTATGTCCGTCGGAAGCTACCAATGTAGTGTCAGTATCGGTAATGTCGAAGTAGATACCATTCATTACAGGGCGCAACTCATCGTCGGCAGTAGCGAAGATGCATCGGTTAATGCCGTTCATCAATACCTGCGAAGGCATAGTCATCTCTACTGCGTTTACACCTAAGGTCTGTGCGTTAGGATATTCTTCCGCCATCTGTCCTATAAGGTTATACTTACCGTTCTGGTAGCAGATGGTTATTTCGTAGTTGCTGGCATTAACCTGGAAGCTAAGCGGCTGTTCTGATATTTCCTTCAATGCTTCGAGCAGAGTCTTAGAAGAAACGGCAAAGCGTCCGTCGCCTTCGTACTCGTTAGTCTCTACCGAAGTAGATAGAGTAGTTTCATTGTCCGACGCCGTCATTTTCAGCGTTCCGTCTTGTAGCTCGAACAAGATGCAGTCTAAGATAGGAAGAGAGTTTTTCGAGTTGATTACGCGGCTGATGGCCTGCAGGCGGCTGAATAGAGCCGTACTTGAAACAATAAATTTCATAGCGTGTATTCTGTTTTTTGATAGTTGTTCGTTTGTGAAGGCCCATCCGCACGGTGGCTTGTTACCTCTCTCGCACGGATAGAGCCCTTTAATTTGCCAAAGTTAGTGCAAATCTCTGTAAATGGCGAAAAAAATAGCGAAAAATGAAAAAATGCCTTATTCTTTCTTACCGAAAAACTTATCTATAATCAGTGCTAGAGCACCGTCGCCGGTCACGTTGCAGGCTGTGCCGAAACTGTCCATAGCTATGTAGAGTGCTATCATGAGCGCTAGCGATTTATCATCGAAACCAAGCATCGACGACAGTATTCCTAGTGCCGCCATGATGGCTCCGCCCGGAACGCCCGGTGCCGCTACCATTGTTATGCCAAGCATGAAAATGAAACCGGCTATGCTCTGAAAGTCGTAACCTATGCCTTGCATCATCATCAGGGCGATGGCGCAGGCTACTATCTTCATGGTGCTGCCCGACAGGTGAATGGTGGCGCACAGCGGAATGACGAATCCGGCAATGTCTTTGTTTACACCGTTGAGTATGGTCTGGCGCAGTGTGACGGGAATGGTGGCAGCCGACGACTGTGTGCCCAATGCCGTAAAATAGGCTGGCATCATGCGAGAAAGCAGACGCAGCGGGTTCTTTTTGGCGAATATTCCGGCTATGGCGTATTGGAATAAGAGCAAGAAGATGTGCATCACGAATATAACTCCGATAATCTTGACGAACATGGTCAGTACTTTGAATACCTCGCCAGAGTGGGTCATGTTGAAGAATATGCCGAATATGTAAATGGGCAGCAACGGTAATACTACAACCTGTATGGTCTTGGTGATGATGTCACGAAACTCGCCGAACATATCTTTCAGCGATTGTGTGTTCAGGTTGGCTATGCCCAGTCCTAGCGTAAAGGCCATGACTAGCGAAGTCATCACATTTAGCGGTGCCGGTATGCTTACCGTAAAGAATGGCTTTATGCCTTGTGCTTCGCTTATTTGTTCTATCTGTACGTTGCTCGATATCAGTGAGGGGAAGATGGTCTGACTTACGCCGTACGACAGGAATCCGGAGAAGATAGTTGCTCCGTACGCCAATAGTGTCGTGACTACCAACAGCTTTCCGGCTCCTTTGCCTATGTCGGCAATGGCCGGAGTTACAAGTCCCACTATGATGAGCGGAATCAAGAAGCCGAGGAACTCGCTGAACAGCGAATTGAAAGTCACGAACACGCGTACCGGCATATCGGGCGAAATCGTTCCGGCGCCAATGCCGAGGATGATGGCGATGATTATCTTGGGTAATAGTCCAAGCTTTATTTTCTTCATAAGTCAATAATTTATTATGGATGCAAAAATAGTGTGCTTTTTTATAATTATCACTGTTCTTACTGACTTATTGAAAAGAAAAATTATGTAGAAGCTTGTTTTTGGTTATCCTTTCTTTATCAGGATAGAGTGCTCATGATGATGGTGCTCACCGTTGCAATGATCGTGATTACATTTGCCGTCACCATATACTATAGTGTCGTCAAGGTATGTTTTCATCAGCTCGTCTATGTCTATAGCCGGTGCTCCAGCATGAATGCTGATGTTCTTTTCGCCCAGAGTCTGAATGGCTCCGGCTCCAAGTCCGCCGCATACCACTTCTTCCACTCCGTTTTCTGCTAGGAACTCTGCCATTACGCCATGTCCGTGAGCGGGTGAGTCTTTTACTTCTTTCGCTATTACTTTATTATTGTCGATAGTTACGAATGTTACTTGTGGTGCTTTGCCGAAGTGTGCCCAGAGTTTACCGTCGTTTGTCGGTATTGCTATTTTCTTCATAATGAATCAATTTTTAGTTTTACAGTTCTGCAAAGTTACGCTTTTTTACGCTCTTTAGGAAGGGGATAATGATAAAGTCGTTTGGGTGTCTTATAAAAGTCGTCTTACTTCGACCGATGTGAATGCTTACTTCGACCGAAGTAAGCGCTCACTTCGAGTCGGTCAACGTGCTTACTTCGGTCGAAGTAAGACGACTTTAATATATGCTTTGCATGTTTGCACTTCTACATTACCCGTTTCTCCAGAGCTTTCTGCAGATTGTCGGTAGGCTGAAGTCCAAGCTTCTTTCGTATATTTCCGCGCTGCGTGTTGATGTTAGATTCCGATTTATTTAATATAGAGCATATTTCGCCCAATTTCTTGTCGCGCAATATCAGTTGGCATATTTTGATTTCCGACGGCGTAAGCTCAGGCAAGAGTAGCTTTAGTCTTTCGCTTTCCGTCTCGTTCATTCGCATAAACTCTATTACATTATTTATAAGGTTCTTCTGTGACTTCTCACCAAGCAGATCGAGTAGTTGGGGTATGTTTTCGGTAGAATGCTCTTGTTTTGCCAGTGCTATGTATGCCTTCACCTGATTCTTGTTCAGGCGTAGTATCTGTAGCAGTTCGGCTTCATCATTTTTCAGCGTGGTATTTTCTTCTGTCAGCCTCTTGGCGTTCTTTACAATCATTAGGGCTAGCAGGCTGATAAAGCCTAGTATTAGCAGTAGCATGAAGAAATAGTCGGCCAATGCCGAGTTACGGGTAATGAACATGCTGGCTACGTATGCCGAAATTGCTATACTTGTCATCCATTGGGTAACGTACGTGAGATAGGTGGCAAGGGTGATAATGATATTTGTAGATAATATCATCATATTTACCAAGATAACCATCAGACTATCGGGTAGTGACGAGTCGAGTGCGCAGTATACCGTATCAATAGAGATACTTATCTGTAGCGCGATAGCCATACTGGCGATTGTTTTTGTAAGACCGATTAATCCGAAAGCATAGCATACGGATAAAACGATGAATATAGCCAGCACTACAGAATTGGTGGCGGTAAAGACGGGGTGAAATGAGCCTGAAATGCCCATTATGTTCAATATCAATCCCAGCATGATAGTTATGGCGTAACCAATCATGATTAGCTGTCGCTGCTTATTGATGAAGTTTTGCTCTTTATCTCGGAAAACTTGAAACTTATCTGCCAGCCACGCTATTATCGGAGTGTCTTTCTTTTTTCTCTGCATAGTTATAGTTGCAAATGTGTTTTTACGCCCTAAAAATACGCAAACAATTTTAATTTGACCCATTTTGACCTATAAAAAACGCTGGTTCATGGCATTTTGACTATATTTGAGGGTAGCATAATTAGGCTAAAGCTATGGGTTTCTCTATATTTGTGGCATAGCAAAAAGGTGAGAATCTTTAAAAGAATGAGTTGCGTTAAGTATGGCGAAAGCTAGTTTAAAATTTTCACATCGCTAACTATAATATGATGGTTCAATAGGATCAAAGATATGA
>FR881270.1:0-574 GCA_000434735.1 Bacteroides sp. CAG:530
CTCTTACGGTCGGCATAGTTTTCCTGAGGTCCGCGGCCCAACCAAGTCATTTGGTCGTAGTCTTTCTTCAGTATCATGCGCATACCAAGACGAGGCATTTCAGGCAATGGCTTGTTGCCCGGAATAAAGTGCATATTCACACCAATATTTCCGTTGGGAAATACTTCGTAAGTCACCTCTAACTGCGATTCTTGCTCGGGCATATCAAACGACGCTACTATCTTAGCCTTGTTTTCTACGCTTGCGGCCTCATCCTTGATGCTCTTAAGTACCATCTTACTGCCGGCGTACTGCCAAGTAGCGCAACGCTCTTGTGTGCCGTTGGCTACGTCGTTATCTGTAATGCCACGCCAGAAGTTGGGTTGCAAGCCTGCTATCAGCATCTCCTTACCGTTGTATTTCAAAGATGTCATCTCGCCGCTCTTCTTAGAGAAGGTTACGCTATATCCTGTGCCATTGATAGAGATTTCGTCGGCAGTCTCTGTCTTTTTAAGCTGTCCGACTGCTACTTCTGCTTTCTTAACCAGCTGCACGGGCAACTGCATTTGCTCTATGGCAACCTCGTGTCCAGCAG
>FR881270.1:602-43069 GCA_000434735.1 Bacteroides sp. CAG:530
AGGAATGGCTCCGCTAAGTTTTTTGCTATAAGCACGCAGAGTCAAGAAGTACTCTTTATCGGCAGAGGCAGGCAATGCGCCCATCGGAATCTCCACTTCTCCGCTTGTATGAGGCAAGAGATGAGGGAAATCCATCTTACCGCTCTTTAAAGTTTCGCCATTCGCTTCTACCGCCCAAGCCAACTGATAGTTATCTAATGTGATATAATCGAATCTGTTGGTTACCTTGATGCGATTCTGCATAAACGGAACAGCCTCGAAAGCGATGTTCTGATATACATGTTTCACCTCCCAGATGTGAGGATGCAGAGAGCGGTCGGCCGCTACCAATCCGTTAGCGCAGAAGTTTGAGTCGTTCACTACGCCTACATATCCCATATCACCGCCGTAGCCCCAGAACTTATGTCCTTTATCGTCGGTTTTAGCAAAGGTCTGGTCTACCCAGTCCCAGATAAATCCGCCTTGCAACTGATCGTACTTATAAATAAGGTCCCAATAGTCTTTCAAGTTACCTTCGCTGTTACCCATAGCGTGAGCGTATTCACATAGAATAAGCGGACGGGGGTCGCGCTGATTTACGTGACGACGCAAAGCCCAGATGCGGGCGTACATCGGACAGTAGATATCCGACTTGGCGTTATATCCTCCGCCTTCGTACTGCACAGGGCGAGTATTATCCATCGCCTTAGCCATATCGTAAATTTTCTCAAAGTTAGGTCCGTAACCGCTTTCGTTACCCATAGACCAGATAACGATAGAAGTATGATTGCGGTCGCGCTTAATCATGCGGTACATACGGTCGTGGAAAGCCGGATACCAGTCTTCCTTATCGGCAAGTTCCTTATATTCCGTATCAAGGATACCGTGACATTCTATGTTAGCCTCGCCCACTACGTAAAGTCCGTATTTATCGCACAGCTGATACCATTCAGAATAGTTGGGATAATGAGAAGTACGCACGGCATTGATGTTGAACTGCTTCATCATCTTCACATCTCTCGCCATATCTTCTACGGTAAGTGTTCTGCCATGCACGGCATCGTGTTCCTGACGGTTAACACCCTTAAAGGTAAGCGCTACGCCATTAACCAAAATTTGTCCGTTCTTCATTTCTACTATACGAAATCCGAAAGGCTGAGCCACACTTTCTTGTACTTTTCCGTTCTTATCTGTAGTGTTGATGACGAGCGTATATAAATAAGGAGACTCCGCACTCCACGGCTGCACGTCTTTAAGCACTTTGGCAAAGTGAATCAGTGTATCTGCAGCAGAAGCGATGTTCTTACTATCGGTAAAAATCGATTTTCCGTTGGCCGAAAGCACTTTCACTTCTACCTTCTGACCTTTCTGCGGATTTAGCATATTTACATCGAGCTTAAAGTCACCGTTTTTATAACGATTGACAAGCGAATTTCCCAATACAAAGTCATTCATTCTACTCTTAGGACGAGCCTGAATAAATACATTGCGTTCTATGCCGCTATATTTCCAGTAGTCTTGGTCTTCCAGATAACTGCCGTCGCTGAAACGGAATACTTTAACCGCCAAACGGTTTGTTCCTTTCTTCAGATATTTGGTAATGTCGAAATGAGCTGGCAATCGACTATCTTCGCTATAGCCTACCATCTTTCCGTTTATCCAAAGATAAAAAGCCGATTCAACGCCTTCGAAGTCCATAATGACATCCATTCCGTTCCAATCCTGAGGCACTGTGAACTCGTGCACGTAATGTCCTACGGGGTTATAGTCTTGCGGTGCGAAAGGAGGATTCGCTTTAAACGGATAAGTAACGTCAGTATAAATAGGTGCGTCGAAGCCTTGCAACTCCCAGCTGCCGGGCACATTGATGTCTTGCCATCCGCTTACATCGTAAGATGACTTGAAGAAATCGGTCAAAGCAAGTCCCGGATTCTTAACGAGCTTGAATTTCCACACGCCATTCAATGAGCGTCTGCGCTCGGTCTGTGTGTTCAACTTGAACCGACGCGCGTCGTCCATGCTCAATTGGGTCAATGCCCCGTTCTCGCTTGTAAAAGGCAAGTAGTGAGCGGTCATCGGCATTCGGTTGATATTAGTAACGGTGGCATCCTGCCAAGGCTCTGAAGTTGTTACCTGCGAACCGTCTTGAGCGGCAAAAGCCACCGAGGTATGAGCACAGCACAAACCCAGACACATAATGAAAGAGCTGAATAATAGTTTCATAATATGAATTACATAAAGGTTATTATCATAAAGAACATAGCTACAGAAGTATTAATAGACCGTGTTAAATCATAGTATTTAAAAATACAATCATCGCTATGTTTTCAGCTGATAAAGATATAGAGTTTTATCGTACAGCTGATAATTTTTACATATTTTTCTTGTCGCAGTGCGAGGAAATAGAATGACTCCGAAATCTTGATAGTTCCTATAAATAATTAATAGTCTATATATTGCACTGTAATTACATTATTTATACTTTTGACACAAGAAATAACCAAACTACCAAATAACAATAACATAATACCCGATACAATATGAGATTCTGTCCTAACTGTGGTAGCAAGAATACAGACGATGCCAAATTCTGTATTTCTTGCGGAAATCCACTCGCCGCAAAAAGGACTACGGCTCGTCCGCATCCTAAAAAAGGCAATGCCATTTCAAACTTCTTCTCTGATTACATAGGCACTAACAACGATGATTTGAACTGGAAGATTCTATTCACCGACATATTCAAATCGCACACTCGCGAAGAAGCGGAAGAAATTTTCATCTGCGGTACGAAAAAGACAACACCACCGCCATCGTCTATTCTAAGCGAGATGCCTAAGCCTTGGTTCTACAGCCGTGTATTCGCGGTTTTTAGCATTGCAGCCGTACTTTTATGGATTTGCTGCACATCTTTCCAAAACTCAAATACGCTACCCGGACTTATTATGCTGGGGTCATTGGCTGTTCCATTATCAGTAATGATAATGTTTCTGGAGCTTAACGTCTGGAAAGATTATAGTCTATATAACGTAATAATAGTATTTTTGATAGGCGGATGCGCATCGCTTGTGGCCACCTTATTTATTATAACCCTATTCCCTACCGGAGAGTTGGATTATGTGGGAGCTTTCCTTACGGGATTGTTCGAAGAAGCAGGTAAGGCTATCATTGTTTATCTGTTTTTAAAGAGAATGCATCGTCCTACTATTCTGCGTGCCTTGCTTATAGGGGCATGTGTAGGAGCGGGATTCGCAGCGTTCGAGTCGGCTGGCTATTCATTCAACTGCTTTCTTGCCGGAGGATTCTCTTTTATGATGAACAATATATTTTTAAGAGGCTTCTTGGCTCCGGGCGGACATGTGGTATGGGCTGCCATATCTGGAGCGGCTATGGTAATAGCGTCTAAAGCGGCGGCAAAGCCTATCGATTCATATATATTTTCCGACTCACGATTCCTAAGGCTATTTGCCATACCGGTAGTATTACACGCTCTTTGGGACTGCCCACTGTGCAGTGCCATACTTCCGGAGATTTATGCCGTACCTATATTCCTTCTGGTATGTGCATGGATAGTAATACTCTTACTTATTAATATGGGATTGGCAGAAGTTGCCCAAATAAGCAGAAAAAGTTTAAATCAATAGTTGCGCCCGACACGATTTAGGGTATACTGATATGTTTTGTCCAAACTGCGGAAAGAAAAATAACGATAACAGTAAGTTTTGCATGAATTGCGGTAGTCCGCTAAAAATGAACGACTCGCCACAAGAAGTCCACACACACCCCACCGCTAGACGCGCAACTCAAAGCAGGACCTCTTCTTCGGGTACAATACTTATTAATATCAGCAAAGCGCTTGTTGCTCTTTCTATAATTGCCACAGCACTTTTCGCTTTCTCTATTTCGTCTTACGATTTTAATGTAAGAAACAAAACAGACGACAGTTATTGGGGACCGGGAGAACATTGGATTTGCGTAACGGCTGCTCCCACTATGCTCCCTTCGGATATCTTTGGTCTATCCGCCTCGGATGTTGTATACAGAAATGAAGTTCCAGCTACCATAGAACGATTAAAGCTGAAAGCTGAAAAAAGATATTTAAAGCAAACTAAGGAGCTTACCACCGGCAGCTGTGCAGCCGTTGTCATTACATTCTTATTTCTTACGCTTGTAAAAAACTCAGTCGCTAATAATAATCGGGACATAAAACGTACAAAACGCCCCAAAAAGAATAATTCTAACATCTTTTTAGACGATATACGTACCTTATAATATTTATTTATTACGTACCTTTGTACAGTCATTAACAAAAAGCATACTTATGAAACCAACTTTATTTGTTCTAGCTGCTGGCATGGGAAGCCGCTACGGAGGCTTGAAGCAGCTCGATGGACTGGGTCCAAATGGAGAAACTATCATGGATTACTCAATTTTCGACGCTATCCGCGGCGGATTTGGTAAACTAGTTTTTGTTATCCGTAGAGATTTCGAAGAAGATTTCCGCAAAATAATTGTCAGCAAATACGAAAACCATATTCCGGTAGAAGTAGTATTTCAGGATATCGACAACTTGCCAGCAGGATTTACTTGCCCGGCAGACCGTAAGAAACCTTGGGGTACTAACCACGCTGTGTTGATGGGTAAGGACGTTATCAAAGAACCTTTCGCAGTTATCAACGCTGACGACTTCTACGGACGCGACAGCTTCGCAGTTCTTGGCAAATACTTGTCAGAACTTCCAGAAGGCTCTAAGAACAACTACTGCATGGTAGGTTTCCGTGTAGGTAACACATTGAGCGAAAGTGGTACAGTAGCACGTGGTATTTGCTCTACTGACGACAAGGATTGCTTGGCTACAGTAGTAGAACGTACAGAAATCATGCGCGTAAACGGTGCTGTTTCTTACAAAGACGAAAACGGTGAATGGGTAGCTATACCTGATAATACTCCTGTTTCAATGAACATGTGGGGATTCACTCCTGATTATTTCAAATATTCTGAAGATTTCTTCGTGGAATTTCTGAAAGAAAACATCGACAAACCTAAAGCAGAATATTTCATTCCGTTGATGGTTAACAAATTGATTAACGAAGGTACATCAACAGTGAAGGTTCTCGATACTACTTCTCACTGGTTTGGCGTTACTTACGCTGCCGACCGTCAAGGTGTAGTAGATAAGATTCAGGCTTTGGTAGACGCTGGAGAATATCCTTCTAAATTGTTCTAATTCTAGAAATAAGATTTTCTGAATAATATAGGGCTGTGTAGAAATCATTTCTGTACAGCCCTTACTTTTTAACTCCTAATATTATTACGATATGATACGCGAAGTCAGAGAAGCAGACTGCAGAGAAATAACCGAGATATATAATTATTATGTGGCCAACAGCATAGCTACGTTCGACACTATACCTGTAACGGAACAGCAGATGCTGGATAATATAAGGAATATCGCGACTGACTATCCTTATTATATATATGAAATAGACGGAACGATAGCCGGATATTGCTATGCGCATTCATGGAAAACGAGAAAGGCATGCCAACTTACGGCGGAAACTACCGTATATATAGCGCCTCAACATACGGGTAAAGGCATAGGACAGCTCTTAATGAAACGCCTAATCAAAGAATGTAGAAACAGAAAATTACATGCCTTGATAGCGTGCATCACAGCCGAGAATACCGGCAGCTGCATAATGCATGAAAAATTAGGATTTAAAAAGGTATCGGCTTTCTATGAAGTGGCATTCAAGGCAGGAAAATACTTGGGAGTAGCCGACTATGAATTGATTCTATAAAAAAGTAAAGGGCCACCGCTTACGATGACCCTTGTTACAAAAGCTCACATTCTCTCTCTTTTACTCGTTGAATGCTTATTTCCTTAAGGCTTTAGAAATACATATATTTATATCCCACATTTGTATTTCTTGAATCATTATTCCTATGCAAATATAGTTTTTGAATGTTATACAGCAGAAATATTTCGGCTTCTATTTTTTGAGCCGACTATATTTCTTGACTCAAATCAATGCCGGCACAGACTGATTACTTTGTGGGGAACAATCCTTCTACCAAACTATTCAAATAAACTTCCAAATTAGTGTAGCTGGGGCTGAGATTGTATTTCGCTCCGTCCGACTTATCGTTTGGATTCAAGCCGTTTTTTTTCTCCCACTCATCTGGAATACCGTCGCCGTCTGTATCTACAGCCGCGGTGCCATTTGCATAATTAGGCCAACCACCTACATCAGACGGTTTATCTATCATTCCTAAAGTACCGCCATTGGTGCCCTCGTAAGTATATGTACCTTTGCGGGTTTCTTCCACAATACGGGTGTCTACGGCATCGCGCTTATATGAAGCTCCTGCAAGACTCAAAACAGATTCAAATGCATCTTTAGCCGACTGCAATGAAGCATGTTCCGCTATCTCGAACGCTTTCGTTGCCAACAAATTGCTCTTGTCTGTAAATTCGCTCTTCATCGCCAAACCTACAGTATTATCGGAATTCACATTATCCAATGACTTACGCTGCTTGTCACTAAGCTTATCGCAAGTGTTATCCATATAGTTGCCGTCAAAATAGAAATGACCATACACTCCTTTTTGATTCTTATTCTTACCATCGTCTTCGTACGCAGTGAAAAGACGGTTGTAAGTAGACTTGGTAGCGGTATAAGGACCCGGCTTATAATAGTTGTTCAAGAAGTTATAGCTACCTCCCTCTCCGGCATAGGCACCTTCTGAACCATAGTTATATATCACATTATTAAACAGTTCTACTTTTTCTTTTTCTGGCGTACCTGTATAACGGCTTCCGCACAAGCGAGGAGTACGGTTGGTGTGATGCGCTAACAAGTTATGATGAAATGAAGCTCCTTCTCCACCCCAAATACCACCGTAACCGTGCGCTCCCTTTTCGTGGATTGAATTAGCAAGGCTTTCGCTAATAATACACCACTGCAGTGTAAAGTTGGTGTTTTTATAAAAAGTAGCACACTCGTCGGTACTCCAGCTCATAGAGCAGTGGTCAACAATGATTCTGTCATTTCCTTTGTAAGCGTTCATAGCGTCATCGCCATCTTGCTTTATATCGGCTCCCATACGAGAACGGATAAATCGAACTATTACATTGTCGGCCTGAATACCGAATGTATAGTTCTTCAAGCAAATGCCATCACCCGGAGCAGTTTGTCCGGCTATGGTTACATCTCCGTTATTAACTTTCAACGCCGATTTCAGTTCTATAATACCTCCTACAGCGAACACGATAGTACGCGGTCCGGTTTGGTTTATAGCCCAACGAAGAGTTCCCTTAGAACCATCGTCTGCCAAAGAGGTTACTGTAAGCACTGTTCCTCCGGCACCTCCGGTAGTGAACTTACCAGCACCGTCAGCTCCCGGAAATGCGGCGATTTTTGAGCGGTCGGGAGTAGCGTACTCTGTCAACTTGTTATTTTCAGAGCCTGTTGTTCCTGTCTGTCCACCATTAGTTCCTGTCTGTCCGCCTGTTGTAATGTCGCCTCCAGGATTATCACTACCACAAGCCATCAAGCCAAAGAACAACGCTAAGCCCGACATGCTGAATTTTATCAGTTGTTTCATATCAATTCTATTACTGTTTTGTATTAAAGAAATTATCTCGTGTTATAAGTTGCGCCTCTTTTTTAGTCAGTACATGCGCCCACGGCACACGCTGTTTTACAAAAGCTCCTTCTCCTTTGTTTCCGTATTCGGCATAGCGCACAGTCGCTTCATTCTTCGGATTTCTCCAGTTATCCCATCCTTCGGGACGTATATGCTTACCCATCTCGCAGTTCATGAACACGGTGTAGGCATACGGTCGCCACGGACGGCCTAAAAACACCTTGTCAACTCCAGCTTCGGCAGTCAACCGACATTTGTTGAACACATATCCATAGGCTACATCCTTAGGAGTGGAAGCGGCTGTAATGTATGAATTAATTTTGCTATGTATCTCACAATCTTCAAACCACGCGGAAGCCGATCCGAAGATAAAATCGGTGGTACCTTCTATATAGCATCCCGAAAAGAGAATGCGAGTTCCTGCCCTACCGGTGTATACGGTGTCTTGATTTCCCAAGAAACGGCAACCGATAAAGCGAAGATAGTCGCCCTCCGTATGAAGAGCCACCGCCTGCCCCAACCTGGGAGCGTTATTTTCTATCGTCAGATTACGGAAGGTAATATCATTACCATCAACCCTCACTGTAAATGTACGAAAAGTCCCCATATTGTTGATGTTGGCATGGTCGGCATTAGTGATTACAGTGCTGTCCGCCTGCTCTCCAATTAACTCTACATGCTGAATCCACGATGGAACAATCAGCTTTTCATGATACACGCCTTTACGGATATATATCTTCACGTTAAAATCCATAAAAGCGCGTACAGCATTCACCGCTTCGGTTATCGTAGCGTAATCGCCTGTTCCGTCTTGCGCTACAATAAGCTGGCGAGGTTCTACAAACCTACTTTTTTTTTAGGCAAAGCTTCCCATTCTAATGAAGCCATGATAAACGGACCAACAGCCTTAGGGTCGTTATCACGAATTTGCTCCGTGATATAATAGTTATAATCACCCATACGGTAGTTCTTACCGCCCAATCCGGCTACGGCACAAGCTTTTGTTATTGAAATCAATCCTTTATCGTCTACGGTGATAAAATTGTTCAATATACCTTCATAGCCTTTACGTGCTACTGCGAAATAAGACTCGTCTATATATCCCTTACGGAGTGCTTTCAGCAGAGAATAAACGAACATTGCAGAGCAAGAAGATTCCAGATAATTGCCTTTATCTCCGCTGCGGTCCATTACCTGATACCACAAACCTTCGGGACTCTGATATTTCTTCAATGTCTGAGCGATGTGATTGAATATAGCGAGAATAGTGTCTCTTCCTTCTTCGTGCACAGGCATATAATCGAGTACATCAACAATAGCCATAGCGTACCATCCCAAAGCACGGCCCCAGCAGTGCTGCGACTGACCTGTTTTCTTATCAGCCCAACGCTCTGTACGGCTCACGTCGCAAGCATGGCGGAAAAGTCCGTTTGCAGGGTCGTATGTATGCTTTGCCACCAACTTAATCTGACGCACTACTTCCTGATAATCCTGCGGTTCGCTGTTGCGGAAAGCATATTCAGCCAAGAAAGGCATACCCATGTACAATCCGTCAAGCCACATCTGGTGCGGATAGATTTTCTTGTGCCAAAAACCGCCGTCCTCATTGCGAGGCTGACCGTCGAACTGGCTTCTTAACATATCGAGTGCTTTCTTATATTTCTCCTGATGAGTCTGCTCATAGATTCTGAAAAATATCTTTCCGGAATTAATACGGTCTAAGCTATACTCCTCCTTTTTATATTTAACGATTGATCCGTCGGCATGTACCATAGTGTCGGCATAAGCCAAGGCATAATCGAAAATCTTCTTATCTCCATATCTATCGTATACATCGAGCATGGCTCCAAGTTCAAGGCCATGACAATAGTCCCACTTTAACGCAGGTTGAAAATCGAGTCTCCACGCTTCGGGGTAACGCGCCATTTCAGACTCTACCATTCTTACCGACCAAGGTTTCTGTCCGGCAGGGAATTCAGTCTTTGCCTGTATCGTTCCTAAGAAAGAAAGAACGACGCTCATCACCAAAGCCACTAAAATTTTTCTTTGTTTCATGATATAAATTTAAACGGTTAATAATGCTTTCTAAAAGTGTTTTTATCACGATACAAAAGTAAGAGTTAGAGATTTGGCGTGTGTGTATTTTCTGTGTTTTTAATTAGATTATTTGGGATACCGCTTATACATTCCGCACTAAAAGCAACAATTTCAACCATAATTTTAATTGACGCGCCAACACATTCCATCGGGTTACACCTTTAATATTGTGCAAAAACAATTCTATAGACAGCATATTATCGTGCACGATAACGAACAAAATCATACAAAATAGCATTCAATCGTCAATAAATCAAAAAATTAATTGGCGTTTCGGTCAAAATACTATATTTTTGGACCTAAATATTAATAGTATTAACCCTAAATTACATTTCAAAGGAAGACAATCTTTTAAATTATGGAACAAGTTTTTAGTTATATCATCAGCCTCGGCGCGAGTGTGATGATGCCTATTATCTTTACAGTAATAGGTCTGTGCATAGGTATGAAATTCGGTAAGGCACTTAAATCGGGTCTGTTTGTTGGTGTAGGTTTCGTAGGATTGGGTGTAGTAACCGCATTGCTTACCACCAACTTCGATGCTCCCCTGAAATCTATTTCAGACATTTACGACCTTCAGCTGAAGGTATTCGATATGGGATGGCCCGCTGCCGCAGCTGTTGCATATAACACTGCAGTAGGTGCTTTGATTATTCCTATCTGCTTAGGTATCAATTTCCTTATGCTGATAACAAAAACTACCAGAACAGTCAATATCGACCTTTGGAACTATTGGCATTTCGCATTTATCGGTGCCGTAGCATATTTCGTAATGGGCGAAAGCCTGATGTGGGGCTACTTTGCAGCTATCGTATGTTATATCATTACTTTGGTATGCGCTGACTTGACTGCCGACAAGTTCCAGAAGTACTACGACCTTGAAGGTATCTCTATCCCGCAGCCTTTCTGCCAGAGCTTCACTCCGTTTGCTATCATCATCAACAAGGCGCTCGATTTGATTCCGGGCTTCTCTAAACTCGACATCGACGTTGACGGTTTGAAGAAGAAATTCGGTGTATTGGGTGAGCCGCTCGTACTTGGTGTTATCGTAGGTGCATTGATTGGTTGGGCTGCTCAAGTAGACATCAAGAAGATTCTTTTCTTGGGTGTTACCATGGGTGCCGTTATGGAACTTATTCCACGTATCACTTCATTGTTTATCGAAGGTTTGAAACCTATCTCTGAAAAGACTCAGGAATTGGTTAAGACTAAATTCAACGGTAAGAAAGTACATATCGGTATGAGCCCCGCTTTGGTTATCGGTCATCCTACTACATTGGTAGCATCGGTTATCTTGATTCCGGTAATCTTGGCTATAGCAGTATTCTTGCCGGGCAATCAGTTCTTGCCTTTGGCATCATTGGCCGGAATGTTCTACTTGTTCCCAATGATTCTTCCTTTCACTAAAGGTAATATCGTAAAGACTTTAATCATCGGTCTTGTAGCTCTTATCATCGGTCTTTACTTCGTTACTGATATGGCTCCTGCATTTACATCTGCAGCAAACGCAGTATTTGCCGCTACAGGCGATAAAGCAGCACACATTCCTGATGGCTTCGAAGCCGGAGCACTCGACTTTGCTTCTTCACTCTTCGGATGGTTAATCTATCACGGCGTGAAATTGGAATATGTAGGTATGGGTGTATTGAGCATCATCACCATCGGTATGATGTTGTTCAACCGCAGCCGCATCGTAAAGGAAGGCAAGAACAATAAATAACAAGTATAAAACAAACATAAAAGAGAAATGAAAAAATTAGCTATCGCAATGATGATGGGTGTAGCTGCCCTGACAGCAAATGCCCAGGTTAATGTACGTATGCAAACAGCATGCAATCCGCAAGATGTTAAGACTTACGATACACAAAGACTGCGCAGCAGCTTTATGATGGAAAAGGTTATGGCTGCTGATGAAATCAACCTGACTTATTCTATGTACGACCGTTTCATCTTTGGTGGTGCAGTGCCTGTAAACAAAGAGTTGACTCTCGATACATTCGATGCTCTGAAAGCTCCTTACTTCTTGTTCAACCGTGAACTTGGTGTTATCAACATCGGTGGTGAAGGTATCGTAACTGTAGACGGTAAAGAATATACTCTGAACTTTAAAGAAGCTATCTACGTAGGCCGTGGCAAGCAGAAAGTTACTTTCAAGAGCAAAGACGCTTCTAAACCCGCTAAGTTCTACATCAACTCGGCTATCGCTCACAAGGAATACAAGACTCAGCTTATTACACTTGACGGACGTAAGGATTCACTGAAAGCTAACTCTATGGCTGCAGGTAAGATGGAAGACAGCAACGACCGTGTAATCAACCAGCTTATCGTAAACAACGTACTTCAGGAAGGTCCTTGCCAGTTGCAGATGGGTCTTACAGAATTGAAACCGGGTAGCGTATGGAACACAATGCCAGCTCACACTCACGCACGCCGTATCGAAGCTTACTTCTACTTCAACCTTACTCCGGGTAACATGATTTGCCACTTAATGGGCGAACCTCAGGAAGAACGTTTGGTATGGTTGGCTAACGAACAGGCTATCATGTCTCCAGAATGGTCTATCCACGCTGCAGCAGGTACTAGCAACTATATGTTCATTTGGGGTATGGCAGGCGAAAACCTTGACTATGGCGATATGGACAAAATCAAATATACAGAAATGAAATAAGGCTATAAGCCTTTAGCATACTAAGCGCAAAGACTTGGTGAAAATAATTTCAATAATTATTCTTTTCACTATAGTCTTTGCGCTTTTTTTGTGTCTAAACCAAAT
Source organism: Bacteroides sp. CAG:530 (assembly GCA_000434735.1). Lineage (GTDB taxonomy): Bacteria > Bacteroidota > Bacteroidia > Bacteroidales > Bacteroidaceae > Phocaeicola. Next base: position 13,099 of record FR881270.1, read on the forward strand.
AATACCTTAAAATAGTCATTTTTTCCATCTCTCTCCATAAATAGTAAGCGTATATTTGCAAACCTAACAATCAATATTTAATCTAATCATCATGAGTACATTTCAGACACAGGGCAATAAGATGACAAATTATCGTTGGATAATTTGCTCTATGTTGTTCTTTGCAACTACGGTTAACTACCTAGACCGTCAAGTTCTATCCTTAACATGGAAAGATTTTATCGCACCGGAATTCCATTGGACCGATGCACACTATGGTTACATTACTGCTGTTTTCTCTATCGTATACGCCATCGCGAACCTCTTTGCCGGACGCTTCGTAGATTGGCTTGGAAGTAAGAAGGGATATCTATGGGCCATCGGAATCTGGTCATTAGGCGCCTGCTTACACGCATTATGCGGATGGGCTACAGAACACACTGTGGGACTTGGCGACGTAGCCAATATGATTCAAGCAAGTGGCGACGTAGCAGCTACTATCGCTATCACCAGCGTATATTACTTCATCGCTGCACGTATCGTATTGGGTGCCGGCGAAGCTGGTAACTTCCCTGCCGCTATCAAAGTAACAGCAGAATACTTCCCTAAGAAAGACCGCGCTTTCGCTACATCTATCTTTAATGCGGGTTCTACAGTGGGCGCACTTATCGCTCCTCTCTGCATTCCTACTTTAGCAAAATTCTTCAAGAACGTAGGTGTAGGCAACGGATGGGAAATGGCATTCATCATCATCGGTGCCTTAGGTTTCATCTGGATGGGATTGTGGTTGTTCGTTTATAAGAAACCCGAAGAAAACAAGAGCGTAAACGCTGCTGAATTGGCATATATCCATCAAGACGATAACGAAGAAGTAGAGACAGAAGCAAACAATGATAAAGAAGAAAAGAAGCTTTCTATCCTACAGTGTCTTTCTTACCGCCAGGCATGGGCGGTTATCATGGGTAAATTCTTAACCGACGGTGTATGGTGGTTCTTCTTGTTCTGGACTCCGGCATACATCTCAGACGTTTACGGATTCTCATCGGACACAGCTACAGCACAGTTGCTTATCTTCGTGCTTTACGCTATTACAATGTTCTCTATCTACGGAGGTAAACTGCCTACTATCATTATCAACAAAACAGGCAAAGACCCGTATGCAGCCCGTATGAAAGCTATGTTCATATTCGCTCTCTTCCCACTGTTGGCATTGTTTGCTCAGCCATTGGGAGAAATCTCTTACTGGTTCCCTATCGTCATTATCGGTATCGCCGGTGCAGCTCACCAGTCATGGTCGGCTAATATCTACACCGTAGGTAGCGATATGTTCCCGAAAAGCGCTGTAGCTACTATCATCGGTATCGGTGGTATGGCTGGTGGTATCGGTTCATTCCTCATTAACATGGGTTCTGGTTTGCTGTTCGACTATGCCGGACGTACTAACATGGCGTTCTTCGGATTCGAAGGAAAAGAAGCCGGATACTTCATCGTATTCTGTATCTGTGCAATAGCTTATATGTTAGCATGGTGTATCATGAAGGCTCTTGTTCCAAAATACAAGGTTATCAAGTAATCAAGACAACTGATAAGCTCTAAACCATAAATCAATTAAGCCAACTATTTCAATAGCTGATTTAGTTGGCTTTTCTTTTATCAGCACGTAAGCGTGTATAATTATCTTACTTGCGACAACAAGCCTGCCAGAGTTTACTATCACCGTTATGGCGGTAAACAATTCTATAAAATCGGCCTCAGAACTCATTCTGAAGAGGGCCAGAAAAAGAATACGATGAACCAAGTGGAAGAATGCGATGATTCAAGTAAAAGAATGCGATTCGCAAAAAAAAAAATTCGAATGGTTTAGCAGCTTTTCGCATTTTTTTCCGCATCTTTCAAGTTTGTTTTGTTGTATAATAATAATACCAACAGAAAAAACGCCTTGCAAAGGTAAAAGCCAAACAACGCTTCTCCCTTTACAAGGCGTTCTATATTGATATATTTATATCAGCTAATGCAAATCTTAATCTTCCTTTTTAGCTTTTGCTCTTGAGCGATCGTCAGGACCAACAGGATGCTTGAATCCTTCCAAGCGCAAATCAAAGATTAGAGTAGAATATCCGCGAATGCTTCCGCTGCCTGTTTCTCCATACGCCATTCCATACGGAATATAAAGCTGTACATGGTCGCCTACCTTCATAGTCTGCAGTGCAGTTGTCCATCCCACAATAACCTGGTTTACAGCAAAAGAAGTAGACAGAGCAACATCCTCGTTCCACTCGCCAGAGAAACTCTGGTCGAATACCGTACCGTTGATAAGCGAGCCACGATAATGTACCGAAACTGTATCTTCATACAAAGGAGACAACGAAGATTCGTCGCCCGACTCTAAGCACTTCATATACACATAATCAGAATTAGAATATGTATTAATAGAAGTCAAGTCGTTTTTCGCCAACTTATAGTTAAGTACCTTCTCCCATTTCTCTGAAGCCGGCGGATTAGCGCAGACATTAGCTATCGAATCGAGATAGTTAGCGTTACGCACTTCCCAATCCGCATACGGGTCGGCCTCTACCGTATCTTTACTGCATGAAGCCAACGCACCTGCCAGCAACGCTACTCCAACCAACCATTTTACACTTGCTATATTCATGTAATCTTAAATCGTTTTATTACTGCAAAGTCTTAAGCAAACTTGTGATGCTCACCTTATCAGCGATGATACCGTTCAAGTCGGCGATAGCCACACGTTCCTGCTGCATGGTGTCGCGGTTACGCAGTGTCACGCAGTTATCTTCGAGTGTCTGATGATCGACAGTGATACAATAAGGAGTACCGATGGCGTCCTGACGACGGTAACGCTTACCGATAGAATCCTTTTCATCGTACTGACAATGGAAGTGGAACTTCAAGTCATCCATAATCTCGCGTGCCTTTTCTGGCAGACCGTCTTTCTTAACCAAAGGCAAGATAGCCAATTTAACCGGAGCCAAAGCTGCAGGCAATTTCAATACTACACGAGTTTCGCCGTTTTCGAGTTTCTCTTCGCAGTAAGATGCGCACATTACGCTAAGGAACATACGGTCTACACCGATAGAAGTCTCGATAACGTACGGAGTGTATGATTCGTTGATTTCAGGATCGAAATACTTAATGCTCTTGCCAGAGAATTTTTCGTGCTGGCTCAAGTCGAAGTTAGTACGAGAGTGAACGCCTTCTACTTCCTTGAATCCGAAAGGCATCAAGAATTCGATGTCGGTAGCAGCATTTGCGTAGTGAGCCAATTTCTCATGATCGTGGTAACGGTAATGATCATCGCCGAAACCAAGAGCCTTGTGCCATTTCAAACGGATTTCTTTCCATTTCTTGAACCAATCGAGTTCAGTACCAGGTTTTACGAAGAACTGCATTTCCATCTGTTCGAACTCACGCATACGGAAGATGAACTGACGAGCTACGATTTCGTTACGGAATGCCTTACCAATCTGAGCGATGCCGAAAGGAATTTTCATACGGCCTGTCTTCTGAACGTTAAGGTAGTTTACGAAAATACCCTGAGCTGTTTCCGGACGAAGGTATACTTTCATTGCGCCATCGGCTGTAGAACCCATTTCGGTAGAGAACATAAGGTTGAACTGACGAACTTCAGTCCAGTTCTTAGTGCCCGAGATAGGACAAACAATTTCCTCGTCAAGGATAATCTGACGAAGTTCAGCCAAATCGTTAGCGTTCATTGCTTTTGAGTAGCGTTCATGCAAAGCGTCGCGCTTAGCCTGATTTTCCAATACACGTGCATTGGTGCTGCGGAATTCTTCTTCGTTGAAAGAGTCACCGTATTTCTTTGCAGCCTTAGCTACTTCCTTATTAATCTTTTCTTCGTATTTAGCAATCTGATCTTCAATCAAGACATCGGCACGATAACGTTTCTTCGAATCGCGGTTGTCAATCAATGGGTCATTGAACGCATCAACGTGTCCTGATGCTTTCCATATAGTGGGGTGCATAAAGATAGCAGAATCAATTCCGACGATATTGTCATGCAACAAAACCATGCTCTGCCACCAATACTGTTTGATATTGTTTTTCAACTCCACACCATTCTGTCCGTAGTCGTATACAGCGCCAAGTCCGTCATAGATATCGCTTGACGGGAAAACAAAGCCATACTCCTTACAGTGTGAAACAAGTTTCTTGAAAACGTCTTCTTGTGCCATTTTTCTTATATGTTTTGAAATTCTTATTGTTTTTGTCTGCTCAATTGGGCACAAAGATAAGGATTTAATGCATAAAAAGTGTGATAGCTGTATTAATTTATCTTATGAATGCGCTCTTTATAGACCATGTGGAAACTATTTTTTTTACTTTTGCACAAATTTCATCAATCTAATGACAGCCCAAGACAAACATATACTCATGACTACGGCCCCTGTGCCGCGCCTCATCGCATCATTGGCCATCCCTACTATAATAAGTATGCTGGTTACTTCTATTTACGTAATGGTAGACACGTATTACGTTGGTAAAATCAGCACTCAGGCTACGGCTGCAGTAGGAATTTCGTTCTCTGTAATGGCTATAGTTCAGGCGTTTGGTTTTTTCTTCGGACACGGTTCGGGCAACTATATATCTCGACGATTGGGGGCGAAAGATTACGATAACGCCGAAAAGATGGCATCTACAGGATTCTTCTATGCTTTCTCTGTGGGTATCTTGATTACGATAATAGGGCACTGTTTCCTTACCCCCATCTGTTCCGGGTTAGGGTCTACGCCTACCATTCTGCCTTATACCACCACTTACTTAGGAATAATATTATTCGGAGCGCCATTTATGGCCTCATCATTAGTGCTCAACAACCAGATGCGTTTTCAAGGTAATGCCGTATATGCCATGATAGGCATCATTACCGGAGCGGTATTAAATATCGGCTTGGCTCCTCTTTTTATTTTCGTGTTCGATATGGGGATAGCCGGGGCAGCATGGAGCACATTGATTAGTCAGATATGCAGCTTCGGCGTACTTATAGCAATGGACAGACGAGGTTCTAACATCCGCATCAATATCCGCAAGTTCTCTTTCTCGCCAACCATGCTGAAGGAGATTGTTTACGGAGGAAGTCCATCGCTGTGCCGCCAAGGACTGGTTAGCACCTCTACCATCATGCTAAACGTAGCGGCAGGTAATTATGGCGATGCTGCCATTGCCGGAATGTCTATCGTTACCCGCATCTGCATGTTTATCAACTCGTTCATCATCGGATTCGGACAAGGATTCCAGCCAGTATGCGGATTTAACTACGGTGCTCGTCTCTATCATCGTGTGCGCGAAGGATTTTGGTTCTGCGTACGTACCGGAGTTATTTTCCTTTTGATATTCGCCATAATAGGATACATATACGCCCCCGACATTGTTTCCTGCTTCCGCCGCGAAGACCCACTGGTTATAGAAATAGGAGCGCGTGCTTTGCGATGGCAACTCATCACGCTTCCGCTTGGTGCATGGGTAATACTCTGCAACATGCTACTGCAAACAATACGTAAGCCGGTGCAGGCCATCACGTTATCGTCGGCTCGACAAGGGTTATTCTTCATACCGTTCATCATGATACTTCCGTATTTTCTCGGACTAACGGGAGTAGAAGCTTGTCAGGCTGTAGCCGACTTATGTTCTTTCATATTGGCTATCCCGCTAACCGTTCCTATTCTGAAGTCTTTCCGACCGGCAAAATAAAGAAGAGGCTACTTTTAACGAAAAAAGATGTACTTTTGCATCTCATAAATCATAAAACAACAAAATAATGGAAGAAACCAAACATATCCATATAAGCGACTATAACTACCCTTTGCCCGACGAACGCATCGCCAAGTTTCCGTTGCCAGTGCGCGACCAATCAAAACTTTTGATATACCGTCACGGTGAAGTAAGCGAAACTGTATTTACCTCACTTCCAGAATACCTGGAACCAGGACAACTGATGATATTCAACAACACGAAAGTCATCCAGGCACGTCTGCACTTCCGCAAAGAAACAGGAGCGCTCATCGAAATATTCTGCCTAGAGCCTATACAGCCCAACGACTATGCACTCAATTTTCAGCAGACATCGCACTCGGCATGGCTCTGCATGATAGGCAACCTGAAGAAATGGAAAGAAGGTGCGCTGCATAAAGAAATGACGGTGAAAGGAAAAGATATAGTACTTACCGCCACACGAGGCGAATGCAGGGGAACGAGTCACTGGATTGATTTCAGTTGGAACAATACGGAGGTAACATTTGCCGACATACTCGAAGTATTCGGCGAATTACCTATCCCACCATACTTGAACAGAGAAACTCAAGAAAGCGATAAAGAAACTTATCAGACAGTCTACTCTAAGATAAAAGGTTCTGTAGCCGCCCCTACTGCCGGACTGCATTTTACAGAGCGCGTGCTGCAAAGCTTGCGCGACAAAGGCGTAGACTTGGAAGAAGTAACGCTACACGTAGGCGCAGGTACATTCAAGCCTGTAAAGAGCGAAGAGATAGAAGGACACGAAATGCATACCGAGTATATTTCTGTAAACCGCTCTACCATAGATAAGCTGATAGCCCACAATGGTGAAGCCGTAGCAGTAGGTACTACTTCAGTACGTACATTAGAGAGTCTTTACTACATAGGATGCACCATAGCACAGAATCCGGAGGCTAATCAAGAAGAGCTTCACGTAAAGCAATGGCAACCATACGAAACATCGCCTACACTGACCGCTACAGAGGCTCTGCAAAACATAACCGACTATATGAAACGTAATAATCTGGATGCGCTGCACACCAGCACTCAGATTATCATCGCCCCAGGATATGAATATCACATTGTGAAGCGCATAGTCACTAATTTCCACCAACCACAAAGCACCTTACTTCTGCTGGTTTCGGCTTTTGTAAAAGGCGACTGGAAAAGAATTTACGACTATGCCCTATCGCACGACTTCCGTTTCTTGAGTTACGGCGACTCCTCTTTGCTCATTCCCTAAAAGAAAAACAAAGGGGCGGGCATCACTGCCGTACTTTTACTTTGGCAAACCGAAAAAGAAAAGTATTTTTGTAACGCTAACATCCAATCAGAATTAAACTAAAACGAATAATATGAAAAAACTCTTTCTTCTTTTCTGCCTTGTCGCACTGACATTAGGCATTAAAGCCCAGAATCAGGTAACACTGAGAGATGTATCAAGAGGTACATACAGGGCAAGTAACATCTACGGAATCAAACCTATGCTCGACGGACAGTATTATACTCAAATCAGTCCCGACCGCAAGCGTATTGTGAAATACTCATTCAAGACCGGAAAACAAGTAGAAGCTATATTCGACGTAGAAAAGGCGAGAGACTGTACGCTGAAATATTTCGACGACTATATCATGTCGCCCGATGAAAAGCTTATCCTTATTCAAACCAAGACCAGATCAATATATCGCCGCTCGTTTACTGCCGAGTATTATATCTATAACGTAAAGAACAACACTATAGAACCGCTGTCTAAAAACGGTCCGCAGCAAGTACCTTTGTTCTCGCCCGACGGTTTCCAGGTAGCGTTTGTACGTAATAACAATATCTTCCTCGTTAAGCTTCTGTTTGGCAACAGCGAATCGCAGATTACCAAAGACGGAGAATATAATAAGGTGCTGAACGGTATCCCCGACTGGGTTTACGAAGAAGAATTCGGTTTCAACCGCGCATTCGACTTCAGCGCAGACAGCAAGATGATTGCTTACATTCGTTTCGACGAGAGCCAAGTTCCTATGTATAAGTTCCCTTTGTATAAAGGTATGAATCCTGAATACACAGAATTCGCTACTTATCCTGGAGAATATACTTATAAGTATCCAAAATCGGGCGAAGTGAATTCTACAGTATCTGTTCATACATACGATATCAAGAGCCATGTAACACGCAAGATGGACCTTCCGCTCGACAAAGACGGATATATCCCACGCATCAAGTTTACTTCAGACCCTGAAAAACTTGCTATCATGACTCTGAATCGCCATCAGAACCGTTTCGACCTTTACATGGCTAACCCGAAGAGCGCTTTGTGTAAAGTAGCTATCCGCGACGAGTCAGAACAATACATTAAAGAAGACGAATACTCTAACATCAAATTCTATCCTGAAAACATCGTATTGATGAGCGAACGCGACGGATATAACCACTTGTATCTGTACACTATAGGCGGAAATCTGGTTAAACAGATTACTAAAGGTAAGTTTGAAGTTAAAAGCTTCTTGGGATGGGACAAGCAGAGCAATGTGTTCTACTATACCAGCAACGAAGGTAGTCCGCTTAGAACTGCCGTTTACAAAATAGACGGTAAGGGAAAGAAGACTAAACTGTCTACACGCACAGGTACAAACGACGCGATATTCAGCAGCAACTATAGCTACTATATCAATACTTTCTCTAACATAAGCACTCCTACCCTTATCACTATCAACGATAATAAAGGTAAGGAACTTGCCACTATGCTCGATAACAAGAAGCTGAAAGAAAAGATTGCTACCCTCACATTGCCGCAGAAAGAGTTCTTCACTTTCCGTACTGCCGAAGGCGTGGAACTGAACGGATGGATGATGAAGCCAGCTAACTTTGACGCTACAAAGAAATATCCGGTCATTATGCACCAATACAGTGGTCCAGGCTCACAGCAAGTACTCGACCGCTGGGGAATAGGTAGCTTTAGCGATGCAGGTATGTTTGAAGCATATATGGCCGACCGTGGCTATATCAGCGTATGTGTAGACGGACGCGGAACAGGCGGACGCGGTGCCGAATTCGAGAAATGTACTTACTTGTTCTTGGGCGTTAAAGAATCGCACGACCAAGTTGAAGCAGCTAAATACTTAGGTACACTTCCTTATGTAGACGGTAGCCGCATAGGCATCTGGGGATGGAGCTTCGGTGGTTACAACACACTGATGTCAATGAGCGAAGGTTCTAACGTATTCAAAGCCGGAGTAGCTATTGCCGCTCCTACCGACTGGCGTTACTACGACTCGGTTTACACCGAACGTTTCATGCGTACACCGAAAGAAAACGGCGATGGATACGATGCAGGTTCAGCTATTAAGCGTGCACCTAAGATGCACGGTAGTTTATTGCTCATCCACGGAACAGCCGATGATAACGTTCATCTGCAGAACATGGCAGAGTACAGCGAAGCGTTGGTACAAGCCGGAGTTCAGTTTGATGAACATATCTATATCAACAGAAATCATGGTATCTCTGGAGGAAACACTCGCAACCACCTGATGAATAGAGTTGCTAACTTTTTCTTGAGAAATCTATAATACAGATTAAAGCCAGAAAGTTATTCCCATATCATGCAAGCCGCCTAAAAAGGCTTGCGCGATATGGGATTTAATAATACTGCCCACGGCAGATAACACTCTCAAAAACCGAAAATCTATGGAACACGTAAAGAAGCCCGAATGGCTTAAAATATCGATAGGGACAAATGCCCGATACACCGAAACAAAACAAATAGTAGATACGCATAAGCTGCATACAATATGCAGTAGCGGACGATGCCCTAACTTAGGCGAATGCTGGGGAAGAGGTACGGCTACCTTCATGATTGCAGGAGCGATATGTACGCGAGCTTGCAAATTCTGTAATACTTTAAGCGGAAAACCTCTATCGCTCGACGCTGACGAACCACTGCACATAGCCGAATCTGTACGATTGATGAAATTAGACCATGCGGTAATAACATCGGTTGACAGAGATGACTTACCCGACTTGGGCGCAGCACATTGGGCGGAAACAATTCGTGAGATAAAAAGACTGAACCCATCGACTACAATCGAAGCACTAATCCCCGATTTCCAAGGAAATGTTTCGCTGATTAATATGGTGACAAACACACATCCCGAAATAGTATCGCATAACATAGAAACAGTGCGAAGAATAACACCGCTAGTGCGTAGTGTGGCAACTTATGAATGCAGTCTGAAAGTATTAAAGACTATAGCCGAAAGCGGAATCACCGCAAAATCAGGATTAATGGTGGGCTTAGGCGAGACTCCAGAAGAAGTGGAACAAACCATGGACGACTTATTAGAAGCCGGATGCCGTATCCTCACCATCGGACAATACCTGCAGCCAAGCCGCAAACATTACCCCGTGGCAGAATATATCCACCCGAACCAATTCAAGCTATATAAAGAAATAGGCGAAAAGAAAGGCTTCGCTACAGTAGAGAGCGGACCGCTGGTGCGCTCATCATATCATGCAGAGAAGCATCGTCATTTATAAATCAAGAAAATACACGGCACTTTAGTAAGGTCTGGAAGTTTACCCTTCCACTCCTTCACGGTGCGTGTTTTAATATATTCTCCCTCGCAAGTTATATTGGCGGCAATACACAGTTTTGTCTGCGGACGACAAGCCTTCAATATATCCTCCATCATCTTATTGTTGCGATAAGGCGTTTCAATGAAAAGTTGTGTCTGATGTTCGCTGTAAATACGTTGCTCCAACTCCTTCAATCGCTTCTGACGCTCGTCCGGTTCTATAGGAAGATAGCCATGAAAAGCAAAGCTCTGTCCGTTGAATCCGGAGCCCATTACAGACAAGATAATAGACGACGGACCTACCAAAGGAACAACCTTCAGATTCTTACGCTGAGCGATAGCGACTACATCGGCACCCGGATCGGCCACTGCCGGACATCCAGCCTCAGAAATCACACCCATACTATTACCATCTATCAACGGCTTTAAATAACCAGAAATGTCTTCGGGAGAAGTATGCTTGTTGAGCGGATAGAATGAAAGCTCATCGATATTGATATCACGGTCTACTTTCTTAAGGAACCGACGCGCCGAACGTACGTCTTCAACAATAAAATATTTAATACCTAAAATGATTTCTTTATTATACGAAGGCAACACCTTTTCTATTGCGGTATCGCCCAAAGTAACCGGAAGCAAATACAATGCAGTTTCCATCGAAGCAAAATAATACTTTAATATTCTCTATTATCAATCTAAATCAAGCGTGCCGAAATCGGTAGTGTCCAACAATTCACCCAACGATAGCTTGGAATGACGTTTCATATACTTATCTATAAGTTTCATCCCCAACCATTCTCCTATAGCTGCAGGCATCGACTTATCGTATTCGCCAATGAATAGCGGCATCGGGTCGTTATGGGTAAACGCACGAATCACCATCGGGTCGGTAGTGCTCAGAATATCCTGCTCTTTCATACGTTTCCACAGAGCCTTACCGTTCTTTTTACACCACTCCATCTCTTCCTTGGTATAACCCAATGAAGCCTCATCCGATTTTTCATCGAGCAGCTGTTTTACCACCCAATTAATCTTTCCACGATGCAGCAACACATTATATAGAGTACGCGGACCGGCACTCCATCTAAACGGATAAAGGCTGTATAAATAGAAAGTAAAACAATCAGGAACAATACGTTCTGGAGTCATCGTACGCCTTTGATGCGCATAATAGAATCTTTTATAAAGGGGATAATCAGCTCCCATATATTTATCGATGCTTATTCCCAGCAGACTATCGCCTACCACTATCGACTGGTTAAGAGCTGAAATTAATGAATAGACTTTCGGTACAGGAAAGCCGGGCACCTCTTCTTTAAGTTCACAGAACCCATTGGTGAGCTGACGTTCTATGCCCGACATGTCATTAAACTTCTCTAAAGCATCTACCATTAAACGCTGTAAGGTAGTATCTCCCGAAAAGAAAGCACACATGCGGTCGTTTATATCGTCATCGTCAACACGCCCTACCCCCGTAATATCTTCTATCATTAACTTAGTCATACGCGGGTATTCCATATTCATTTTCTGCAATGCCGAAAAGCTATTCATTACAGTAGCTTCGTACTGAAGCCTGTCATAACGAATCACTTTTATACCCACGTCTTGGCATGAATCGTCTTTCTGCCCGCCAGGAGTGCAGGCAGAAAGCGATATTATCATGCTCAATATGATGAATATAAAATTCTTCATTTTAAAAAGACTGATGATTTATCCGTAAATGATATTTCCGTTTTCGTCTTTATACTCATCGAGTCCCTTTTCGTAAGTAGCCATGGCACGCAAACTCATACCTACGTTAGAGAAACCACCATCGTGATAGAGGTTCTGCATTGTTACCTTACGAGTCAGGTCAGAGAACATCACGATACAGTAGTCGGCACATTCAGCTGCTGAAGCGTTACCAAGCGGAGACATACGGTTAGCGAAGTCGAACAACTTATCCATACCCTTAACACCCGATCCGGCAGTAGTCATAGTAGGCGACTGAGAGATAGTGTTGATACGAACATTGTGCTCACGTCCGTAAATGTATCCGAAGCTACGTGCTATAGATTCAAGCAAAGCCTTAGCGTCGGCCATATCGTTATATCCGTAGAATGTACGCTGAGCTGCTACATAACTCAAAGCCAAGATAGAACCGTATTCATTAATAGCATCGAGTTTCTTAGCAGACTGAATCATCTTATGGAAAGAAACCGCAGAGATATCAAGAGTCTTATTCAGCATATCATAATCCAAGTTGTCATAAGTACGTTTTTTACGTACATTGGGCGACATACCGATTGAGTGCAATACGAAGTCAATTTTTCCACCCAATACTTCCATAGAACGTTTGAACACATTCTCCAAGTCTTCTACGCTAGTAGCATCGGCGGGAATAACATCGCAGTTCAATTTTTCTGCCAAAGCAGAAACTTCACCCATACGCACTGCTACCGGAGTGTTAGACAAGGTGATTGTAGCACCTTCTTCTACTGCTCTCTCAGCTACTTTCCATGCGATTGACTGCTCGTTCAACGCTCCGAAAATAATACCTCTTTTTCCCTTAAGTAAATTAAAACTCATACCTTAAATTATTAATATTTGGGGCAAAGATACAAACATTTACGGTATTCTTGTCATAATTGCTACGAAAACAAGACATTTAGCGTTCGTATTGGTAATTTGCACAAATCTGATACACCTATTTATTATAGGCTGCAATATTATGAGAAAAATCAGTCTCGCTTTGAGTAATTTATCTAACAAGAAAGTGAAAAAGCCATTTTTTTCACCTATTGTACCAATATGTTCACATCGAAGAAAATCAAATGGGCTACTTTTGTGACATAACAACTAAAGTTTTTTTCATATATTTTATTTTAAGGTTAGAATTAGGTTAACAGATCATTATCCGCTACTGAGCCCGCCTGCGACAGTCCGGCTCAGAGCTGGCGGATATTGCAACTAAAACCTTAAAACAGAAAACACATGTTGTTTATATAACCCAAAGTATAATGAACGATAATAACTAATATTATAAAACATAAATCCATGAACAAGACAAAGAAAATAAGCCATTGGACAAAAGCCGTAGCTCTCGCATTAGTCATAATGTGTAATGCATCTCAAGGTGTAAATGCCATGACTCAACAAATATCTGACGAGATATATGAGGGACTACCTTTCCAAATGAACAAAATCGCTCAACCAGTATTTCCTGATTACAGTTGCAACATCTGTAGCTTTGGTGCTGTAGGCGATGGTATCACTCTTAATACCGACGCTATAAACCGTGCTATTGAAGAGACTTCTGCTAAAGGCGGAGGTAAAGTAATTGTGCCCGAAGGATTATGGCTCACAGGTCCTATCGTGATGAAAAGCAACGTGAATCTTCATTTGGAAACTAACGCCTTGATTGTATTTACAGCAGATCATAAAGCTTATCCTATTGTAGAGACATCTTTCGAGGGACTTGAAACTCGTCGTTGCCAATCTCCTCTTTCTGCCGTTGGCGCGGAAAACATCGCTATCACCGGAAAGGGTGTTATAGACGGTAACGGAGATACCTGGCGTCCGGTTAAGAAGAACAAACTTACAGGTACACAATGGAAGAAATTGGTAGCATCTGGCGGTGTTCTCGATGCGAAAGGTGAAGTTTGGTATCCAAGCGAAGGCTCTATGAAGGGTGCTATGGCCTGCAAGAACTTCAACGTGCCCGAAGGTATTAATACTGACGAAGAGTGGAGCAGCATACACGACTGGTTGCGCCCTGTTTTGCTCAGTTTCCGTAAATGTAAGAACATCTTATTAGAAGACGTAACATTCAAGAACTCACCGAGCTGGTGCTTGCACCCATTGTCATGCGAGAACCTTACCATCAACAAAGTTACTGTATCTAATCCTTGGTATTCACAAAACGGTGATGCCATCGACGTAGAATCTTGTAACGGAGTGATTATAGCCAACAGCAGCTTCGATGCCGGAGACGATGGTATCTGTATCAAATCGGGTAAAGACGAAAACGGACGTAAGCGTGGCGAACCTTGCCAAAACATCATCATCAAGAACAATCAGGTATTGCACGGACACGGCGGTTTTGTTGTAGGTAGCGAAATGTCGGGTGGCGTAAAAAATATCTTCGTAGACAATTGTACTTTCTTGGGTACCGACGTAGGTTTGCGTTTCAAGAGTACACGCGGACGCGGTGGTGTGGTAGAAAACATCCATATCAGCAACATCAACATGATTAATATCCCTAATGAAGGATTGATATTCGACTTGTTCTACGGTGGAGCTGCTCCGGGTGAAGATGATGCAACTGCAGAAACTAAATCTGAAAAGATCCCTGCCGTAACAGAAGAAACTCCGGCTTTCCAGGATATCTATATCAGCAAAGTAATAGCTAAGGGAGTAGGACGTGCTATCTATTTCAACGGTTTGCCCGAAATGCCAATCAAGAACATCTTCATTCAAGATGTTACAATGAGCGACGCTAAAGACGGAGTAATACTGCGCAACGCTGACGGTGCTACACTGAAAAACGTGAAGATTGAAACCATCAAAGGTGGAGATAACCTGAAACTGCAGAATGTATCTAAGGTTTGCGTTGACAAGAAACAATATAAAAAGGTAGGTAATAAAGCTGAATCTTACAGATTCTAATGATATCATGAAAGGACACTCATTTATTTTCGCAGCTCTTTTGGCAGCGACTTGTTTTACCGCTCAGGCGGAAGACAAAATATGGAATATAGAGATAGAGAACCCAAGCAATAAAGCGAAAGTAGACGAACCGGTAGTTCTCGATTTGCGACAGCTTCTCGGTGATAACTCTATGTTCTGTGTAAAGTCGGCCATCGTTATGGACGAAGGAACAGAAATTCCATCACAGCTTGACGACATGAATGGCGATTTGCGTTTTGATGAAATGGCATTCGTCATCAACCTGCCTGCCAAGAGCAAGAAAACAGTAAGTGTTACGCTTTCATCAGAAAAAAGCGCGAAGCAATATAAGCCACGCACATATGCCGAGATATTGCTTCGCACTTCTAAGAAAGACAAATATGTTAAGGGTTTCTCTGTCTTTGCTGACGGCAAGGCTGACACCTATAATATATTACATCACCACGGAGTAGCGTTCGAAAGTGAGTTGGTGGCATGGCGTATCTATTTCAACGAGAAGCAGACTACCGATTTATACGGCAAGTTCAATAAGCAGCTCGAAATAGAAGAAAGCATGTTTTACCCTACCGACGAGCAACTGAAGCGTGGATTCGGCGACGATGTAATCTTGGTAAGAAACAGTTGCGGGGCCGGAACTTTAAAAGGATGGAACGGCACGCAGGCTACTCACATCAGTCCGGTAATGATACGCGGACAGCGTGTCATAGCATCGGGACCGGTAAGAGCTATCGTAGAAGCGGAAGTTAAAGGATGGGAGTATCAAGGAAAGATATTCAACATGAAAAACCGCTATACCATTTATGCCGGACATCGTGATGCGCAAGTCGACGTGATATTCGACCGCCCTGTGGGAGAAGAAACATTCTGTACAGGTGTGCAGAATATTGCCGGAAACGCCGAACATTTCTCAGATCATAAAGGCCTTGTAGCAAGTTGGGGAACCGACTGGCCCGTAAAAGATACTGTGAAGTATAAGAAAGAGACGGTAGGACTGGCTACCTTTATCCCGAAAAAGCATGTGATAAAAGAAGCCACAGATGCCGAAAACTTTCTTTATGTAATACATGCGCCTAAAGCTACTACGTTCCGCTATTACACCATGTTCACATCGCGCAAGGAAACATTTGGTTATCCTACCGCAAGTGCCTGGTTTGAATACGCCAAACAATGGAAAGAATCTTTAGAGAAACCCATAAAGATTACCATCACTCCGAAACGCAAGCTATAATACAAAATACTAATACAATGAAAGCCATTTTATTTTCCTTAGTGATAGGAAGCTCTATAACGGCATTCGCCCAATCTACAGATTATGTATCGCAGGTATGGGTGGCCGATCAAGGCGACGGTACTTATCGTAACCCGGTGCTTTATGCCGATTATTCCGACCCTGACGCTATCCGTGTGGGAGATGACTTCTATCTAACTTCATCCAGCTTCGGCTGTCTGCCGGGACTTCAGATACTGCATTCCAAGGATTTGGTGAATTGGCAAATCGTCAGTGCGGCAGTTCCTTATTCGTTGACACCGCATACCGATACTACTCCGCAGCACGGCAACCGTGTGTGGGCTCCGTGTATACGTCATCACAACGGGGAGTTCTACATCTTTTGGGGAGACCCTGATCAGGGGGCTTTCATGACAAAAGCGAAAGATGTAAAAGGTCCGTGGAGCGAGCCGGTTTTAGTTAAAGCCGGAAAGGGAATCATCGACACTACCCCACTGTGGGATGAAGACGGACGTGTGTACATGGCTCATGCCTATGCCGGAAGTCGCGCAGGACTAAAAAGTGTAATCGCCGTATGCGAGTTGAACGCTGATGCCACACGCGCCATCACTCAGTCGAGAATAATTTTCGACGGACACGAGGCACACGAAACATGCGAAGGTCCTAAGTTCTATAAGCGAAACGGATATTACTATATCTTCCATCCGGCAGGTGGAGTTCCTACAGGATGGCAAGTAGTGCAACGCTCTAAAAACATCTACGGTCCGTACGAATGGCGAACCGTAATGGCTCAAGGCAAATCGCTTGTCAACGGGCCTCATCAAGGAGCTTGGGTAGACACCGCCAATGGCGAAGACTGGTTCCTTCATTTCCAAGACGTAGGTGCGGCGGGTCGTTTAGTACATCTTCAACCAATGAAGTGGGTAAACGATTGGCCTGTAATAGGAGTTGACGAAGACGGCGACGGATGCGGAGAACCGGTGCTTACTTACAAGAAGCCCGCCGTAGCGAAACAGCCCATCTGCACTCCGCAAGAATCGGACGAATTCAACTCTAACGAGTTGGGACTGCAATGGCAGTGGAATGCCAACATAGACGAGAAGTGGTATTTCTGCAATAAAGAGCAAGGAGTACTAAGACTGTATTCGGCTCCCGTAACCGATGAGTACAAGAACTTATGGGACGTACCTAACATGTTACTCCAAAAGTTTCCGGCTCCTACGTTTACGGCTACCATGAAACTGAAGTTCCAACCCACAGGCAAATACCACGGAGAAAGAACGGGACTTGTGATAATGGGTATGGACTATGCCGGACTGATGATAGAAAATACAGAGAAAGGCCTAGTGCTTAGTCAGGCTGAATGCAAGAAAGCCGATAAAGGAAGTGCCGAAACAGTAAACAAGACCGTCAAGCTAAACAGTAATGAGGTTTACCTGCGTGCACGCATCGTTACTACCGGAAAGAAAATAAAGGAAAGCGAAGGCGGACACGACTTAGTGGTAGAGTGCAAGCTAAGCTACAGCAAAGACGGGAAAAAGTTTAAAGAGATAGGCGAAACATTCCAAGTAAAAGAAGGAAAATGGATTGGAGCTAAAGTAGGAACATTCTGCACACGTCCTAACATAAAAAGCAATGACGGAGGATGGGTAGATGTAGATTGGTTCCGCATCACCAAATAAGAAGTCTCACACCGACCGATACGAGCGTTCACACCGACCGATACGAGACAACTTTTATAAATAAGAAATTAGTTATTCGATAAGAATAGCATTTAGGGGGTTAAAAAGAAGATGTTACTTAGTTCTTGATAAGAAGGCTTTAAATTGGATAAATCTCTGTCGTCTGTTTTCGTGGTGTTGTTGGCAGGAGTAATACGCCATTCTTGCAGATTTTTCAATGTAGATAGAAAGCGATATAATTCGGTCAGAATTTGTCGTTTACAGTTATTATCATCTACGTTCGTTTTTGAAAATGACTGTTCTTGAGCATAATGATTGCTTGTGATGGCAATATTTAAAGCCTGTTTTGGGTATTCCGGTTGTGTTCCGTACAACCCATAATGTTTGCAGACAATACCTGATTGTTCCCTCTATTCCTTCAGATAGGTAATACAAGATGCTTCATTAGGAAATCTTTGCATGAAATTCAGTACGTTTATAATAATATTTCGCTTATATACTATATTATAAATGTACTGAATTTCTGCAAAGATAAAAAATACTATTATGTAATAGTTTACCAAATATTTATCTGACGTTAAATATATTAACGAGTATCATATGGATAGTGGTTTTATTTAATATTGTTTCCATTAAGGGAAATTGTGCCGGGAAAAGACTCTTTGAGGATAATGGCTATGTAAACAGGGGCAAGCTTGTTTTTGTCTATCACTTCAGTCTTTCCAAAATTTATCGACATCAGGTGTGCCTCGGCTATAGCTAACAGCCATTGGGTCGAAGTTCAACAAGCCAAACAAATACCATGCGCTCGACGATATGCAAATATTTGTGTCAGCTCCCTTCCAAAGTTGTGAGCTGCCATAGGTAGTGCCAAGATTTGATGCATAGGGCAATCCTGCGGAATTAGGATAGAGCGTGCTTGATATCAGTAACTTCTTCATTTCCGCCAAATAGGCTGTCGACTTGTAGGAGTCGGCAGCCTTTTGGTAAGCCACCACCATCTGTCCTGTGCCCTCAAGCCATACAATGTCTTTGTCGATGTCGGGGGCAAACCCTGTTATCAAGGCACCATTGGCTGTGGCTCTTTGGGTGTTTGCATACATTGTTGTTTTTTCGAGCACTGTTTTAGGGAAATCCTCAAATGTGCAATATCCCCAACTGTGATTGTCGAGTGCATATTCATAATAATTTCCTGGCCATGACACCAACAAGCCATCAGTACTGTTGTATCTGCTTTCTTTAAGGTGTGCGAGGAGTTTTTTGTGAAAGTCGTCATATCCCTGCACTGCACAGTAGGCATCAATCATACCTTCGGTATTTTTCGAGATAGTGCTATTGCTTGCAGTGATGCCTCCCCAAAGTCCACCATCTTTGTCTTGTAGTGAACGAATCCAAATTTCCAGCGTCGACTTTAGTTTGTCATATTTTGTAGTCTCCACCTTTGCCGTGTAGTTGTTCAGTGCTATTAGCAGCCAGGCATTGTCACCAAGCCATCGGTCACCCGAAGGTGTGCCGTCGGTACTGCGGAACTGATAAAAACCACCATTGGTTGTGAGCTCGCTACCTATGCGCTGGTTAAAGAAATTGAAAATAGATTCAGCCTTGGAATACTTGCCCGTGGCAGTGAACACAAGTGCTGCTAGGGCGTTGTCGTAGAGCGACATCGTGCTGCTGTTCTCGGTGCTTGGCAGTAGTCCGTTGGAGTACTGCACATTTTCAAACCATGCCACGATATTTTCGGCCTCTGCCGACAGGTCGATGGTTGTTTTCTTTGCAACGAAAGTAACAGTCTGTGTCGATGACGCTGTTGCCGACGCTGGCGTAAAGGTGTAGCCATCGGCCATAGGAGTTATTTTTACACTGCCCTTCAAGTTGGATACGCTCCACTCGCCTGATGCTGAACTGCAGACCGTCTGGTTTCCAATTGTTAGGCTTATGTTCGCAAGTCCACAGCCATCCGAATCAACAATTTTACCTGAAACAGAAAACGTTTCGTCTACTTCCGAACTATTGTTGTCGCTTGAACATCCTATAAGTAGGAAAATGTTCAGTATAAAAAATGATATAATGTTTTCTTTCATATTATCTAATGCAATGTTTTTTAATTGTAAACAAACAAGCCGAGGCTTTGTCATGTCAGAAAGTTTTTGTAACTTAGTGACATATAACAAATTAAATGTCCACAAAGTTACATACAAAATCTTACAATAACAAAAGATTGTTTCTGACAGTGAATCCCAACGAGGATATCGCTGAAAACGATCCTGTGCGCGTAGTCGATGCGATAGTCGAGGGCCTTGACTTGAGAGAGTTCAAGAAACTTTACCATGAGAAAGGTCGTTGTCCTTACCATCCGAAGATGATGCTCAAAATCATCCTCTATGCATACATGAACAACATCTATTCGTGCCGCAAGATGGAAAGGGCGGTTCGGCGCGACATCCATTATATCTGGCTTGCCGCCCAGGAGCGGCCCGACTTCGTGACAATCAACCGTTTCCGCAATCGCGTGAAGAAAGAGATAAACAACATCTTCACACAAGTGGTGCTTGTGCTGGCCGACAAAGGCTTCATTACTCTTGACGTGGAGTACATCGACGGCACAAAAATAGAGTCCAAAGTCAACAAGTACACCTTTGTGTGGCGCAAGACCGTGGAGAAGAACCGGGCTAAGCTTCAGGAAAAGATACGTGTTCTGCTGGGGCAGATAGACGATGCCGTCGCTCAGGACAAAGCGTCCGAGACTGATAAAGTTGACTTCACTCCCGATACGCTGACTTCCCTCATCACCGAGCTGCAGGACTCCCTTTCAGCAGAGCCCGAGTCGGCAGACAAGGAGAGGCAGAAGCGGCGGCGAGAGAAGAAGAGGCTGGTAAAGGAGCTAGAGAAGCACCGCGACAAACTCGGCGAGTATGACGGCCGTCTGGAGCAGATTGGCGAGCGCAACTCCATGTCAAAGTCCGACCCCGACGCGACGTTCATGCGCATGAAAGAGGACGCGATGAACAACGGCCAGACCAAGCCAGGCTACAATCTGCAGATATCCGCCGAAAACCAGTTCATCACCGATTACGCACTGTTCCCCAATCCCACCGACACTCTCACGCTCATACCGTTCCTCAACTCTTTTCCCGACCGATACGGGCATCTTCCATCAATAGCAGTGGCCGACTCTGGCTATGGCTCCGAAGAGAACTACCGCTTTATGGCCGAAGCCGGCATGGAGGCTTACGTCAAATACAACCGTTTCCACCTCGAGCAGCACCCGCGTTACAAGCCCAACCCGTTCAATCACGACAACTTCCATTACAACGCCGCCGAAGATTACTATGTCTGCCCGATGGGCCAGCATATGACACGCATCGGTACTTCCCACCTCAAGACCGCAAGCGGTTACCGCAGTGAAAACGCACGTTACCGCGCACAGAACTGCAACGGCTGTCCACTGAGGTGCCTGTGTTACAAAGCCAAAGGAGACCGACGGACAATCGAGGTTAACCACCGGCTCAACGGATATAAACGAAAAGCGCGTGAACTGTTGACCTCGGAAGAGGGATTGAAACACCGTGGGCGACGATGTGTCGAACCGGAGGCCGTTTTCGGACAGATGAAATTCAATATGGCATACCGACGCTTACGACACTTCGGCAAAGACAAGGTCACAATGGACTTTGCCTTCTTCGCCATAGCCTTCAACATAAAGAAAATGTGCTCAAAGATAGCAAAACAGACTCAAAATGGGGGAAACACACACCAAAATGGCCTGTTTTTGCCAGTTTGCGGAATTTTACCGCCTGAGGAACGAATATTCTGGGATAACCCTAAAAAAACAGTTGCCTGAAAAATAAAAATCCTTAAGGCTCAAAAAACAGAGGCTGCGCCGTAAACATTAATTACGACACAGCCTCTTTTATCTTATATCAGTGGAATATATTATTCTTTAACTTCCCAACCCAATGCACTTGCACCAAGCACAGCAGCATCAGCGTCTTTCAACTGAGAAAGGAGTAATTTAGCCTTTCCTTTGAAAATGCTCAATACGTTTTCGTCCATTGCTTTCTTGATAGGCTTCATGATATAGTCGCCAGATTTTGCAAGACCGCCGAACAAAATGATAGCTTCAGGGCTTGAGAACGCTACGAAGTTAGCCAAAGCTTCACCCAAAACAGTTCCGGTAAATTCGAAAATGTCAAGAGCCAACTTATCACCCTTCACAGCAGCGTCGTATACATCTTTAGACTGAATTTCTTCTGCCGGAATTTCGCGCAACAAACTTGGTTCAGGACGTGCAATCAAGAATTCACGTGCTGTACGAGCTACACCTGTTGCCGAGCAGTAAGTTTCAAGACATCCCTTACGACCGCAACCGCAAGCACGTCCGTTTTCCTTAACGATTACGTGACCCAACTCACCTGCGAAACCGTCGCAACCGTAAACCAACTGACCGTTAACTACGATACCGCTACCTACGCCTGTACCCAAAGTAATCATGATAAAATCTTTCATACCACGAGCCGCACCGTAAGTCATTTCACCGATAGCTGCAGCGTTAGCGTCATTAGTCAAAGTGGTAGGAATACCCAAACGTTCTTCAAACAAAGCTGCCAAAGGAATAACACCTTTCCAAGGCAAGTTAGGAGCGAATTCGATAGTACCGGTATAGTAGTTACCGTTAGGAGCGCCTACACCCATACCTTTTATTTTTTCAGTTCCGCCAAATGGCTGAACCATCGGAATGATTTTCTTGCAGATAGCATCAACGTATTCGTTTACATCATCATACTGATGAGTTTTTACAGAATCAGATGCCAATACATTACCACGAGAGTCTACTACTCCAAAAACGGTGTTAGTTCCACCTATATCCATGCCTAATACATAAGGCTTTTCCATACTTACTGTCATGCTATTAAATCTTTTTATAAAGTTAATTCAATGCAGCAAATGTACAGAAAAACAATTTTACCACACACATTTTTCCCATTTAATTTTACCGTTTTTATTCCGTGCTCCTACACGTTAATATATAATAACACCAGCAAACAGACACCTCTGCCGCGCACACCGAGCCAACCCCGCAAACTTTCCTATGCAGCCCCACCATCTTCTATCTCAGTTTCACGAATGAAAATACAGAAATCTTCCAGCCCCAAGAACCCCAAAAAGAAAAAAAAAGAAGAAAATTTCCACATAATCCTTGTTTTTTAAATAAAAGTATTACATTTGCACCCGTAACAACAACAAAATAATAGTTATGAAACGATTTGCGACATACTTCTTTTTTTACTTTTATTACTTTTACTTTAGCAATGAAGTGAAGCGGGAGTTCGCATACGTATACTAAACAACAATAGAACAATGATTGATTGATATAACGAATCCCGCTTCCGTATGGAAACGGGATTTTTTTATTAACTCAGGCACATAAAAAGATAAAGATATTAATGAAAAAAGTAGCAATACAAGGAGTTCCGGGTTCGTATCACGACATTGCGGCCCACAAATATTTCAAAGACGAAGATATAGAGCTGATATGCTGCAATACTTTTGAAGAGGTATTTGATAACATCCGCAAAGACAGTAATGTGATAGGTGCCGTAGCCATAGAGAACACCATAGCGGGAAGTCTGCTACATAACTATGAGCTGCTACGCGAAAGCGGGACAACCATCATAGGTGAACATAAGCTAAGAATTAGCCACAGCATAATGTGTCTGCCTGATGAAGATTGGAAAGATCTGACGGAAGTGAACTCGCACCCGGTAGCCTTGGCGCAATGCCGCGAATTCCTGATGCATCACCCCGAACTGAAAATAGTGGAGAAGGAAGATACGGCGGGCAGCGCACAAGACATCTGCGAACAGCACCTCACAGGACATGCGGCTATATGTTCTAAATATGCAGCCCAGCTGTATGGCATGAAAATATTACAAGAAGGCATCGAGACGAACAAACATAACTTTACACGGTTTCTAATTGTATCCGACCCGTGGAAGGCCGACGAACTGAAAGACCGCTCTAAAGTAAATAAGGCAAACGTGGTGTTTACACTACAGCATAATGAAGGAAGCCTGTCGCAGGTATTGTCTATCTTTTCATTCTATCACATCAACCTGACTAAAATACAATCGTTGCCTATCATCGGACGAGAATGGGAATACATGTTCTACGTAGACGTGATGTTCAACGATTACTTAAGATATAAACAATCTATAGACGCAGTGACACCGCTCACTAAATCGATTAAAATTCTAGGAGAATATGCAGAAGGAGAATCTACACTATGAGATAAAGCCAGCCGACCGTCTGGCAAACGTAAGCGAATACTATTTCAGCAGAAAGCTGAAAGAAGTGGCTCGCATGAATGCTGAAGGCAAGGATGTTATCAGCTTGGGTATAGGAAGCCCCGACATGCCGCCTTCGGACGAAACAATCAACGTGTTGTGCGAAAACGCCAAGAAGCCCAACGTACACGGTTATCAGCCTACGGTTGGTATACCTGAACTTCGTGAAGCTATGGCAGATTGGTACAAGCGTTGGTATAATGTAAACCTCGACCCGGCTACCGAAATTCAACCGCTCATCGGTTCTAAAGAGGGTATTCTGCACGTAACGTTAGCACTCGTTAACCCAGGCGACCAGGTATTGGTTCCGAATCCTGGATATCCAACTTATACATCGCTCAATAAGATATTGGGCAGCGAGATAGTGAACTACAACCTTCGCGAAGACAATCATTGGCAACCCGACTTCGACGAACTGGAGAAGATGGACCTGAGCCGAGTGAAGATAATGTGGACCAACTATCCTAACATGCCGACAGGCGCAAACGCTACGATGGAACTTTATGAAAAGCTAGTCGATTTTGCCCGACGCAAAAACATCGTCATAGTAAACGACAACCCATACAGCTTCATTCTGAACCGTAAGCCAATCAGCATTTTGAACGTAGAAGGCGCAAAAGACTGTTGCATAGAATTCAACTCGATGAGTAAGAGTCACAACATGCCGGGATGGCGCGTGGGAATGCTAGCAACTAACGCCACATTCGTGCAATGGATATTGAAGATAAAAAGCAATATCGACTCTGGTACATTCCGCCCATTACAGTTGGCAGCGGCACAGGCTTACCACAACAGCACCGAATGGCATGAAGAAGCCAACTATAACGTATACAGCCGTCGCCGTAAACTGGCAGAAGAAATAATGAAAACCTTAGGATGCACGTTCGACCCCGAACAAGTAGGAATGTTCCTCTGGGGAAGAATTCCCGATACATACGCCGACGTAGAAGACCTAACCGAAAAGGTTCTGCACGAAGCAAGAGTATTCATCACTCCGGGATTCATATTCGGAAGCAATGGAAAACGATACATCCGTATCTCACTCTGCGCCAAAGAGGATAAACTGGCGGAAGCTTTACAACGAATTAAAGATATAATGTAATTAAATAAAATACAACTATTATGGAACTCGATTTACAGCCCATCGAACTGGAAGGTGTATCAAAAGAACGCCCCCTTGTTATAGCAGGTCCGTGCAGCGCGGAAACTGAAGAACAAGTAATGACTACAGCTACACAATTGGCCAATAAAGGCATTAAGATATTCCGCGCCGGAATATGGAAACCTCGTACCAAACCGGGAGGTTTCGAAGGAATCGGCGTAGAAGGACTGGCATGGCTGAAACGCGTGAAAGAAGAAACCGGCATGTATGTATCTACCGAAGTAGCTACAGCTAAACACGTGTACGAGTGCTTGAAAGCAGGAATCGATATATTATGGATTGGAGCACGTACTACCGCCAACCCGTTTGCCGTTCAAGAAATAGCCGATGCACTGAAAGGCGTAGATGTACCTGTATTAGTGAAGAACCCGGTAAACCCCGACTTGGAACTTTGGATTGGTGCGTTAGAAAGAATAAACGGTGCCGGACTGAAACGTCTTGGTGCTATTCACAGAGGATTCTCATCGTACGACAAGAAAATATACCGCAACTTGCCGCAGTGGCATATTCCTATCGAATTGCGCCGCCGCATTCCTAACTTGCCTATCATCTGCGACCCTAGCCACATAGGTGGCAAGCGCGAACTTATCGCTCCGCTGTGTCAGCAGGCTATGGACTTGGGACTTGACGGACTTATCATCGAATCGCACTGCAACCCTGATAGCGCTTGGAGCGATGCCGCACAGCAGGTTACTCCCGATATCTTGGATTACATCTTGAATCTGCTGGTCATCCGTAGCGAACATCAAACTACAGAAAACTTACACGAGTTGCGCCGCCAGATTGACGAATGCGACAATGAGCTGATTGAAATATTGGCTAAACGTATGCGTGTATGCCGTGAAATCGGTACTTTCAAGAAAGAACATAGCATGACCGTATTGCAAACAGGAAGATATAACGAGATCCTCGACAAGCGCGGCGCTCAAGGCTCGCTCTGCGGAATGGACTCTGACTTCGTAAAGAACGTATTCGAAGCTATACACGAAGAAAGCGTTCGCCAGCAGCTGGAGATCATCAACAAATAAAATAAAAGGAACGACAAAGAAATGAGAATATTGATAATGGGAGCCGGTAAAATGGGCTCCTTCTTTACTGATGTATTAAGCTTTGAACACGAAGTGGCTGTATATGATGTAGACCCAAAACGTCTGCGCTTTATGTACAATTGCTACCGCTTCACCAATATGGAAGAAGTAGAGAATTTCCATCCGGAACTGGTAATCAATGCCGCAACGGTAAAATATACGCTCGATGCCTTCAGACAAGTATTGCCTCATCTTACTAAAGACTGCATCATAAGCGATATAGCATCCGTAAAGACCGGATTGAAAGAGTTTTATGAAAACTGCGGATTTCGTTATGTCTCTACTCACCCAATGTTTGGTCCTACCTTCGCTAATCTTGATAAGCTCAGCACTGAAAACGCTATAATCATCAAGGAAGGTGACCATCTGGGACGAATCTTCTTCAAAGACTTGTATCATCGGTTGGGCTTGAACATATTCGAATATACTTTCGACGAGCACGATGAAACGGTGGCATACTCATTGTCTATTCCGTTTGTATCGACTTTCGTATTCGCTGCCGTAATGAAGCATCAGGATGCTCCGGGTACTACATTCAAACGTCACATGGCAATTGCAAAGGGGGTACTTAGCGAAGACGATTATCTGCTTCAGGAAATATTGTTCAACCCGCGTACTCCAGAACAGGTAGAAGGCATACGTACCGAGCTGAACGAGTTGCTTGATATCATCAGTGAAAAGGATGGCGACAGAATGCACGCCTACTTAGAGAAAATACGCAAACACATCAATTAGTCAACGTAAGTTCTTAATAAAACTTAGCACCCCTTCATTTGACATCTGTTTTATCAATGAAGGGGTGCTTTATTATATATTTCACTCCATACCATATCAATTGCCGTGCGTAGAGAAATATTCTTTCCACTCATCTTCCATCAAGCCCAAGAAATGCAGGGCTTCAAACTTCAGCGTAAAGCTACCCTCTACACTTCCTTCCATATATACCATGGTTTCTCCTTTGTCAACATCACTGACTTTATAAGCCACTGGATGGCGCACCAACCCCACCGGAATAAAACGTCGGCCATCGGCTGACACAGACGGGGTAATCTCTTCTTGCGACAAATCGTTGCTATCGGTAATATACACGGCAGAGATGCGTCCGTTCTCATCAAAATCGGCTCCCCAAATAGACATTTCGTGATAGCTACCCATCATTTTTACATAAAAGCCGATAGCTTCCTTATCTGTAAAAGCTTGCTTCATGCGCGAATTGAATCCATCGGCAGTCACACCATCTACCACATCGGCAACATCATCGAACACATCAGAGAAGAAGTTGCCACCATTAGGCATCGATAA
The DNA here is from genome assembly GCA_000434735.1 of Bacteroides sp. CAG:530. Classification (GTDB taxonomy): domain Bacteria; phylum Bacteroidota; class Bacteroidia; order Bacteroidales; family Bacteroidaceae; genus Phocaeicola. The sequence continues at coordinate 40,886 of FR881270.1, forward strand.
ACGCCCTACAAAAAACCAATTCAATCCGAAAAGCGTATTACGACCTTCATTAACGAAATAACGCTTGAAATAATCGAACACAGCGCAAGAGGTAGATGAATTGTACGCAGTGGGACCGATGTATTTCCCGAAGCGACGAATATTATCAGCGTTCTGATCAAGCCACCAGTAAATCATGTTAGAGGCAGTAGCAGCCCAGCACATGCTTCCGTCGGGGTCGCCCGCCATGTTTATCTTGTTACAGTCGTACCATCCGCAACCTTTCTTCCATGTCAGTCCCTTTTGGTTAGTGCCCGACACGTATCCCCAATCAGACTCGGCAGGCTCTTTTACGCCATACACCCACACCGTACGGTTTGCCCATTTAACATCGGGCTTATGTTCGGGCTCAGGCTCAGGAGTCTTTGGTTTACATATATCTATGTTTATAATGGTTTCTACTGCAGATTTAAGCGCACTAAACGCTTCCCCTCCTATCATTTCTGGCGCTCCAAATATCTTAGTGTCTTCTCCTATATTCACCGAAATCCAACTCTCACGAAATTCATCTACCGACTGCGGACAAAGTACTGCCGTATAGTCTCCATTCTCTTTACGATAAGGAATCACCTCTTCTACCTGCTCTGATAAGTTGCCGAGTTTTCCGTCAGATACACTGACCGATACCGATGTATGGCTACGCACGCTTACTTTAGCCAATGCTAATTCCGCTTCAGAATAAGATCCGTCGCTACTATGAAGAGAAACAATAAGTCGAGACATCAATGAAGCAAACTGCAACTCTACAGTATTTCCACTTTTCATCGTAGCCGAAGCGAATAGCAAATCAGACTTCGCTCCGCTTGCATCTTCCTGCTGATTAGTTTGTACCGAATGAAGAAAGGTTTCATCTTCTGTTTTTTCAAGTCCATCGGCAATGAAAGCGGTAAACGTAGCCCCTGTACCAATTTCATTCCACTGTAAATCGAGGTTCCAGCCATTTTCTGTACGCTCTAAAGTATGCGCCATTCTTTTCTCTCCACCCTCCGGAAACACGAACAACTGTAACCGCTCAACACTCTCAGGCGATACCTTAATTTGTACGGGGACAGAAATTTCCGCCGGCGGAGTAACAGCAGGTGGTGTAACTGTGGGTGGAATAACCTCTCCAGGCAATTTATCAGCATCATCAGTACGACTACAAGCCGCAATCAGAATAGCTGCCAACCAAACAAGAATATACAACTTATCTCTCTTCATCAATTTTACAACTAAAGTCTATAAACCAAATCGTGCCGCATCTACCCAAATTAGTAAATGCGGCACGACATTTAATTATTAAGTATTATATCTTAATTATCAGAACTTATATCCCAAAGTAAGATAGAAGTTCAAGTTCTTAGAATCACCGTTCTTCCATGGAGAAACAAATCCGTACTGTCCGTTCAAGTTAAGCAAGATATTGCCGAATTCAGCACCAACACCGTACTGAAGACCAGTATCAAAACGTTTAGCTTTTCCCGGAATCAATTTATTATCTTTATTTTCTACATCACCGAAGAAATCAGTGCTATAATCGCCTACTTTATATTTACCAGCCAAACCTACAGACAAGTAAGGACCAGCGTTAATTACAAATTTCACATCGTCAACGATAGGAAGCTTCAATGCAGCCATCAAAGGGATATCCAAATAGTTCGGTTTGAATTTCACATTGTCGCCAGCTTTTGCACCTTTACCTGCGAACATTAATCCAGACTGGAATGACCACATGTCAGTGATAGCATAATCCAAACCTAAACCTGCAATGTAAGAAACTCTCATGTCAGCTCCATCAGCCTTGGCATAGTTATTCATTGACATACCCACACGTACATTAAAACTTGCCTGTGAGAATCCAGTTACAGCAACCAATGCCAAAACCATAGTTAACAAAATCTTTTTCATAATAGTCTAATTTTAGTCTAAGCCGCCCTGCTAAGCTTTCGTCTTTATTTTAAATGTATGGCAGAACTCTTATAATCTCTTATAAAGACATACACCTTAATTGTTGTAAATACAAATATATATACTATTAATTAAAAATCAAAAAAAGTATTATTTTATATTTGAATATTAGAAACCGAGATGACCGAGCAGAAGAAAACGCTCACAATAGGACATAAAAAAAGTTGTACCGTGGTACAACTTTGAGCCTCTTGTCGG
>FR881271.1:0-8801 GCA_000434735.1 Bacteroides sp. CAG:530
AAAAAAGACGATATTGATAATATTTGCTATAAATATAATTATAAATGTATTATATTTATTGTTCTATAGACAAGGGTTTGCGATATATGAGGGAGAAATGTTGCTTACATTGAATTTTCCCAATCCTAATCAGACCGGTATGTTTTTGCTAAATTCTATTTTATATATATGCGTTTTTATTGTTTCTGGCAGGGATTTAATAAATAAGAAAAAACTATATCTACTTATTCTTTTTGGCTTAGTACTACTCCTTATTGCTGTTAGTCAATTGTTATTTATGACTGGTTGCCGTTCTTCGTTTATGGCATTAGCTTTGTTTCTACTTATGGTAATTATTGATTATTTATCAAAGGGAGGGTTTGTAATAAAGAAATGGATGGCAATATTAATTGCTGTAATTCCATTTGTGTTTGTTTTTTTTTATCTGTACTATGTTGATAGCTTTAGTGCAGACGTTTCGATGGGGGTTGTTGATGCAGGAAAGAGTAGTACTACAAGAGTTCCTATATGGAGACCTATTGTTGATGACTTCTGGCATTATTTTATAATAGGAGATTACTATGGCATTAGTAATGGAACCGGGATGTCCCAGTTACATAATACTCATTTGGATGTATATGCTTCATATGGCATTGTACCATTGATATTATATATGAGGATTATTTATTTGGTTATAGTTCAGTCAATGAAGATAGCTGTATGTCGTTTTCAAAGAATATCTTTATATGCTTTTATAGCGTGTATTGTTTCATGCATATTTGAAGCAAGTCTCGTCGCAGGTAGTGCTGGAATGTTTTTGTTGACTATTGGATTCTTGGCATTGGCAAACAGTCCAATGTCAAGAGTAAATGGTTAATGTATTTTTACTTGCTAAATTTAAATATATCTATGAAAATCTTACAGGTCAATTGTGTTTATCGTAAAGGTAGCACAGGCAAGATTGTTAATGACATACACACTGAACTGCAGTTACGCAAAATAGACTCGGTTGTGTGCTATGGTCGTGGTGATAGAATGAATGAACAGAATGTATATAAATTCTGCTCGGAGATAGAAGCAAACTTCTCACATTTTTTCGCAAATTTAGGAGGTTTACAATATGCTTCAGCTCCTTTTGCAACATGGCATTTGGAACGTATAATAATCAAAGAACAACCAGATATAGTGCATTTGCATTGTATTAATGGTTTCTGTGTGAACATTTACAGACTTTTACGTTTCCTTGCCAAACGTAAGATAAAGACTGTGGTAACACACCATGCTGAATTTTTCTATACATGTAATTGTGGTTATTCTCTTTATTGCAAAAAATGGATGACTAATGATGGATGCCATTCATGTCATGACTTACAGGGAGCGACAGGATCAAGAACTATTGATAATACACATCGTTCATGGAAACTGATGCGAGAGGCATTTGCGTCTTTTGATGAAGACAAGTTGCACTTTACTGCAGTCTCACCTTGGGTTGTAGGACGATCTATGATGTCGGATGTATTAAAAAAGTATCCTTGTACATGCGTGATGAATGGAGTAGACACATCTGTTTTTCATTATGTAGAGGATGCGATGAGTGGCTTGCAAGACAAATTCCCAATAGGTTACAAGTATTATATTCTTCATGTTACAGCGTTTTTCTCTACTGATGAAAAATCGTTAAAGGGAGGTCGATACATTGTTCAGATGGCAAGGATGATGCCGGAACGGTTATTTGTGGTTGTTGCTTCAGAAGTGCGGGAAACAAATAATTTGCCAAGCAATATTCTGTTATGGGGACGTGCTAATGGACAAAAGGAGTTAGCTGCACTATATTCCGCAGCCAAAGCTACGGTTATTGTTAGCGAACGTGAAACTTTCTCAATGGTTACAGCTGAGAGTCTGTGTTGTGGAACCCCTGTAGTAGGCTTTAAGGCTGGTGGTCCTGAGAGTATTGCTTTGCCAAAATACACTAAGTTTGTAGAATATGGTGAAGTAGAACAATTATGTCAATCTTTGCAGAATGTTCTTGCAAATGAATGGAATAAAGAAGGCATTGCATATGAGAGTAAGAATTGTTATGCTCGTGAAGTGATGACAGAAGGATATATTAACGTTTATAAGAAACTTATTAATAATGACAAATAACAAGCGAGTATTGGTAGTCTCAAATAACTGCTTCTCACCGTCTAATTCAAACGGTCGCACTCTTGGCAACTTGTTTTATGGTTGGCCAAAAGAAAACCTTGCACAGTTTTGTGTGATAGCCCAAGATCCTGCATGGGATGTATGTGACAATTATTATTGTTTGGAAGACAGAACCATGCTGGCAGCTTTTAAGCATTGCAAAAAGGCTGTAGGACGAAAGTTGCAAGTGCCATCAGAGACAATAGAGCATAATGCAAAACCAATTGATACGCAACGTAGAAATATCGGTAAGAAAACATTGCCTAAAATGATGCTTCGAGAATTGGTGTGGGCTTTCAATCGTTGGAAGAGCAATGACTTTGAGAAATGGGTAGATAATTTTAATCCAGATGTTGTTGTTTTGCAGTTTGGTGACAGCTCATTTATGATAGATATTGCTCTCTACATTGCACAGTCGCGAAGCATTCCGTTGGTGGTGTATAATACGGAGGGGTATTATTTCTTTGAAAAATATTGGTATAGCCATTCTTCTACAGATGGTTTTTTATTTCCGTTTTTTAAGTATGAATATCATAAAAGAGTTAAACGTTTGATGGATTATGCATGTCATTCGGTATATTTAAACGATGAACTAAAAGAGGATTATGATAATGCATTCAATAAGCAATCTACAGTTATTTATAACAGTAGTAGTATGCAGATAGGCAATCCTCCAAAATTCATAGATGGTAAGACTATAATTAGTTATCTTGGTGGCTTAGGGCATGGACGCGATTTAGCTATTATTGATGTTGGAGATATATTAACCAATATTGATGAGAATATTCATATTGATGTTTATGGTCCGGCAGACAGAGATGTTTCAAAACGTTTATTTAATGCAAAAGGGGTGGAATATCATGGAAAGGTTTCGTATGATAAAGTAATAGACATAATCAATGAAAGTGATATACTATTTCATGTTGAACCCATTTCTGAAGACTATGATCATTTAAAGTATGGATTCTCTGGTAAAATTGCAGATTCATTGATGTCAGGAAAATGTTTTGTGCTCTATGCTCCTAAGGAGTTGGCTTGTTCAAAATATATTATTGAGAATGGGTGCGGATGGTTTGCTGAAGATAAAGAAGATTTGCGAGACGTTTTACTTCGAGTATTCAATGATAAACAAGAGCGTAATCAAATTCTTGAAAAAGCGAATCAAATTGCAAAAGCTAACCATTCTTTTCAAAGAAATGCAGAAAAATTTCAAGATATTCTTATTAGTGCATGTTCGCATTTTTAATTGAGAAGATTTCTATAGATAAAAGCGGATAGGTTTGGGTTTGATTATAATTATGATTAGATAAGATATGAATAACAATTCTTTAATTTCTATAATTATCCCATGTTACAATGTTGAACGATATGTGGAACAATGCATACGTTCCATTATGGGACAAAGTTATAATAACATAGAGATTATTGCTGTCGACGATGGCAGTCCAGATAACTCTCCACAAATTCTTGATAAATTAGCAAATGAAGATTGCAGAATAAAAGTTATCCATAAGCAAAATGCAGGAGTCAGTGCTGCTCGAAATAGCGGTTTGGATGTGGCATCTGGAGATTATATAGTGTTCGTAGATGGTGATGATTATCTTGCACCGGATTATGTGGACTATATGCTTAATTTGGCATGTGAGGACAACTCTGACTTCGTAATGTCACAAAATTGTTATACCAAAGAGAATGAGCCTCAGATTTCAAAAGACAAAATTCAAATAATGTCTCCCTCTGAAGCGACAGCCCTACTGATATCTCCAAGAGTTATTGTAGGATGTTGGAACAAAATGTTTAAACGTGAGTTTATTAATAACTTCACTCTTTCTTTTTCTACAACCTTGTTTTATGGTGAAGGATTGACCTTTATTACTAGGGCTTCTCAGATAGCAAATAGCGTAACTGTAGGTAATAGAAAGGTGTACTATTATCGTAGGAACAACGAGGCTTCTGCAACTTCTAAGTTTAATATTCAAAAATACTATAATGGTGAAAAGGCTCTTGATAATATACATAAAGAGTTAATTGTAAGAGATGTTAATGTGGAACTGATGATGGCACTACATAAAAGTATGTTTTGTCTTGGAGCACTTTCACAGGCGTATGCACATGATTTGCAGAAAGACTATAAAAGTGATTGTAAACATTGGCGTACAATAATAAAGAAGAATCTAAGAAATCTTTGTCTCTCAAATCAAGTTTCATTATATAGAAAAGTGTTACTAACGTTGGGTTATTTCTTCCCTGGATTTATAAGTAAAATGGATATGTGGCGTAGATCTAAGATAGCCTCAAAAAGTGTAAGCTAATGAAAAAAGTATTATTAACAACTGTTTTTTCTGGGTATAACTATGGTTCCAGCCTTCAAGCTCTTGCTACGAAAACGATTCTGAAGGAATTAGGATATGATTGTCGTTTGGTTGCAATGAAGAGTTTAGTAAAAGGTAGAGATATTCGTATAAAGAAATTACTGACTATACTTATACGGTCTTGGCTTATTAGAGGAAAGAATGGAGCTAATGCATTGAGTACTTATAAAGGTTCGTATAAAAAGGTTATGATTGGTGACTCTGTAACTCGGTTCGCAAACTTTACCAATGAATACCTTGAACCTCAATATATGAGTTGGAGTAGCATTAAACGATTTGCCAAGGAATGTGTTGCTTGCTTTGCTGGAAGTGACCAAATATGGAATTCTTCTACAATGTATGTTGATCCATTGTATTATCTCCGCTTTGCTCCTGCCGAAAAGCGTATAGCATTTGCTCCAAGTTTTGGACGTGACTTTGTTGCAGAGTATAATAAAAAGAAAATGAGTAAATGGATTTCTGAATTTGCTTATTTGTCTGTACGTGAAGATAGTGGTGTCAGATTAATAAAGGATATGGTAAGACGAGAAGCCATACAATTAATAGATCCAACTCTTATTGTTGATGGTAAAACGTGGAAAAAGAATCTTGGTATAAAAGATGATAGTAGCAATTATATACTTGCTTATTTTTTAGATAAGCCATCTGAATCTGCTAAAAGGGTCATTTATAATCTTAAAAGTAAATTAAAATGTGACGTGATTGCCATTCCATATCAGTTTGATGACATGGAGTATTGTGATAGATTAGTGCCAACAGGACCTATTGAGTTCATTGACCTAATTAATAATGCCAAGTGTGTGTTAACGGATTCATTTCACGGTACAGCATTTTCTATTAATTTACATACTCCATTCTATGTTTTTGGGCGAGCATATGGAACAGCGCATTCCCAAAATAGTCGAGTGGAGTCGATTCTAAAAAAAATGAATATGCAAGATCGTTATGAACCTTGTAATTATAGTGATAGTTGGAATTGTATTGATTTTGCATACTCTGAAAGTATTTTACTTGAAGAACGCAAAAAAGGTATTAAGTATATTTTAGATGCTATTGGGTGAGTTGTATCCGCATGTCTATTTGAATATGAAAGTAAGTATTATCATGCCGTATTATAATGCGGCAGCATATATCCATGAGACAGTTGAAGCTATAATTGACCAAACATTTCAGGATTGGGAATTGATAATAGTGGATGACTGTAGTCCCGCACCAGAGACAGCCAATGTATTAGATCAAGTAAAGGCCATGGATAATCGTATCAAGGTTATCCATGCCGAGAAAAACGGAGGTGCAGGATTGGCTCGTAACATTGGTATTAAGGCTGCACAAGGTCGATATATCGGCTTTTGCGATAGTGATGATTGGTGGTATCCTACAAAATTAGAGGAGCAGTTGAAGTTTATGCAAGACAATGGTTATGAGCTGACATGTACTTGGTATGAAGATGCCAACGAAAAGTTGGAGCCTTATTACACGATGAAGCAAGAGCCTCGCCAATCGTATAAGTCTATGATCGCAGGTTGCAACATCGGTACTCCAGGAGTATTGTTTGATACTGAGCGAGTAGGTAAGAAGTATATGCCACCTCTCCGCAGAGCAGAAGATTGGGGCCTATGGATGAATATACTGAAGGATGTAGATTATATTTATACTTATCCGAAGGCTTTATGGAAATACCGTCATATACCAGGCTCTGAAACAAGCAACAAATGGGTGATGTTAAAAGCAGTTGTAAAGATGTATCAAACTGTATTGAATATGAATGTAGTGAATGCATGGTTTACCGGTCTTTTTATCTTCCTACCTAAGAATATTTGGAAAAAACTAAGAAAGAAGTTCTGATTTCGTGTAATGTTGAGCATGGCTTTTCATAAGATCGATAAATTTCTTCCGCAAATTGATAGAAGGCGAGAAGAACTATGAAAAACTTCTTCCTGATATATTGGCACCATGCCAATATATCAATTTAAATAACATTCTAACAATATGATATGTAGGCATTTGCAGAAAATGTCTACACGATGGCTTATGCCCTGAAGTGAATTGTGGACAAGGGTGCTTGTTCTTACTCTCAATAGAAAATCAATAGCAATTTAATATGACGTATTTAATTATTTTCGTTCTGCTACTTGCGGCGGAACTCGTGTATTTCCGCATTGCGGATAAGTTTAACATTATCGATAAACCTAATGAGCGTTCGTCGCACTCTACGATTGTGTTGCGTGGTGGAGGTATCATCTTCTTGATTGGCGCTTGGGTATGGAGTGCGTTTTTCGGATTCGATTATCCGTGGTTCCTGGCGGGACTGACACTGGTAGCTGGGGTGAGTTTCGTAGATGATATCCATTCGTTGCCCGACTCGGTGAGACTGGTGGCGCAGTTCGCTGCTGCGGCGATGGCGTTCTATCAACTGGGAATATTGCACTGGTCGATGTGGTGGATAGTGCTGGTGGCGCTGATAGTTTATGTGGGGGCTACAAATGTGATTAACTTCATGGATGGCATCAATGGCATTACGGCGGGGTATTCGTTGGCGGTTTTGTTGCCGCTGATGGCCGTGAACATGGATGGCGGGTATGTAGAGCAGAGCTTGATAGTATCTACTGTCTTGGCTTCGTTGGTGTTTTGTATCTTTAATTTCCGCCCGAAGGGTAAGGCGAAGTGTTTTGCCGGCGACGTGGGTTCTATCGGTATAGCGTTCATTATGCTTTTCTTGTTGGGAAATGTTATTATTAAGACCGAAGATATTACATGGCTGATTTTCTTGTTGGTGTATGGTGTGGACGGTTGCTTGACTATAGTGCATCGTATCATGCTGCACGAGAATTTGGGCGAGGCTCACAGAAAGCACGCTTATCAGCTTATGGCTAATGAATTGAAAATAGGACATGTAAAGGTTACTTCGCTGTATATGGTTATGCAGTTGGCGGTTTCTCTCGGTTTCATATATCTATGCCCTGACACGGTGTTGTGTCACTGGATGTATCTGATAGGTGCTTTGGCGATATTGGCCGTAGCGTATGTGTTGTTTATGAAGAAATATTACCACTTGCACGAGGAGTATCTGGCTTCGTTGGGCAAATAATGAATATCACGGTTATGGAATTGAATAAAGAGTTTTTAGGTAAGTTGTTCGAGCAGGCTATGGCTAATCCTCGCTTACGTCAGAACTTCGACTTGCGTACTTCGGCCAACGATAATTCGCAGCGTATGCTGAATGCGTTGTTGCCGGGAACGGTGGTGCCTATCCATCGGCATCCTAATAGTACGGAGAATGTGCTGTTGCTGTGCGGTAAGTTGATAGAGGTGTTCTATGACGAGAACGGTAACGAGAAGGAGCGCATCCATCTTGATCCGGCGCTGGGCAATTACGGTTGTGTGGTGCCGCAGGGCGAATGGCACTCGGTAGAGGTACTGGAACCGTCGGTTATATACGAGGCCAAGGATGGCAAGTATGGCGAAGACGGTAGCGAATCGCTTGGTTAATTATGAATAATATCCGGCTTTACGATTATCAGATAGAAATGAAGGAGCGGATTGAGGCGGCTTTTCGGTCGTGTAGATCCGTTATGGTGCAGATGCCCACGGGTACGGGTAAGACGCATGTGCTGGCCAGCGTGGTTACGGACGAGGTGCAGAGGGCGAAGAATGCGTGCGTGTGGATTGTGGCTCATCGGCGTGAACTGGTGGAACAGATTGAGGAATCGCTGGTCGGGCAGTCGGGATTGGCGTGCTCTGAATATCAATCTTCCTTTATAAAGGTGATGTCGATACAGTGGTTATCAAAGCATCATAGGGAGTTGGATGAGAGGCCTTCGCTTATAGTGATTGATGAGGCGCATCATGCGTTGGCACGGACTTATGCTGAGGTGATGAACGCTTATCCGGAGGCTAAGAAGCTTGGGGTAACGGCTACTCCGTGCCGGTTGAACATGAAGGGTTTTTCTGATTTGTTTGATGTGCTGCTGCAGTCGTGGTCTACAAAGAAATTCATTGCCGACGGGCGTTTGTCGCTGTACGATTATATGTCGATAAAGGCGGATAGTGAGGATCAGCGGATGGTGTTCGGACTGACCAAGCGTGGGGCCGACGGTGATTTTTCGTTGAAGGAGATGAGCGAGAAGTTGGATGTCAGACCTAGTATAGAACGTCTGTGCAATACGGTGTTACGGTATGCGCCAGACAAGAAGGGCATAACGTATGCTATAGACGTAAATCATGCTGAGCATATAGCCGAGTATTATAGAGAGCATGGCATTCCTG
>FR881271.1:8815-22035 GCA_000434735.1 Bacteroides sp. CAG:530
ATGGCATTCCTGCGGTGGCGATTAGTTGGAAGATGTCTGCTGATGAACGGAAGCGGATAGTTGAGGAGTTTAAGAGTAGTGGCGACTCGGCAGAGAAAGGTGATGTGTCGTCGGGAGCTGTAAGAGTCTTGGTTAACGTGGATTTGTTTGGTGAGGGCTTCGACTGCCCCGACGTGGAGTTCATTCAGTTGGCTCGACCTACGCTTTCGCTTGCTAAGTATCTGCAGCAGGTGGGCCGTGGCATGCGTGTGTTCGACGGTAAAAAGTATTGCCTGATATTGGATAATGTGGGTCTGTATCGTTTGTTCGGCTTGCCGTCGGACGATAGGGACTGGCAGGCGATGTTTGACGGACGGCTTGCAGGAAAGGGTAATCTCTTTAAGGCGGAAGAGCAGTATGATGTGGCTTATTCCATACATGACGGTGTGCAGCGCATCACTGCCGACGAGGATACGGAGCTTATTACCGTAATGACGCATCAGGGTCAGCGTATGGACTTGGAGGCGGCGTATGGTTATGAGGTTACGGAAAGCGAAGATGGGCTTTCTGGTATAGTGGACAAGGCTGGCGCAGAGGTACTGCCTTGCATATATAATAAGGTGGAGTTGAAGGCGTACGGCATAGTGAAGTTGTGTTCCAGAAGGAAGATCGACCGTGAGCGTCCGTGGATGGACTTACGCAATGGGGTGCGCTTTGTGCGTAGACCGAGGATTGAGCGTATCGGTTTTCTGGAGTTCAGCACTACGGATGGCATGAAGCTTTATCCGAGGGTGAAGACTCGCTGGATGGATGATGGGTGCTTTGTGGTGCCCGACGCTTTGGTGCATGGCGTGAACGCTGGGCTTCGGTTTAAGTCTTTCTTCATCCAACCATCGGAACCGGAGGTGCTGTACAGACAGAAGGATCAGTTTGACGATGTTGTGCTTTGGGAAAGTGAGACTGCTGTGTTGGCTTGGCGTAAGGGACTTGAACCGTTATTACACGGCATCAGTCTTGAGGAGTGGGAAGCGAAGAAGGCGGAATACGAGGCTGGGCTGTTGGCGTTCGAAGAGCAGAAGGAGCGGTATATGCGCAACTTTATGTCGGCGATTGGTGGCTTTAGCCTAGGCGATAAGTTGCGAGTTAGCGACTATAGCGAGTTGGGAGATTTGCGTTATGTTCGTACGGATGATGGTTTGTGTCAGGTGTTTCATAGGGAGTACTTTATAGATAAGTGGCAGTCGATGGGTACGTACAGAAAGGTGTGCCCCACGGCGTACGATTTGCGCGTAGTGCAGAAGTGGGATGGCAAGTATGTGGTACGTACTAAATTGTTCAAGCCCGTAGATAGTCCTGAGTTGCAGTTCGACTATGCGGAGTTGGAGGACAACGGCTTGCTCAGAATTACTGAGGATGGTAGCGATTATTGGGTGTGTCTTGAGAATAGAGTTGCCTTTACGCAGAGACCTGAGATGGTGAAAATAGGGTTCTTAAACTTCATGAAGGTGGGCGATTTGTATTTTCTGCGTGCTTATTATATGGATGCGGCACCCATCAGGAGGGATGAAATTAAGATGGGCAACGGCGTTTGCTTCGTCAGTAACCGGAGAGTATTTATCCGTACACGGAATTCCTTGAAGCGGTTGTTCATTTATCGGCGGTACGTAGACGGCAAGCGGTTTGTACTGAGCGACAGCTTGGAGCCCGACGGAAATGACACCTTTTATGATATGTATTATGATGGGGTGAATCCTCCTGTTATTCAGAATCATCGCGAGCGACTTTAGGGTCGCTTTTTTTGTGCCCTGAAGTCGCTCGCTGATGTGTTGGTTTCGAGTTACATATAGAGTAGCTTTGTTACGTCGGCGGGGTTGAGTGCCCACTCGTAGGTGTAGGCTTCATTGGCCTCTTCCGCACTTGCAACTATGGTGAGGTTTTGTGCTTTCGCCTTCATCTCAATTAATTCTCCTACAGATAGCTTGGCTTCGAGTTTGTGGAGAAGTGTTTCTACTGATTCGCTGTTGGCTCCGCGAAGTGTCTGTGCCGTGAACGGCATCTCCAGCCAGATAATCTCTCGTCGGGTTACATCGAGTACTCCGAAAACAAGTCCCTTGGTGAGGTTGCCCTCGCTGATGCGCACCATGTGCTGAACGCAAGAAGGGTCGTACGCTACGCCTTTTTCTTCGGAAACCGTCATGGGATAGGCGGAGTTCATCCAACCAACTACAAGGTTGGGCGAGAGCGATCCGCATGAGTAGGCATTGCATGTAAAGGTGACGTACTTAGCCTGCGCCTCTTGTAATTCAGGAAGAGAGAGTTCCACATATTCGGCCGTGCCTACCATATCGGGGATAGAGCGGATGTCACCAGAGTGTTTCGCTCCTGTGCAGGTGAGGTTGTAGTAAACGCACTCAGCCACTTCATCGTTTGGCAATGAGATACTGCAACTCAAATCCATGTCGAGGTGTTGTGCGGGTAGTCCCTTTCCCCATTGCATGAAGAGTCGCACGGTATCTCCTTCTATAGGGAAGCGAGTTCCCATTAAGGCGCACGATGTATCTTGTATAGTTGTGGCACGGTCGCCTACACTCACCGGAATATTGTAGAGGGCGTGGTCTATATATACCGTTTTGGTATCGGTCTTCTGAGCTGAGAATCTACGAAGCATCGAGCTCTTGTATATATTCATCACATCTGCCACCATCGCCTTACGTGTGTCATCGTTGTAGAGGGCGAGTAGCTTGTTGGCTTCTATTTTATGAGTCACGTCGGTAATGGGACGTGCAAGTCGGGTTTCTTTAGGGTTGAAGTAAGACTCTGCCGCATTGCCTAACGACAGAAGCAAGCGTGCAGGGAGTCGGTCGGCTATTTCGTTGAATGCGGTGAGCACCTTATCGCTACCAAATCTCAGCATAGACGCGAAGAGGCAACGGGCAAACAGTCCCGGACGTTCTTTCAGCAGCGAAATAGTCTTGTTGGCATCATTCTCCAAACGGGCTTTGTCTACACGGCCCTGCCAGGTGGAATAGTCTTGTCTGTAGAAAATATCGAGTATATCCGCCAGATGCTCCATACCCTTCTTGTGAGAGTATTCGGCAAGGCGAAGCGCACGAATCATTCTTACCCACATGCCTCGTTTGGGGTTCATGTTTTCTGCCGCTTGTTCCGCAGAGAGCTGCGTAGCGTTGAGCCATTTCGTCGCACGGAGACAAGCCTTGCGGTCGTATTTCAACATCAGTTTCTTCTTCATCTCTTGTGCGGCATCTTCGCTTCTGTCCAGAGGCCCCCACATATGTCTGTACATCTTTCCAGCATGAGCCACTAAAGTCTTCGGTTCTATAATCTGCACATATCCGGTCTTTTCGTACCACAGATAACGCAGCACATCGGCTGGAGTCTTTAGTAATACAGAGGCTTCATCGGCTTTGCCTTGTTCGGTGAGGAACTTAACTACAAGCATGGCGGTCTCCTTCATCGTGATGGTAACATCGTCTGGGAGTTGATATTCGCGAAGCAACTGTTCCAGCGTATCTTTTTGCGTAGCGTCGAGTGGAGTAGCTGACGTGAGGAGCGAGGTAAAGACGTTCTTCATATCTCTATCCGTAAAGAGTCGAAGTTCTTTCAGTTTGCTGCCCTGACCTTTATATACAAAATCGGCGGTCTTGAACGGAGTGCCACAGTACGGGCAACCGTTGTATCGCTCTATGGGGAACGTGCCATCCGGAATGAAATGTCCGCACGGCAAGGTAGTTCCTTCGAGTCCCGCCTTTTCGCCGCCCATTATATTGGCTACCCACGTAATAAGGTGGTCTACGTATGATTCGCCCGTAGGCACATTCCATCCTTTTACCAGCGCCGCCCAGTTCAGGTTTATGCCCATCACTTCTTCTATGCAGCGTGTAATCTCGGCAAGGGTATCGGCAGAAACAACGTTGAGCGCATGTAGCAGTTCCTCGCTTACGCAGAAACCATTTTCTTTAAGGCGTGCCACGAATGCCATTACCGGAACTGTAGTTGCTGAAGTGTTGTTGATGTCTTCACGACTGATGTCGAGGTACAACGCACGGTAACGCAAAGCGATTTTTGTGAGAATATTGTTCATCATAATAAATGGTAGAAAGAGTAATATTAAAAAAAGAGAGGTAATTGATACAGCTGTTTACCTTCGCGCAATGCGCAAATATGATTTAGAAGTAAGCTGTTCTTGACCTCTCTTTGTATCTTGAGTGCAAAGCTACGGATGCACTGTGTAGTCTTTCTGCGTAAAAGTAAGGAATTATCTGGAATCTGTGAAGAAAATGCGATTTTTATTTAATCTGTAAATAGATTGCGTTGTTATTTGACTATCTTTACGCATACATTTTTTAGAAGACAATAATTATGCCTGCAAAATATAACGTGCTTATCTTGGTGATGTGCGAGACGGCAGCTATTGTATGAGTAATAATGATATGATAAACACTTTATAGTATTAACTATGGATATTCTGACCCATTTCCGAACTATAGAAGAGTTGACAAAGACACTCTCGCGCGAGCAAAAACTGTTGAGCGAAATGTTTGAGAAGCGAAAGTTGATTAAGTTTCCGTTAGGGTTAGCTTTAGACCTTGTGGAAAACAACGAGAAGCGGCTGAAGCGACTTTTAGATTATGGCGTGTTAGTAAAAGCTGGCAATACTTTAGAGATTGAAAGCGACTACTTGAATTTCTTTGAAGAGGTGCTTGATGTCAATGAGGAAATCAGCGTGCTGAGTGTACAAGAATGTATTAATACGCTTAAGGAGCATATAGGATATTTCCTACAAGAAACCAACGTAAACCGAAGAGCTGGATATCAAGATACAGTGAGGCAACTCTTAAAAAAGACGGGATTCAGAACACTGAAAAATGTAGTCGATTTGAAGCGAAATATGGATAACGCTTATAAACAAGAGCCTAATTACGTAATTAAGAAGAAGAAACTACAAAATCTAGATGAGAAGAGTCACAGTATTCGTGCAATGATACGTGAGTGTGAAAAGCTGATGGATAATGAGCATGCTTTCTTCATTATGGCCAATGACCCTCACATGGCTAAGACTTGTAGCGATGTGAAACATGATTTTGTGGAGGCTTATCATGCGTTAATGGAAATAGACAGACAGATTATTATCTATATTAATCAGATAGATCAGCAGAATCAACTTTATAAGAAAATCCGTAAGTTGAAATATCTGCAAGATCAATTTCTTATTAAAACAGATACGAACATTGTACAAGTATTAGAAGAAAAAAATCCTTTGTGGATGGAGTCTCGTCAGTATAGCAAGATTCGTCTTTCACTTGAAATGCTTAGAGAGAATGATCAGATTGTGCAAATACTAAGAAAAATAGCGGAACGCAATGGCATTCAGAAAACTGCGCGTACAGAAGCCGAA
The DNA here is from genome assembly GCA_000434735.1 of Bacteroides sp. CAG:530. GTDB lineage: Bacteria > Bacteroidota > Bacteroidia > Bacteroidales > Bacteroidaceae > Phocaeicola. Next base: position 14,211 of record FR881271.1, read on the forward strand.
CCTCTTACAGATGAAGACTTACAGACTCATGTGCAGCGGTTGAAAGAGGTAGACCCAACGGAAGTGTGGAATGCGTTTTCTGCGTCGAGCTATAATTTGTTTGATTTTATTCTGAAATACGATTATAATAGTAAGCGTGATATTGAAGATCATGCCGCTCTTTTCTGTCAGTTAGTTATTCTGCATCCAGAAGAATGCCGTATGACTGGTAAATATGCAACTTATCAAGATATTGAATACCCTATAATTTATGCGAAATAATACACAAATAATATATGAGAAACTGAGTCGTGGAGAATTCCTATCAGTTGATAGTACAGAGCCTTCTATCCGTCATTTGTATGAAGATTTAGAGGAGAATGTAGATGAATATACTGATTTCTTTAAAGAAATAGGCCTCAAGTTAGAATCTGGTAATGGATATTTCTATTTCTCACGTATAGGTGAGAGTAAACAGGCTATAGAACAAAAATTAGAGAGTTTTTCTAAGTGGATTGATTATCTCGACTTTCTAAAGTGTTATAATCAGTCGTTTACCGCTGGCTATCAGTTCAGAAAAAGTAATCTTACAGAGCAAATAAGTTTGGATATTGAATTGAAAGAGAAAGCCGGACATCTATTTAAAAAATATGGTGCAGACTCTAATCTTGAGATTGTGAATAAACTACTTGGGGAGATGCTTAACATGGGGTTCGCCGAGTGTATTAGCGAACAAGATGAGACTTATAAAATAACTTCTGCTTTTCATTATGCAGAGGAATTGGTTAATATGATTCAAATAGCTAACGAAGATGAAGTACCTGAATAAGATTATTTTTATCAATAGTGCCAATATACCGTATGCAGAGATTTCGGTGGATGGTAACGTGCATTTTACAGGAACTCAAGGTGTGGGTAAAAGTACAGTGCTAAGAGCATTGTTGTTTTTCTACAATGCCGACAAGCAGAGGCTGGGTATTCAGCAAGGACAGAAGTCGTTCGATGAATTCTATTTTCGTCAGTCTAACTCATACATTCTATACGAAGTGATGCGTGATAATGGCGCATATACTATATTGGTAAGTAGGTATCAGGGGCGTGCGTCATGGAGGTTTATTGATGCTCCTTATCAACGTGATTGGCTTATCGATGACAATAAGCAAGTTTTTGGAGACTGGGTGAAGATACGTGAGCATATAGATAAGAATATATCAGTATCTGCTCGTATCGACTCTGGCGTAATGTTTAAGGATATTATTTTCGGCAATACTCATGATTCTAAGTATACGCGTTATGCCATTGTGCAAAGTTCCCATTACCAGAATATTCCAAGAAGCATTCAGAATGTGTTCCTAAATACTAAATTGGATGCAGACTTTGTGAAAAATACCATTATTCAGTCTATGGCCGACGAGGATTTACCTATTGATTTGCAAACTTACCGTAGGTTGGTAACTGGCTTTGAACGCGAGTATGATGAAATAGATTGTTGGTTCCGCCAAACGCGTGAAGGTAAGTATCCTGTGCGCCAATTGGCATTGAAGATAGCAGAGCAAGGGCGAACAATCAGTGCTTTTGATATGCAGTTGGTAGACTTATGGCGTATGCTGAATTATGCTGTGAACGACAGTGAATATCAGATTCCTCTTTTAGAAGAAGAGAACACAGAAGTAAAACAGAATATCGAAAAGGAGCGCAACAGAGAGAAAGAACTATCTGCCAACTATAATAAGGATAAAGATTCGCTTAATCAGGAGCTTGGTGGTAAGAAATCTAAGTTGAATGAAATAGCAGAAGCCAAGAAGCAATTCGAGTTGAAAGGTATAGAAGCTATGCTTGCACTTGCCGCTCGTGAAGAATCAATCAAGCAAGAAACTGCTGATAAGCAAATGCTGCTGGATGATCTTTTGAAAACCAATGCTTCAATAGAAGAGAAATATAAGATAGCTCGTGATAAGTTGGATAACGCTAGACAAGAATTCGTGAATAATCAGAAAGAAGCTTATTATAAGAAACAAGATTCTATGCAGGTAGAGCGCAATCGTCTTGATAAGGAAAAAACGAAAAGCCGTAATCAGATAATGGAAGCGTTCGATAATTGGCGACATGAGTCTGATGATCGTTTGCAGATGTTGCAAGCCGAACGACATAGGGCAGAAGATGCTCAGAAAGAACTTCGGCGGTGGCATCCTAAAGCAGATGAAATTAAGCAAGTTACAGAGTTACTAAGACAACTTGAATTAGAAGAGAAAGAGAATGCAGCACAGCAGAACGTAGTTAAAAGTAGGATTGACCAAGTTACTACAGAATATGATATGCACGAGGCGCAACTGAAGCAGGCTTCACAGCGTGAGCAAGAACTACTGGAAGAAGAACGTACGAAATATTCTCAGCAAATTACAAAAATTGATGATTTGTTGTCTCGTCTTGAGGGGTCTCTTTATCAATGGCTTTGTAATAATACCAGTGGATGGGAAGAAACGATAGGAAAGGTAGTCGATGAGGAACGGATTCTTTATGCACAAGGACTTGAACCCGAAATGGACCTTACAAGCGGTAGTTTATTTGGAGTCAAACTGAATTTGGATTGTATTGATGCAGTGCATCGTACACCTGATGAATATAGAACTGAGAAGAAAAAACTAGAAGAACAACTGCAACAGGTAAAACATAGACTTGCCCAATTGCCCATTGCCCTAGAAGAAGAAATCGCTAAACTTAAAAAGAAGTACCTTTCGTTGCTCAATCCATATCGTCAGGAATCTACTTCTTTAAAGGTGGCAGCAGAGCAGATTCCTATTAAACGTCAGAATCTGCAGAATCAGCAGCATAAGCTAGAGATGGAGGAACAAGAACTAATCGAAAAGGAAAAAGAGGTACGCGACCGTACTTTTTACGAAGCTCTTCTTGCGGAACAATCAGAAAAAGATGACCGTGAAAAGAAAGAGAACAAACGCAAAAAGGAACTTAGGGATATAGAGTTGTCTTTTAATAAATTGTCAAAAGCTCTAGATGATGAATTGCGTAAGTTTAAGAAAGAATTAGAGTCTGAAGCTGTTGTCCGGAATAAGGAATACGATGATCAAAAGATTCAATTAGAAGAACAGCAGAAAGCAGAACTTGCAGGAAAAGGTGTAGATGTTAATCTTCTAGGCCAATATCGTAAAGCAATATATGAGCTCAAGAAACTATTGGAGAAGATTGATAAAGAACGTAACACTGTTATTCAGTATCGTTTGACGGAACAGAATCTATTTGCTATGGAACCTGAGATAAGAGCGGCTATTAAGGATATAGAGCAGCAACTTATAATGCTGCGCCAACGTTATGAAGATAAGCGGATTCGAATAGAGAAGAGGCGTTTGGGAATGGAAGAACGTCTGAAAGTTATTCAGAAAGATTTATCGCATAGAAAAGACGGATTGGAACTTTATCGTCAAATGGTAGAGCATGAGCGTTTGGTGTCAGATTCTTTATTATCGGACGATAAGTCTATACCGAGTGCGCTAGATTGTCGGCAATTGATTGCACAGCTAAGAGGAACTGTAAATCATAAGCGTGAATCGATAGAACGATTGAAGGAACTTGTTGTGAATTTTAATCGTAATTTTAAACCTCAGAATGCCTTCAATTTTAATACAATGCCTCGTACTGATAATGATTATTTTCAGATTGCAATCAATTTACAGGATTTCATGGATAATAATAAGATAGAAGTGTTTCGTAGACGTACAAGCGAGCATTATAAAGATATTTTAGGGCGTATATCCACAGAAATTGGTGCTTTGATAAAACGCCGATCGGATGTAGATCGTGTGATACTTGATATCAATCGTGATTTCGTGGAGAAGAATTTTGCTGGTGTCATTAAGAGTATCGAACTGAGAGCAACCGAGTCGTCCGACAGACTAATGCAGTTGCTCATGTCTATTCATGATTATACTGTAGATAATGCCCTCTCTATAGGCGAACTGAACTTGTTTTCTAATGGAAACCGTGATGAGGTAAACCGCAAGGTGATTGATTATCTTAAAGAACTTTCGCATCGGTTGCTGAACGAACCCAACCGATTGGCTGTTTCTCTGGGCGACTCTTTCCGCTTACAGTTCCGTGTGAAAGAGAACGACAATGATACCAATTGGGTAGAGCGTATTAATAATGTGGGTTCCGATGGTACAGATATTCTTGTAAAAGCTATGGTTAATATCATGCTTATTAATGTGTTTAAGAAAAAAGCGGCCCGTAAGAGTGGAGATTTTATAGTGCATTGCATGATGGACGAGATAGGTCGTTTGCATCCCAATAATATTAAAGGTATATTACAGTTCGCTAATTCGCGCAATATCTACCTTATTAATAGTTCGCCTACATCTTATAATCCTTATGATTATCGGTATACCTATTTGCTGAGTAAGCATGGTGTAAAAACAAAGGTAGAGAAATTGATGAAACGAATTTAATAGAACTAAGATATGGCTATAAGTGCATCTGTACAGGCTTTGATAGCAGGAGAGCAAGTTGCAGGCTCAAAGTTGAGTGGCAAGTTGCTTGATGAACTGATGGCAGAAGGTTTGTTGTTGGTTGTTATTCATGGCTCTAGGAAATCATATCGTGCGCGTAATGTTGAGGCTTTGAAAAGGTATCTTATAGATAAAGACGAGAGCTACCGCATTTTAGAAGTAGATGCGGTAGAGTCTCGTGCTTCGTTGGCTGCAGATACCGGCAATTCAAAGTTGGTGACGGTTCGTTCATGTCCTGGTTTCCCTATAAATAGTTACGAACCTATAAATTGCTTGCTAAATGGCGAACATTTTATTGTGAATCCGCAGGAGGGTAGTTTTTTGTTTGTTACAGATTATGAAAGGTTTATCATTCCGAAAGATGTTGTTGTGATTGGAATAGAGAATATGGAAAACTTTAGACAGATTCGTAAGCAAAAGCCATTTTTTGAAGATTATCTAAAATTGCATGGTTTGCCAGAAAAGATAGTTTTTGTGTCTCGCTATCCTCAGTCTTTGGATCTTAGGAAGTGGCTTGTCTCTATACCTAATTATTATGTTCATTTTGGTGATTTTGATTTGGCTGGGATACATATTTTTCTCTCCGAGTTTCAGAAATACTTAGGAAAAGAGCGGTCTTCTTTGTTGATTCCACTTGATATTGAGCATCGTCTTAAATTGGGCTCAAGAAAACGATATGATGATCAGAGCAGTCATTTTAAGGATCTTTGTTCTGATAGTAATGATATTCAGCAATTGATAGAGTTTATTCATCGAGAAAGAAAAGGGTATGACCAAGAGGGTTTCATAAAAGATATTCTTACTGATGGAGATATTGGCAGCTGCCGTTGAGAGGCGAATTGCTTACAATTGTTTTTCTATCCATGCCATCAGTACGGCTACGGCATATTGCTGTTCTCCCTTGGTGAGTTCTCGTCCGGCGGGGATGTGATGCCATTTGTAGAAGCATCCTCGGCAACAGCAGCCGGTGGCGTGCTGGGCAAGGAACACTGGATGGCCTCGCATTGGTGTCTGCTTGCCGTCGTTCGGAATAACGGCTGGAGCGAGTCGTTTGGCGATGAAGTCTTCTGCGTGTCGGCGGATGGTGGGCAAACCTTTCTGGGAGATGTACTCTTTGTCTTTCTTTGTCAGATGAAATCGACTGCGGAAGTCGGACTTGGCTAGCCTTGCGAACAGGTCCGTCAAGTCGTACTTTTGGCAGACAGGAGATTCGAGTTCCTTTTCGTTATCTTCCGCTTCTTCTTGGAATAAGTCTAGTTGTATGTATTTATGTTGTTGGGTCATAGTTTTACACAAACAATTCGTTCTGCTTCCTGTCGCTGCATAGTGGTTTGAGTCGTTCCACCAGCATGTTGAGTCGTTCGCCTATGCCTCTTGCATGAACGGGACAAACCGAAACGCATCGCATGCAGCCTATGCAAAGCTCGTTGTTGTTTCCTTTATGGTTATCAAGAGAGATGGCTCCTGTAGGACACTGACTTGCGCAGGTTCCACAATCTGTGCAATTATCGTTAGCGGTAGGGAAGGGGCCTGTGCAACCTTGCTTATAAGGACGGTTGCCCGGTAATGTGAGAGGGGCGAAAGGCTTATTCCCCTTTATTTTTTCAAGAATAGTTGTTCCGAACGACGCTAATTCTTTGGCATCGATATCATCGGGTCTGCCCGTAGCGTACATACGGCAGATGCTATGTTCTGCAATGGCAGCTATAGCCGATATCACTTGGAAGCCAGCTTCTGTAGCCACGTCTTGCATCTCTACCAAAGCATCCTCGTATGCTCTGTTGCCATAAACAGCGATAATCACACATTTGGCTCCGTTGCTGATGACATTTTTCAATCGTTCTGTTGCCAATGCCGGCACACGTCCTGCATATACAGGCATTGAAATCACCACCAAGTCGTCTGCTTCGATATTTGGATAATTCAGATTCTCTTCTTGTGTGCAAAGCTCTGTAATGGTACTCTCTGCATCGAAACCCTTACAAAGGAATTCACTTGCACGGCACGTTCCTCCGGTGGGGCTGAATGTTATTTGGTGTATAGTCATATTGAATCAGGTGTAAGAATCATTGTCCCCATCAAAGCATTAATGTTCTGATGGGGACAACTGTTACATAGGCATAATCTTTTGTTGTACTGATTATTTATTGATATAATCCAGTATCTGTTCTGCGTGAATCTTGGTCTTGATTTCTTTTGGAGTGAAAATCTTCTCGATGATTCCATCTTCGTTCACTAGATAAGTGGTGCGAAGAATGCCGATGGTTTTGCGTCCGCAAGCTACTTTCTCTCCCCAGCAACCGAGTTCCTGTAGAAGGGTAGTCTCTGTATCTGCAATAAGAGGGAACTGCAAACCCTGAGCGTCTGCGAATTTCTTCTGAAGAGCCTGCTTATCCTTGCTCACACCGATAATGTCGTAACCGGCAGCTGCAAGTTCTTCCTTATGAGCTTGTAGCGAACAAGCTTCGGCAGTACATCCGCTGGTGTTAGCTTTGGGGTAGCTGTAAAGTACAATCTTGCGGCCACGATAGTCGCTTGCCTTAATCTCACGTCCGTCTTGGTCGATGCCAAGAACTTCTGGTATTTTATCTCCGATAGTCATGTTTTTTGTTTTTTAATTGTTGTTCTATTGAATTAAAACATAAAAGTGCCACAAATATTTTAAATTGCGGTACTTTTACCCGGAAAATCTTCAGAAAACTTTCCTTTTTTGAATGAATCGTTGTTTTTTTGTGTTTGTCTCGCTTTTAAGCGTCTTAATATCGATAGTAGTAGAGGCACTTATCTTGTGAAGGAAATGGGTTTTCCTACGCAACCATTAGGAGCTTGCACATGAATCAGTGCTCCGATGGTAGGAGCAATGTCGGTCATGAACGTCCGCTTGGTTGTAGCGCCATGCTTTATGCCCCATCCCATAAATACCAAAGGAATGTGCGTGTCGTATAGATTCCATGCGCCATGGTCGGTACCCTTCATTCCGTGTGTGTAGAAGTTGGGCTTCAGCACAATCTGTATGTCTCCGCTGCGTTCACGGTTGTAACCATTTACGATGCGATATTTTACTTCTTCGGGGATGCTCTCAGTCATTGTCTTTTCCATATCGCACGCATACAGTACACATGAGTCTTCCTTCAGAAAATCTACGACTGTCTGCTTTATTTTAGCGAAGTCCAAATGCTGATTCTTGATCACCTCGCGGTTGAAGAATACCTGATAATTCATCACGGTCTTTACTAAATCGCCTGTGTTAGGATACTCCTTAGCTAGCACTTCGTTCAGCTTCTTAGCTGCGACACCATCGTCCCAGTTGCCAGCAGGAATACGGC
>FR881271.1:22056-76007 GCA_000434735.1 Bacteroides sp. CAG:530
AGGAATACGGCGGTCTTGCAGAAAACGGGCATTGTTCATCGCTCCATGATCGGCACTGAGGAATACCAGATAATTGCCTTTGCCAACCTTTGCATCGAGATATGACAGAAAATCGGAAATCGCCTTATTCAGACGCAGATACGTATCTTCGGTTTCTACAGCGTGAGTTCCTACCTGATGACCAATATAGTCGGTACTTGAGCAACTTATCGCTAATAGATCTGTTTCGTCATCAGCTCCAAGCTGCTCTCCGTCGATAGCAGCCTTTGCCATATCGAACGTCAGCGAGTTGCCGAATGGAGTGTTTCTGATAATGTTATAACCAGATTTCTTATACAGCTCCGGAAGATTGAGTGGGAGTGTAGCCTTTACCCCTTTCTTTATTCCGGCTTCGTATTCATTTTCGTCGGAAGTGCTTTCTGTGTATGTGTCTTTAGGATAAAGCGTATTCCATTTTTCTGACAGATAATGCTCGGGGAGCTTCTTGCTATTGAATACTTCAACCCATTTGGGCAACTGATTCATATAATAAGTGCTAGTAATGAAATTTCCCGATTTATCGTCGAACCAAAACGCTCCGTCGGGATTGTGTCCGGCAGGGAGAATAGAAGCTCGGTCTTTAAGAGCTACGCCCACTACTTTGGCACGTCCGTTCGAAGCGATTTTCATCTCGTCACCTATGGTAGTTACCCACAAATTCCTTGGCGACATGAGTCCAGCTTCGCTGTTAGAACCTACCGGCTTAACCGTATCGTCGTCGGTGCAATACACTTTTTCCCCGTTTTTTACGAAATTGTTTCCTGCTATGCCATGAATAGACGGAACGCTACCCGTATAGATGCAAGTATGTCCGATGGCAGTTACAGAAGGCACATACGGAATCACGGTATTCTCGCATGAGAAACCCTCGTTGAGCAATCGCTTGAAACCGCCGTCAGTATAACGTTTTTGATAGCGATATAAATAATCCCAACGCATCTGGTCGATTACTATGCCCACCACAAGCTTAGGTCGTTTCACGCCAGTTGCACTTGCTTGTTGCGCAGAGACAGAATAGATAGAACAGCATCCTAAGAATGCCATCATAATGAAATTAGAAATCTTAGTCGTCTTCATTGAATACTAAATAGTTTTTGTCGGCACAAAAGTATTCAAGGCACGTTACAACGCTGTTACAAATGTGTTAAGCGGAGAATAAGAAACTACACCTTATTTATATAGCTACATGAGCTAATCCCTTTTTAAGCTTTTACCCTTTCTTCATAAAATAGAAACCTCGATGTAATATGCTCCATCTACTTTTGCGGCAGAAATCATTATGGCATGGTTTTTGAATCATTGATGTTTAAGATAGGATTTTAAAACAAGTAAATTAAAGATACAATTATGAAAAGATTAATCGTTTATGTTATGCTGTTGATGGGAATTGTTCTTCCGTCTATAGCTAAGAATAGAGCGCCGCAGGTGATAGCGCACAGAGGATATTGGAAAACCGAAGGTTCTGCCCAGAATTCTATTTCTTCTTTGCAGAATACTTACAAGATTGGGGTATACGGCTCAGAATTCGATGTACACATCACACGTGACGGAGTGGTAGTGGTATTTCATGATGACGACGTGGAAGGCATTAAGATAGAGAATGCCAACTATGCTGACATTAAGGATAAGCGACTGAAGAATGGCGAGGCTATACCTACGCTGAGCGAGTATCTGGAAGCGGCTAAACCGTTGGGCAATATGAAACTCATACTCGAAGTTAAGGTACATGTACAGAAGAGCGATGAAGACCGTTGCATAGACGCAGCTCTGAAAATGGTAAAAGAGGCTGGGTTGGAAAGCAGGACTGAATACATCTCTTTCAGTAAACACGCTTGTGATTACATCGTGCGTAACCTTCCCGGAGCTAAGGTGTCTTATCTTAGCGGCGACCTCTCGCCACTCCAGGCAAAGGAAGCCGGCTATACTGGCATCGACTATAATGACAAGGTATTCAAGAAGAATCCGTCATGGATTAAAGAGGCCAAGAAGCTTAACCTTGTCACCAATGTATGGACGGTGAACGATTTGAAAGAAATAAAACAATTCTTCAAGCAGGGTATAGACTACGTTACGACTAATGAGCCTGAAAAAGCCAAGGCTTTATAAAACTGAATGTAAATAAGTAGAAAGGTTGCCAGCTCCTAAGCGTAGGAATTGGCAACCTTGTTGTTTTGATATTGAATATTGCTTCTTAGAATGACTACATTATCCAGACGGCGGTAGTATTGTAGCCTCAGTAAGAAAACATTGCTATGGTTCAATTAACACATCGCAATGTTTCACTTGAACCATCGAATTCTTTTTTTTAATCATCGCAATGTTTTTTCACCACTTCCAGAAGGTGCTGTAGAGCCGGTTTCTGTTTAATAGTTCTATTTCCCGTTTCCACCATTATTTTATCTTCAAGCTCCGCAGATACTCCTTCTGCTCGGGTGATATTCTGTAGCTCTCTATTGACTTTTGGATAGTCTTGTTGTGCGTCCATGGAGCAAGGCGTTTTTGTTCGATGTAAGGAATCGTCGCTTCCCATTGCTTGGCAAGGGCTGTAGCAAAGAACCATGCCACCATCATTTTTACATAATACTCATCGCTCCTTACTGATGCAGGAATTTCAAGATACTCTGTTTTGAATTCCTTATCAAGGTAATGGGTCATAAGCGTCTCTATCCCAAAACGGCAAGTATAAACGTGTGACGATTGGCTCCAAGTCTTAATCTTCGCTAATAATTCCTCTTTGTGTTTGGCAAACACCTTGGGCGACATAATGTCGCAAACCGCCCAGTTGTCTACGTATGGCAGAAAGCGGTCTGTAAGGCGGATGCATTCTTCGTAGTCCTTAATTTGAGAGATAAGAAGTCCGTGAAGCATATTCTCATCGTAGTATTCGTGAGGCAACTGTTGAAAGAAATACTTGCATTCCGCCTCCTTTGCAAATTCTTTTGCGAACTTGCGCAGCACAGGCACACGGATGCCTATGAAACTGTCTTCTGGCACACCCGGTGTCAGCTTGGCTTGAAAAGCAGCGTACTGCTTATCCTGCAGAGCGGATAGTCTATCTTGAAGTGGTGTCATAAAATTAAAATCCAAACATCACGTCTTTGCCGAATGGCGCAAGCGAAAGCCCTGCCATCTTGAAGTGTTGCTTTCCCCATGGAATACCGATAATTGTAATGCATAGTAGCAAGCCAAATAATATATGCATGCACCAAGCCCACAATCCTCCGAAAATCAGCCAAAGCAGATTCAGCGGGATGCGTATACAACCCATCGGACTGTCCGTGTCTACAACGGTAGAGCCAAAAGGCCATAGGCAGAGCAAGCCAATCTTGAATGTCTGTAAGGCAATTGGAATGCCGTTGATAGTACATGCCAAAGCTTGGAATGCCGATGATAGTACATGCCAAAGCCAGACTGCCAGTGAAATAACCTATTGCGGCTTCGAGTCCGCCAAATAGCCACCATATAATGTTACCCAGTATTTTCATTTTCTATTCATTTTTTAGTGTTACGTACTTAAACACCTTGACCATATCCTTGTCGCCACCAACAAGTTGACTGCATCTATTCAACATTCCTGTGTCTGTGAAGTCGCATTTCTCCATAACCTTCCCTGATGCAGGATTTCCGGTGAAGTGGTCTGCCCAGATGTTTTCGAAATGCTTAATATTAATGCAGTAGTCAAGCATCAACTTTAATGCTTCGGTGCAGATTCCTCTGTTCCAAAAAGGCTTTCCCATCCAGTAGCCAACCTCGCAGTCGTTTTCTCCTATAGGAATATTGCTGTTTTCATGATTGTAGTATCCTATGCAGCCGATAGCCTCGCCAGTCTCTTTCAACACAATCGCCCATGTCGTGTCATTATTGAAGTAAGTTCGTATTATCTCCAGACTTTCTTCTGCTGACTTATGTGCCGGCCATCCTGCACGAGGCCCTACATCAGGGTCTGAAGCATACTTGAAGAGCACCTCTGCATCGGATTCTTGCCAACGGCGGAGTTGTATTCTTTCTGTCTCCATCTGTTTATTTCAAAGTTTTGCCGTCAGAAAAAGCCTGTCCAACCTTGTCGCCCAACTGGATATAGCCATGGTGAATAGGGTCGAAGACAATCAGCTCCATCTTCTCCAAATCAGGATTTCCGTCTTCTGCCAAATACTTTTCATCCACAAGGATATTGACTATTTCGGCAACGAGGTAATAGCCGGTTTCGCTTTCATCATACTTCTCTTTGATGCGGCACTCTAGAGTCATCGGGAAATCTGTGAACACAGGAGCGTTAACCATTGTTGCCCTCTCGATAATCCATCCCGTTTTCTCCATCTTCTTCGGATCGTTCTTGGCAGAAACAATGCCCACGAAATCAGAAGCCACCATGGTTTTCTTGGTAGCGAAGGCAACGGTAAACTCGTCATTGTGTTTCAGGTTATCTGTCGTAGCGTGTGAACCCATGGAAATCATTATTTCCTTCATGTCCCATTGACCGCCCCAAGCGGCATTCATAGCGTTGGCGACTCCGTCTTTATTATATGTGCCGATAATCAACACAGGTTGTGGCACAACCCACGGTTTTGGTGCAAAACTTTTCATATGCTTCGTTTTTTATATTGTTATCAATTTATTCAGCTTATCCTCTCTGATTATCTTCGGCTGGGCCTTGCCTGCAAGAATGAGAATCTTCTTGCCGTCGCGATAGATGTGTAGCTGGCGTGAGCGAACTACGGCAGTTAGCTCTTCATCATCTTGTATGGCTTGCCAGATAGGATGATATACTCCATCTGTATCAAAAAGCTTTTTTTGAAGATGCGAGCAGAGATTGGTTGTATCAATATTCATAGACTTCTTTTCTTGAAACTTCTTTTTGTCAGTAATTCATGTGCAGATACATCATTGCTGCAATTTGTATCAGCAGAATAGCAGGAACGCCATATTTGAATTTCTTGTGCATAGTTTTATGATGCCAGACTCGCATTCCCGTCCATGCCCCGATGCTTCCTCCAAGAACAGCCAACATCAAGAGCGTGGCTTCCGAAATGCGCCACTTGGCTTTCTTAGCCTTGTATTTGTCTATGCCGTACACTATGAATGCAACAGCGTTGATGATAATAATATAGTAGGCGAGAATATTATGCATAGTGTTTATAATGGATGAATTTGTACTATTTATGTCTACCTTTCTACCCGCTATTATACGTTACAGTATTTGCAATGCTATAGCGGCGCAAGCTTCAGCATCAGCCATGGCGTGGTGATGGCTTGTTAAATCATATCCGCAGCGTGCGGCTATAATGTCGAGATTGTGACGACCTTCTGGCCAGACTTTACGCGAAGCTACACAAGTACAGTAGAATTCATAATCTGGATAGTCCATCTGATAAACGTGGAATACGGCTTTAAGGCAACTTTCATCGAATGCCTTATTGTGCGCTACCAACGGGAGACCTGTAATCTTAGGCTCTATCTGCTTCCATACTTCAGGAAAAATAGGAGCGTTCTCTGTATCGGAAGCGCAAAGACCATGAACCCGGCTGCACCAATATTTGTAATATTCTGGTTCGGGCTTGATGAGTGAGTAGAACTTATCTACTATATCACCGTCTTTAACAATTACTACACCAACAGAGCAAACTGATGAACGCTCGTTGTTGGCTGTTTCGAAATCTATTGCTGCAAAGTTTCTCATAGGTGTTTACAACATTACTGCAGCCTACCGTATCTTGTTTAAGATTGAAGATACACTAGGGCGTTTAATCCTTATCAAACTTAATATTCATGAAGCAAAGATAGCCTTTTAGTAGTATCCATAAAAGTCGGATATCAAAAAAGAATTTATTATTCAATAACAATAACGCCACAAAAAACTACGTTATTCCTAGATTTTACTATGAAAAACACAGTTTTGAAAACATGAACCAATTTGAACTTGTGGCGCTATGTTTTAATTTATTCCTTTGCTATAGAAAAACAAAGAGATGTATAAATAACTAAAAACATAAGCGATATGGTTTACCGTAGCGCCACAAAAGTATTAAGTTATGGCACAACTTGTTGATTTAGTCAAGGAGGATATATTTGAATTCTTGAAGAAGAATGAAGAGTTGCTGTTTAATGAGCGTGATTTCCAGATGCACCTTGCCATATGGCTTCGAAGTTCGGCAAATCACTATGATGATGTAGATGTAGAGTACTATGTGCCGTGGCAGGAACTCGAAAACTACATTTGGGAGAGTGAGTTGCGACTGGATATCGTAGTCATGAAAAAAGGCGAATATTGCCCAGTTGAGTTGAAGTACAAGACCAAGAAAGTGGAGCGAAAAATCTCTCGTTTTGATGAAATGCTTAGCGAGAAGGTTATTGTAATGAAGAATCAAGGCGCTCAAGATTTGGGAATGTATGATTTCTGGAAGGATGTGCGTAGAGTGGAATTGGTTCGTAACCGCTTTGAAAAGGTAAAGAATGGCCTGGCGGTTTTTGTCACTAACGATGCTTCCTATACCAAAGTCGGCAGACAAACATCGAACAACTACTTATTAAACATGGCCGATGGCGATCATTCTCCTATTAAGCATTGGCAAGACGAGAATAGTTCGTGTGCCAAAGCGCACAAGTCTTTTGAAGTTGAACATACTTATAACATCAAGTGGCATCAGAAGACAGTAGATGGAGTAGAATTTTATTATTGTATAGTAACAATTTAAAAACTTAAAAACTATGGCAAAGAAATCAGTAACTGCAGGCGAGTATGTATTGTCTGTATTGGAAAGCGGAAGTATTGAAGTTTATCGTAAATACGATAATGTAAAAGGTGCACTTCGTGAAGTTGCAGAGAAAGAAGGCTTTGAGTACGACCCAAATTGGACAACACGCCAGTTTGGCTCTAAGTTGATAGACTTTCTTAAAGAGAAACAAGGTGAATAATATTATAGGTTAACCAATAAAAATTAAAATTATGGCAGAATTTACATTGGATAGCCGTTTAAAGGTTAAGACTTTGAAGGCTACTTTTAAGGAAAACTTTGGTGCAACTCTTCGCGTATATAAGAATAAATCTTGCAAGGGTGCATTTGCTGATGAAAATGCAACTTTGGCTTCAATCCGCGCAGAAGGTGCGAAGGGCGGTTCTTTCGCAGTGAAGGGTAATATGCAGGTTGGCAATTTTGAAAAGAAAGTTGCCGAGTTGTACGGCATCGGTGTTCAGGTAGCAGACAAGGCTGATAGCAAGTTGGCCGACAACAGCATCACACTTGCTGCTGCAGGAAAATAATAACCTATACATATATATGGGGTTTAACCGCCCCATATATAAAAAGTATTATCAATAAAGAGTAATATACCATGAAGATTCCTGGGCTATCATTTTCATTAAAGCGAGCCGTTGGCATTAGTGGATTAAAGAATAAAGTCGCAAAAAAAGTTGGCATTCCTACTACCAAGCAAGGTTTGGAGCGCAAAATTGGTGGTGCGATTGTAAAAAAAATAACCAATAAAATCTAAAGTCATGAGTAAGGAATACTATAGAAAAAGAATTATCGACCTCCGCGCATCAATGGCGAAGGAGAAAGAAGCAAAGAAACGTGACAATGAGTATTACGCTAGAATGGTAAAGGGAGCGTCATCTCCGTCGTCTAAAGCTAGTTATCGTAAATATAAAATAGATAAGGCTGCATATCACGATCGTCAGATAGCTTCTTACAAAAGACAGATTGAGAGTGCAAAAGATAGCCTTAAACGCTGTAGGTAAAAATGCTATGAGAAGAATCTGTTGGGTATTAGCTGTGATATTACTCTCTGGTTGTACAAGTAAAACAGCCAAAAAAACTCTTGAAGAATATAATCAAGTCTATGAACGAATAACCACTCTGGAACAAATCGTTAATCAGGCTGATTGGGAGCTTATGTCGGGTGATGGGCTTACTAAAATTTATGACGAGAATCAAGAACTGTATTACGACTACAATCCTATGGATTTGAAGCCAGAGCAGGTAACGGCGTGTGAAAAGTTAAAAAAACGAGTTAATAAGCTTCGTGCTGAAATAACTGCAAAGATAAGGCGGCTGATTGTAAATTCTAAGATTTCAGCTTGGGAACAAAATGGCCTATTGCTTGAAAATACAGAAACATTCCCAGTGTATTTACAGCGTGGCGAAAAACTGCGTTGGAATATAACGAGCGAGAAGCCTATTACTGTAAAGTTATGTAATGCCGATAGTAGAAATGTTTTAGAGACTTGCACAGGTAAATCTGCTGTTATAGATTCTATCACCATTGCCAATACTGCAATTTATTATATTGAAGTTAACCCTAATGGTGTGCAATATATTGATTTGGATATCAACTATAAGGTTAATGAACTTTCTCGATTTAACACTGTTACGCCTGTCAAAAAAGAGGAGATAGAGTGTGATAAAACAGATTTCTGCGCTAAGCCTATAAAAGGCGTTTCGTTGCAAAAATGTTTTGATGAACCTCGTAAGTTCACTTTGAGAGGGCAACTCAAGGCTGCGTTTTCTGGTAGTTCAAAGGCTTTGATAGCGGTACAGGTTCCTGCGGGTGCAACTGATATATTGTATTCAATGCGTATGGCGACGAGCGAACAAGACCGTTCGAGCGATGGCAAGTTTCACGAAAATCTTACAGTCTCATATAATAAGGTGAAGTTATTAGGCTTGCCCATTTATGAGAGGGAGAATGGTACAGGAATACTAAGTATGCTATTGGACGATAACCGTCCGCTTAGAGATGAGGATGCGTATTGCAATATGTATGTATTCCGCAATAAAGCGCAAGCCAAGCTGTTTCAAGATGGAACAAAAACCGCGTCATTGCTTGGTTATGATGTAGATTACTCTACGCTTGGTACTCAGTCGTGCAACGGTCGCATTCCAACAAAAGGGGCTAAAACTATTTATCTTGCTTTTGAGAATGAGCGTGTGCGCTATACAAACTACTTGTGGGTTGAGGTTGACGCTGTGATACCAACTACACAGTATTACACTACGAAATATTCAATAAAATAGTATGTTTAAGGTTATTATAACAGGATTTGAACCATATTGGGACTATTCGGACAATTCATCGTGGGCGGTTGCCAAGGAGGTAGCCGCTTACTTTGTTGATGGGGTGGATATTTCCATTGAACAGATGCCCGTAAGCTTTTCAAGAGTAGCATACTCTTTGCGGGAAGCTATAGAAAAGCACAATCCCAATCTAATTATAATGTTAGGTCAGTCGGGTGGAAGCGACAAGGTGAAACTTGAGCGTGTAGCTCTGAACATGATGGATGCAAAACTTGCCGACAACGATGGCTATATCCCAAACGAGGAGCCTATTGATGAAGGTGGAGATTCTGCTCTATTTTGTAATTTGCCAATCAAGGCATTGCGGGGGAAAATCGAGGAGCAGGGAGTAAAAGTTAAAATTTCGAACTCGTGCGGACTGTATGTTTGCAACAGACTCTATTACGAAGCTTTGAGCAGATGTAAGGAGCAAAAAATGCGAGCGATATTCGTTCATCTGCCATTTTATGAAGGACAATCTTCTGCAAAATCGGGAAAACCCACAATGCCTTTGGCAGAAATGGTAAAGGCTGTACAAACTATAATTAAAGAAATATATGACAAAAATAGAGAAGTTTAAGAAGCAGTTAGCTAATATTTTCGATGACGATCTGCACACCAAGCAGTGGGAAAACTTTGTAGATTATGCCATTATAGGACTGATTGTTATCAGCACCTTGTCGGTCTTTATTTCTACATTCAATATCTCGCCATTCTGTGAGCGCGTGTTGCATATAATCGATATAGTAACTGTCATTACATTTACCATTGAAGTATCGTTGCGTATATGGGCGGCAGATGAAATAAGCCCTAAATATAAAGGCTTCTGGGGGCGTGTACGTTACTGCTGTACTTTCTATGGCTTGATTGATGTACTCTCAACGTACTCTTTTTACATCGCTTTATTTATGCCGCTGCCATATACGGTGCTTAAGTCATTGCGAGTGCTTCGTCTTCTGCGAATATTTCGTTATATGCGTTCATTCAGGTTGCTATGCCAAGCCATATCGTCAAAATCGAGGGAAATGTTTATCTCGTTGCAGGTCTTGGTAATTGTGACAATAATGCTCTCGTTTGTATTCTATTTCTATGAGAATGCTGCACAACCCGATGTTTATGACAATGTTCTTATGTCGGCATTATGGGCATTTACCCGATATCTCGGTGATATGGGAAATATTATCGTCAGTGAACCACCTATCACAACAGCGGGAAAATTCATAGCTAGTATAATCGGAATATTAGGGATAGCGCTCTTTGCTGTGCCCGCAGGTCTTATAGGCGCAGGTTTCTCTGAGGCTATGGACGACGAGTTACACAAAGAGGTAACGGGCAAAAACATCGGGAAGCTTAAGAAAGTGTTCGAACGCAAACTCGATCGTCCAACAGGTTTTCAAGTAGTACCGCAGCATTTATCAATTTGCGATATCCAGGCGCGTATGGGAATGAAAACAGATGATATTTTCGACGCTGTAGATAATTCAGATTGCTTCCGATTGATTAATCTTGCTACAACCCAAACTATTGACGAGCATCCGCAGGATAAGCTTGCTGTTGAGCATTTTATGATAAATCGTCCTTATGGATGTTGTATAGATAGAGGCTCGAAAATTACTATTGTTTCTCCAGCAAGCCTTGCCGACGCTTGTATCGGTAACTTCTCTTATTATCTGGCTTTGATAGGAGGCTTTAACTATATTAGCCGAGAAATTGGAGAAATGCGTCCGTATCGTTCTTACTTTTTGTTTTCAGACAGATATAACCAAGAGGAGAACCTGCCGTTATATATGGAAGATTTGGAACGGATGACTTCACGAGAGGGTAGTTGGACACTTACTCCGCTTGTAGCAAGTGGTGCTAATGAGCCTGCTTATCCAACCATATTCCACTTCTCGGCAGGAGGTGCAAAGGGCGATGAACGATTTGAGGGAGATAATCTGATTGTTCAGGATATGGTGGCATATAAATCATTCTATGAAGATTTGTCTGCCGAATTAGAATCAAAGTTCGATATGGGTTCCGATCACCAACGCTATCATAACGTTTCGTCTCCAAATGTTTTTGCTCGTAGATATAGCGAAGGTAAAGGTTGTAAGAACAATATAGTTCTGCGTATTGCCTGGAGTGCTTGTTTGTGGGACTCACGCCGTATAGCCATCGCAAAGACTATAGCCGATGCCTTGAACAGACATTTTGAGAATGACGCAACGAAAGAATATGATAAGGATTTGAAGTTGAAAAAAAGTGGATATTAAAATTGGTTAGGTATAATCTCATCTGATAGAGAATGCATCATATTGGTAGGTATGGCTCGTAATGACTTCTAGTTCGAACCATACCGCTTGGATGCGATAAAGCTTCTGCATCTGCTATAATGCGCTATAAGGTAGAATTTGAAACCAACTTTATTAGGAGTGCAGAGAAAATATGTATATTTGTGTATTCTTGGAATTATGAGTAAAATTAAACTATCTATTATTATCCTTTTTACCGCCGTATGGTGGTTGGCTGGAGAGACGGTTCAGGCGCAAAACTTTGCGGTAAGCAATTTTCGCCCGTTGCCCAATGACATCTCGGCCTATATACAACCTGTGTGCGACCTGAATGATGAAGCTTGTGCCCTTATCAAGGTTGTTGCTCCAGAAGAGTTTGCTTTCTCTACGCCGCTCGGTATTGTGAAACGTCACTCCGAAGTGGGCGAGGTGTGGCTTTATGTGCCTAAGGGTACTCGTTTGCTAACCATTAAGCACCCTAAATGGGGCGTGCTTCGCGATTACCGTTTTCCGCAATCATTAGAGTCGCGCATGACGTATGAGTTAGTAATCGCTCTTCCGCCTTCGGCCAACGATGCTAAGCAGTTGGTGGTGCGCCGTTTCCCGTCGAAGGTGTCTTTCGCAAAAACAAAAGTTTCGCTGTATCCTTCTGATATATCTGTAGGAAAAAGAAAGCGGACGTTGCATTGGGAGTGGGCTGTAACGCTTACAGCCTCTGCCGGAAAAGAAAAACTCTTGCCAGGTATGCGTGTAGCGGTGATGAAATGTCACGGTTTCTACGTATTCGGGCAGACCAACTTTAAACAAATACCGTCTACTTCGGGCGAATGTGCTGCCGACGGTTCTATTCCTTCCGAAGGTTATACTCCTTATTATTCTGGTAAGACATCGACTTCTGTCTATATGTTTACGGCTGGTGGTATACATCGGCTTTCTACGCATTTTTACTGTTATGAAGGCGTGGGATATAGCGGAAATTCGCTGGCGTGGGAAACTTCTGACGGAGAATGGATGCGCAATGAACCTTTGTCTGTAAAAGGATTTGCTGCCGAAATTGGCGCAATGTATAGAATAAGAAATCTTCATGTTCAGGCCGGAGTGCAAAAGATGGCCGGAAATAATTGGAACGGCCTGTTGGGAGTGGGCGTATTTTTCTGAAAGGGACTAAAGAAATGAAAAAACTAATTCATAGACTTTTTTTAATATGGTGTGTAGCTTGCAGCTTTACTGCCTGCGTTAATACTGAAAAACCAACTTCATTCTTACCAGAGGTATGGGTAAATGAAGCCGAGAACGTGACTCGCCATTCTGCGGAACTGAGCGGAGGGGTGCGCTTATCGGGAGAAAGCACGATATCTGTATGCCGACTTATGTTCGGAACGTCGGAAGAGGAGATGCGTGAGATATCTTCTCGCAAAGAAGGTAGTAATCTGTCGGCTCAAGTTGAAGATCTTAAATCGGGCACGGAATATTACTATTGTCTGGAGGCTGGAAACGGTAGACAGCAGGTTCGCAGTGAGGTAATGCGGTTTAGCACAGAACCCGACGGACCGGTGAAACTTGGCGAGGTGTCGCTTGTTGGTCGTTCGCCCGTTAGCCTGTGGGTATCTTGTCCTATAACAGACAATGGCGGTGGAGAGGTCTTTTCTGTAGGTTTCGCTTATCGTGCAGCCAGTGAAGCTAAAGACTCTGAAATATCTACTAAACCGGGTAGCGAACAAATGGAGATTCTGGAGTTGCTTCCTTCGCTGCAGAAACATACTGAATACATTATACGTGCCTTTGCCGAGAATTCGCGCGGACGTTCTTATTCTGAAGAGCTCCGTATTACTACTGATGACGCCGTGACTTATCCTAAAGCTGGCGATCTTAGTAAGGTGATAGGTGAGAAGAATCGATATACTTATACTACTATAAATATTCAGTCTCCGATGAATGGAGACGATTTTCGCTTCTTGCGCAGTATGGCTGGATGCGGAATCATAGGCGAATCGGCCACCGCAGGGCGACTGGAAGAAATCAATCTCTCTGGAGCAACCATAGTAGAAGGAGGTATATCTTACGATGGCAGTAGATTTACTAAAGCAAACGTTGTGACAGCGGGTCTGTTCTCGGACATGACGGCACTGAAGAATTTGGTGTTGCCAGTATCAGCGGTGAGGTAGATGAAGACGCTTTCGGCAATTGCACCGCATTAGAAAGTGTTACGCTCCCCTTATCTCTAAATAAACTTTCGGTTTCTACCGGATGCACTTCTCTGAGTGAAATCGTAATCAGTGAGGTTAACCAGACATTCGCTACTATAGACGGTTTGCTTTACAATAAGGATAGAACCGAATTACTGTGGTGTCCGCGTTGCATTAAAGCAGAACGTCTTACACTTCCTGCTACACTGACTCATATTAAGAAATACACTTTCGAGGGTTGTGCCATCGGCGAAATAGTTTTGCCCGAGACGGTTACTCTAATAGACGATTACGCATTTGCTAAGTCTGAGATAAAATCTATAGTTCTGCCCGATAAATTGTCTAGAGTGGACGAGGGACTTTTTTCGCAATGCAGTAGCTTGAAGAAAGTAACGTTAGGAAGTGAGATGAGTTATATCTGTGACTATGCATTCAACGGAACTTCGCTTGAAGAACTCTATGTGCAAGCTTCTTATCCGCCCGTGTGCGAAGATAACGCTTTTGCCGGCATCGACTTAACGCGTTTTAAGGTATATGTACCGAAAAAATATATGGCAATATATAGAGGACACCTTACATGGGGCAAACTCATCATAAAGGCAATGACGGAATAAGGAGGAGTTTTTATCAATGAGGACTATTGTTTTTAGCTTTATCATATCTGCTACATGTTTGTCGGCCTTGACGCTGGGAGGCTGTAGTGAGAATACAAGTCATGAGGGCGTGAAAGGCTTTCCGTTTAAGTCGGCCAACGCAAAGGGTTGGGGATTGATGGATTTGTCCGGCAAGCGGATGGTGTCTGATGGAACTTATGTAGCTTGTCCGTCGGCTGTGATAAACGACATGTTTACCGTGCCCGAAGTTGGCGGAACCGTAGGATTATATAACGTGAACAACCCTACGCACGCCGTTTCGTCGGGGCGATACTTGCGGATAGGCTATTTCTTTGACCAAGTAACCGTGGCGCAAATGGAAAAAGGTAGTCCCTTATGCCTCATCAACAAGCAAGGCGACGTGGTGGCTATGCTCGATTATTATCCCGACTATGGGATAGTAATGGCGCATAACTTTTCAGAAGGACTGGCGCTGGTGGGTACCGATGAAGGAAAATTCGGTTTTGTAGATACAAACGGGAAATTAGTAGTGCCTCCGGTTTACGATTTCGCCGCCGATTTTAGCGAAGGAAAGGCTTTGGTTGGAAAGGCGGATGCCGAAGGTAAATTAGGCTTCTTTGTTATAGGCTCGGATGGAAATTTACTTACCACCCTGAAACATGTGTGGTACGCATTCGACACGGCTTTCGGCGACGGACGTTTGACGTGCCGTTTCCCATCGGGCGGCTGTGGGGCGCTTAACGAGAAAGGTAAAGTATACTTTGCTCTGCCCGATAGCATTTTGTCGCTGTCACGCTTTCAGCAGGGGCTGGCCGTGGTTAGCGCACGTTCCGGCGTGGGATTGGTAGACAAAAATGGCCAGGAAGTTCTGCCTTGCCAATATAATCAGATAGAAGTACTTAACAAACATCGTTTGGCGTTGCAAGCAGAAAACAATTGGATGCTGACCGATGAAAATGGAAAGAAGATAAAAAATCTGGATGGCTGTCCGCTGTTCTTCTCGGAACAAGGGGGCTTGATATCAGCAGAAGGACACATGGCTTTGGCTCGTACGGACGGAAGTGTTATAGCATGGATGGACAGCGTAAAAGTTACACCGCAAGCCATGCGTCAAAAACCGGAAGTGTTTGTGCGTATACTCGCTACTCAGAAAGAACAGAAAGATACTGTAGCCCTGAAATCGATAAATGAAGTACAGACTCTTAAGGAGCAGGTACAACCGTCTGCCCAGAAGCATGACGCTTACATTGAACAGACCGACTGGAAGCGTGTGGCAAAGAATCATCCGTTCTATAAGGAGGCTTCCAAAATGTTATCTAGCAATATACAGGAAGACGATGCCAACAGCCGACGTATGATACTTAACTATGTGGAACATCTGCGTACTTCGTATACCACTAAAGACATAGATTTCTTGAATCAGTTGTTTAGTGATGATGCTCTTATAGTGGTGGGACATGTAGTTAAAGTTGCCCCTCGTACCAAAGAGAACCAAATACTGCAAGACCAAGTAGCATTCTCGGTAAAGACTAAAAAAGAATATTTAAGTCGGTTAGAAAAAGTATTCCAGAGTAATAAAGAAATTAAGTTGAAGTTCAGTGACTTTCATATCAGCAGGCACCCATCGATGAAAGGCATTTACGGTGTGACGCTGCATCAGCAATACAAGTCCGACCGCTACTCGGACGACGGATGGTTATTCTTGCTTTGGGACTTCCGCGATAAGGATGCGCCGCAGATTCACGTGCGCACCTGGCAGCCCGGATTCTTGAACGACAAGACACCGCTGCCCGAAGGTGACGTGATAAGTATAGGCGATTTTAATCTACGCTGATCTTCATGAGCTTGCTGACCTCACGGCTCCAGTACGCTATCTGGTTGCGGTAAACAGGTGTAGCCTGCATAGATGCGGTGGGAAACGTTTCTTGTAGCAACGCTTCTATACCTTGCATTAAGTTTAGGCTGTCTACCTCAGTGAGTGACGCTCCTTTTTGTTCTGCCACCTTTTGTCTGATCAGTTCGCGACAAGCATTATTTTCGGGGATATTTCCGTAGGTAGGGTATATGTCAGGCCCTGTTACTGAGGGCTGACGCAGATAGAAGTATGCTCCGGCAGCTATGAGGCAACATGCAAAAAACGCTGCCACCATTAAGATTCGCAGTATGCTGGTATGCGTCAAGGCCTGCATTACGGCTGTGGTTGAGTTCAATCTGCATTCGGGTAATCGGCTGGTGCACTTACTGGCTACTTGCAGCAATCGCTTGTTTTTTAACGTTTCGCCCATCTCGCCTATAATAATTCCTAAAGAATAGATATCAGCCAGTAGCGTAGGCGTGTATCCTTTCTCCTGAGCCTCGGGAGCCGTGTAGCGCCGTGTGCCTGCCGGTATTTTCAGCACCGTAGAGTCGTCGCTGTCTGCCAGACTGAAATCTATCAGTTTCACATTATCTCCGTTGTGCGTAATCATGATGTTGTCCGGCTTCAGGTCGCGGTGAATAATCTGCTTGCTGTGCAGATATTTCAAAGCATCGCACAGCTCCGTAATGATTTTACGGGCAGTACGCTTGTTAAGCTTACCCTGCTGCATGTATTGAGCCAGAGTAATACCGTCTATATATTCCTGAACTATGCACGTACCAATACCCGGCACATCTTCAAGCCCGATTGTAGAGCAGATGTGCGGATGTGTCAACTGATAACCGATGGCGAATTCTTTCTGCAAGGCTTGTTGGTAGAAAGGCATTTCCCGATTTTCGGGTTTCAGCGTTTTCAGAATCAGATTCTTTCCGTATCTGTTGGCTCGGAACAGGCGGGTATATCCGTTAGGTGAAACATAGAATTCTTCTATATGACCGAAGGCCACGGAAGGTTCCGGCTGTTCAATTTCAGCATCGAAGAAGCCAGAAGAGTTGTCGTCGTCATTCATCATCGTCGGGAGTGTTTAGAGTAGTTAGTCCACCGTTTCTTCCGGCTATGAAAGCCGGCAATCGTTCTCCGTTTCGCATTATGTAGGGCAGATGCAGAGGCTGTTCCAGCTCGAATACAGACGCTACGAACTCATCACCTTTCTGTAGTTTTGAGTTGAGCGATACAGCTACCACGAAATGATTGTTTCCCAGATATTTCAGTTGTAAATATCGGTTGGGCGGCCATCCTATTTCCAGTATTTTCCCCGGTTTCATTTCGCTGGCTATTACCTGACAGGTACTGAAGAACGATGAGCTGTTGCTGTCATTGTTCCTGTAATTGCAGTATTGATAGAAATCGGCATATCCATTATATCTGGCCAATGCGTTCAGCGTACTTAGACGTGGTTTATGCGCATAGGGCACATACCCCCACAATCGTTTCATAGTAGAGACAGAAAGGTTGTACTGCCCGGAGGCATTCAGCCTTTCAACAAATTCTTCGAAATCAATAGGTGAGTATAATTTCTTTCCGTACCTTTTTTCTGTATCTTTAATAAGCTCGTTTACTTCTGAGCTGTTTTCATTCATATATACTCGATGTTTTTACTATTATTGTATAGTTTGCCTTTTACTAATTTAGTTCAAAGTTAATAAAAAAAGTAAATCACTCTAATATTTTTGTTGTAATTTCACTATCACGCTTCCGGCACCGATTGTTACGTTATTGCCAATGGTTACGCCAGACACTCTTGATTTTTATGTAAAATTATTGTATATAAAAACAGCATTGACAGAGGCGGAAAAAAGAATGCGATTCGCAAAAAACAATTCGCATATTGCATACCTGCAATTCGCATTCTGTCATTTGAACCATCGAATTCTTTTTTTTAAATCATCGCAATGTTTTTTCACCCCATTCAGAATGTACTGTAGGGCCGATTTTAAACAGTGTATTTCATGTGAAAAACTCATAGTCCGATTATTTACTATTTTCAGGCTTAGTAAAAGTATACTACACGAAAGGCTTATGGCAAAGTAGGCTATTCATTACGAATAAGCCAAATACCATCAAGTGGAAGAAAAAATGCATATCTTTGCGGCAGATATAAAAACTACTGTGGATAAAATTACATTTTGCAATAAAGAAGAAGCCATCGCACGCATGAACCGATGGGCGGGAGAGGGCACACCGTTTTTTTTCATGATTAGCTACTACGGAAATCAGTGCGTGGTAGAAAAGCCGGAAAATGTATGTGCGGATGAATTACTATACCAATTCCCCACGGCTACTAATGTACGGATTGGCGATGATGGCGTGGTAAGCCGTAAGCCGTTTTCGTGGCAGCCTCATCCGGAGTCGTATGAAGAATATAAGGAGTCGTTTGATGTGGTGCACCGTAACTTGATGGGCGGCAACTCGTTTCTTACTAACCTTACGTGCGCTACGCCCGTAGATACCGATCTTACGCTGAAAGATATCTTCTTCCGATCGAAGGCACGCTATAAGGTGTGGCTGAAAGACCGATTCGTGGTTTTCTCGCCCGAGATATTCGTACGGATAGACAACGGGTGGATTTATTCTTTCCCGATGAAGGGTACGCTGGACGCTACATTGCCTAACGCTACCGAGCAATTGCTGACCGACCCGAAGGAAACGGCTGAGCATGCTACCATTACCGACTTGATTAGGAATGACTTGAGTAGGGTAGCGTCGAAGGTAGAAGTGGCACGCTATCGTTACATAGAAACACTGCACACGCACAGCGGACCACTGCTGCAGATGAGTTCGGAGATAAAAGGATTGCTGGACGAAGGCTATCAGAATAATTTAGGCGAGTTGCTCTTCTCCATGCTTCCGGCAGGCTCTATAACCGGAGCGCCAAAGAAGCGTACGGTAGAGATTATTGCCGAAGCCGAACATTACGAACGTGGATTCTATACCGGGGTGACCGGATATTTCGACGGGCGAAATCTGGATAGTGCGGTAATGATTCGTTTTGTAGAGCGAACCGACGATGGGAATATGATTTTTAAAAGTGGCGGAGGCATTACCTTTCAGAGTGATGCCGTAAGCGAATACCAAGAAATGATTCAGAAAGTATATGTGCCGATTTATTGAGACTATTTGTGTGGAAGCCGGAAGTGCGCTCCGGATTGATTATCATAACAGCCGACTGAACGCCACGCGCCATGAGTTGTGGGGCGATGTTCCTGAGCTGCGGATAGAGCAGTATATCCAAACCGACGGTTACGTGGAGAGAACTCGCCTCCGCATAGAGTATGATACGGAAATAAGAAAGGTGGAGTACATACCTTACCATCTGTGCCCGGTGTCATCGTTGCGACTGGTGGAGATGCCCGATGACGCTGATTATCATCTGAAGTATGCCGACCGCAGTGTGCTTAACGCTTTGTTTGAGCGTAGAGACGGAGCCGACGATGTATTGGCGGTGAGAGACGGCTTCATAACGGATACGTCGATAGCGAATGTGGCTTTATGGGATGGCGAGCAATGGCATACGCCTTCACATCCGCTGCTTAAAGGTACGCATCGTCAGTTTCTTTTAGATAACGGCATGATAGCGGAGCGTGAAATAAAAACAGACGAACTTTCGCGTTACACGAAAATCCGTCTGTTCAATGCTATGATTCATTTCGGCGAGATTGAGTTCTCTACCGATAGATTATTTATTTCCAACCCTCTTCTTTAAGAGCTTCTTTCAGTTGCATGAAAGCTTCTGGCTCTATTCCTCGGCGTATCAGTTCGTCGAACTCTCTTAGGTTGTAGTCGGCCCATCCTGTTCTGCCTTCAACCTTCTGGTTGGGGCTTAATGAGAGATAGAGTTTAACCGCCTTTTCATATTCGCCTTGCAGCAGATATGTGTTGGCTAATGATGAAACAACTTTCGGAGTCTCTTTCAGCTTGTCGGGCAGAGTGTTGTATATAACCTCTGCAGCTTCGGGCTGTTCGTGACGGATAGCGGTACGCATAGCTTCGGTAATGGTTTTCACTCCACGAGCATTGCTGAAGAAGCAGTCGAATACCTGGATAGAAAGTATCTGCGAGATAATGAATATGCGCGGTTCTCCGTTGTGCGCACTCATAGCCACGATATGTTCGGGGTCTATTTTCTCTTCGAACATATCATCGAACATATTGTCGTACGGCAATCGGATGATGCGTTTATCTGCCGGCTGGAAGCACAGCCAATACAGGTTCTTTTCAGAGATACGTCCGTTCTTGTCGCGGTAAGTAACGTGTACGGGGCGCGACGCACAGATAGCCGCCAACAGAGTTTCGGCTATGGTTGTTACATCATCTTCCACGCTGTTTGTTATCTGCTCGGTGCTATATATAGTGTCGAGTCCTTCTATCTGGTCTATCTCATCGTAAGGGATGAAGTGATACTCGTCGAGAATCATTTCCTTTCCTTCTATTCCCCAAACGAAAAGCTCGGCCTTCAGTCCCAACGTATGCGAGTCGTATATATACTGTCGGCTGTCGGGTGCACAAGTGATACGAGTGTAGGGGAACTTCAGCGTTGCTTCTTCCAGCTTAGCTTTCATTTCCTGATAAGCCTCTACTATATCTGTAGGATGCTCAGCGGGTTCTTCTTTCGGTTTTGGCTGTTCTGCCGGTTTCTCGGGCTGAGGTTCCGGTTCTTCCTGCTTAGGCTGTTCGGCTATCTCTTCTTCTTTTTGTTCCGGCTCTTCGGTTTCTTTTTCAGCTTCTTCTTCAGCTGCCGCTGTTTCCTCTTTCCCTTCTGTTTCCGATTCTTCCGGTTCTTCAGTTTCGGTTGTAGTTTCTTCTTTCGATTCTTTCTCAGGAGCTACAGCTTCCTCTTTTTGTTCTTCTTCCGCAGTTTCAGTAGGCGAGGCTTCTTCTTGAAGTTTTTCCGCTTCTTCTTCTTCTTTAGCGGCCAACTGTTCTTTCAGCAGAGCGTTCTCACGTTGCAATTCGGCCAACTGAGCTATTACGGCTTGGCGGTCGGCTTCTGCCTCTTCCTTTCCGGCTTGCAGCTCAGAAAGTTTGCCTTCTACCTCGGTTAGAACCTTTTGCGTTTCTTCTGCCTGCTGTTTAAGCGATTGATTCTCTTCGCTCTTTGCGGTAATATCGTTCTGTAATTGTTGGTATGTGGTCTGCAATTCCTGCAATTGCTTCTGGGCGTTCGCTTCGGCTTCTGCTTTATCCGCTTGCAATTGCTTATATTCGTTTTGTAATTCCTTTAATTGAGTTTCGATGTTTGTTTCTGTTTCCGCTTTATCCGCTTGCAATTGCTGGAAAGCGTTTTGCAGGTCATCCAGTTTAGCGTTAGCATTTGCTTCGGCTTCGGCTTTCTCTTTCTGTAGTTGTGAATAAGAATTTTGTGATTCCGAATAAGAGTTCTGTAATTCCGAGAACTTGCTTTCAGCTTCCGTTAAAGCCTTCTGCGCTTCTTCGGCCTGTTGCTTCTGTAATTGATTAGCTTTGACCAGTTCTGCATTTAGTGCAGCCAGTTGGTTGGAAAGTTTTTCAACTTCGGCTTCCAACTCTTTTATGCGGTTTTCTGCATCTTCTTTTTCTTTATGCAAAGCCTCGTTCTGCAGTTTCAGGTTGGCCAGCTGCTCATTGCTTTGCTGCAAACTATCGCATTCGGCCTCTTTAGCCTTCTGTAAGTCAGTCACGCCGCTCTGTAGGCGAGTTATCTCTTCCTGTAGGTTAGATATGTTCTTTTGCAATTCGGTTACAGCCGCTTGCGACTGCGTAAGCTCTTCTTGCGTCTTAGTTAATTCCTCTTGCGTTTTAGTCAGCTCCTCTTGCGCTTCGCTGAGTTGCGTACGCTTGTATGCCGCCTCTTTATTAGCGTCTTTTACGTCGAATGATAACTGCTGCGTTTTTATATTAAGAGAATTATTATCCTCTTGCAACTGCTCGATATCTACACCTGTAAGTTTCTTTATAAGATGAAATGTAAGTTTGCCCATATATCTAATACTTGTCCTAACGGAAGGATGTGATTATAATAGTTTTTGTTAAATGGAAAATATATGCAAACATACATAATTAATATTAAAAAGCCAATCTTCGTTTGGACGAATTAATTAGGCGTGATGAATAATTATCGACGAAAAACACAGCTATACAAACTTTGCACTATCTTTGTGCAACGTAAAAATAGCTTCGTGCTGTATTTTTTAATAGATATGATGGAAGATAATTATAGTAAATTTATAAGGGGAAACCGAGGAAACAGTTTAATAAACCAACGCTTGATACTGAAGATACTGGGCGTATTGCTCTTTATAGAGGGGTTAGTGTTTTTAGTGTGCGCAGGTGTGGGACTGCTGTATAGAGAGAAAGACTACATCTACTTTATCTATTCACTTCTCGCCACATCGGGGGTAGGCGCATTGTTCTTGTTCTTAGGCAAGGGATCCGAAAACAAACTGACCCGTCGCGACAGTTACTGCATCGTAACTTTTACATGGTTACTGTTTTCGTGTTTTGGTGCTATGCCGTTCTGGCTCAGCGGAGAAGTGGATAATATAACCGATGCCTTTTTCGAGACCATGTCGGGTTTCACTACAACCGGAGCTTCTGTGCTTAATAACATAGGGTCGCTTTCGCACGGTATGCTGTTCTGGCGAAGCCTTACACAGTGGATAGGTGGTATGGGAATAGTGTTCTTTACGATAGCCGTACTGCCGATATTCGGCATAGGAAACCAAACCCTCTTCTCTGCGGAAGCCACTGGTGTGATGCACGATAAGATTCATCCTAAGATAAGCGTAATGGCCAAGCAGTTATGGAGTGTATATCTTATACTTACAGTTACAGAGACGGTTCTTCTTTTGCTGGGAGGCATGAATCTGTTTGATGCCGTGTGTCATTCGTTCTCTACCACTAGCACCGGAGGCTATTCTACCAAGCAGGTCAGCGTGGCTTATTGGAACTCGCCGTTTATAGAGTATGTTATAGCCGTATTCATGGTGCTGTCGGGCGTTAGTTACTCTCTCTACTTTATGTGCCTGAAAGGACGTTTCAAGAACTTGCTTAAGGACGACGAAATTAAGTGGTTCTTCACTTCGGTAGGAGTTATTACGCTGCTAATTACCGTGTCGCTGGTTTATCATAACCATTACGGAGTGGAAGAGGCATTTCGTAAGGCTTTCTTCCAAGTGGCATCGGTACATACATCTACCGGATTCGCTACCGACGACTATAATCTGTGGGCTCCATATACATGGCTCTTCATCATTTACGCCATGCTGATGGGCGGATGTACTGGCTCTACCGTAGGAGGTATAAAAGGAATCCGTTTTGTAATTGTTATGCGTAATATCAAGAATGAGTTCAGCCGCCTTATCCATCCGCGTGCTGTACTGCCCGTCAAGGCCAATGGTCAGGCTCTTTCGTCGGCATTGATATCTACTGTTTCTACCTTTATTCTGCTTTACTTTACCTGCCTTTTCATAGGATGGTTTGTGCTGATGGTGATGGGAATAGACATGGTAGAAGCCTTCGGACTTTCAGTGTCTGGTTTGGGTAATGTAGGTCCTGCACTCGGAGCCTTCGGACCCGAATATTCATGGGACGCTTTGCCCGACGCCGCCAAATGGTTTCTGTCATTTCTTATGCTTATAGGACGTCTTGAAATTTTCGGTGTTTTGGTAATGCTTGCACCAAGTTTTTGGCATAAAAGGTAGCTATTTAATTGATTTGTGATTAGATTTTGTCTATTTTACTCTGTTTTTTTTCTAATCATTTGTTAGTTATTGGTCTGAAATATTATTTTTGCATTGATTTTATATAAAAATATGTGGGCTTGAGCAGGCTCTAGTAAAAATGGGATAGGAGTTTGCCAAAATGAGAGAATTGAAATGGATAAAAACACTATGGTTCCTGGAAATTTGAAGATGCCTTTAGACAAAATCAAAGCTGTTCTTGACGCTGCCGCTGTAGGGGTTTATCGGATAATCTTAACTTCAGGATGTAAGCCTCGGATGGAAGCATCTGCTAAAATGCTTGAACTTCTGGGGCTTGAAAGAAATTGTAATCTATCTGAAGAAGAAGTCTATGAATATTGGTTTTCAAGGGTTTGTTCGGATTCGATAGATTTGGTGAATCGTACGGTAGATCAGATTACTGCCGGAGTTCAGCGCGAAGTGGTTTATCAGTGGGATAATCCAAAACTTGGTATAAGGTATGTAAGATGCGGCGGTGTATGCGAAATCCTTGATGACGGTACACGTATAATAGAGGGTTATCATTCTGATATAACCGAAGAGATGGACCAACGCTTGCGGGATGAGATTGTGCTGAAAGCGTTTGCCAGCATATTCTATTGCCTGTTCTATATAGATTTAGATAAAGATACGTATGTGGCGTACTTCAATCGGTTTGAAGAAGCGGCAAGGGTTATTCCCAAAACCGGATGCTTCAGCAAAGCGCTTTCTATTTTGCCCGAAAGACTTTGTCCGACTTCTGAAAAAGAGAGAATGCGTCGGTTTGCCGATCTGTCTACACTGAAACGTAGACTGAAAGATCAGAATTACATAAGCATAAAATATAGAGGAATAGAGGTGTCATGGTTGCGTTTGGCGTTTGTGGTAAGCGGCCGCCATGCCGATGGTACCCCGCACTATCTGGTAACAACGGTGACAGATATCAGCGAAGAGGTGGAGAAAGACGCGCAAAATCTGAAGCATATGAAGGAGAGTATCGAGGCCAATCGCTCTAAGACGATGATGCTTCAGAATATGACGCACGAGATACGAACTCCGCTGAATGCCATGTTCGGATTCTCGCAGCTGCTCAGTATGCCCGAAGAGACTGTTTCAAACGATGAGAAGAGGGAGTATTTCAACTACATCTATAATAGTTTCAATATGTTGTCTATGCTTATAGACGACGTGCTTGACATGGCAAATGCTGAACATGGTAACTATAAGATTCAGAAAAGCGAGTTCAAGGTGAACGAAATGTGCCGAAGTGCCGTACAGATGGTGGAAATGCGACTCATGGCAGGGGTGAAGATGTATTTTACCTCTGAGGTGGACGATAATTATACCGTGGTGTCTGACTGCAGGCGCATACAGCAAGTGCTTATTAACTTCCTGACTAATTCATGTAAACATACCCGTAAGGGAGAGATACATCTGCATCTGTCTACTACCGAGAATCCGGGACGACTTACGTTCTCGGTTACGGATACTGGTACCGGTGTGTCAAAAGATGTAGCTAAAGATGTATTCGAACGCTATAAGAAGGCCGATGATAACACTCAAGGTTCGGGCCTTGGACTTAATATTTGCAAGACCATTGCCGATAAACTTGGTGCAGAGATAAAATTAGACGAAACCTACACCGGAGGAGCGCGTTTCGTGTTTGTCCTTCCGATTGGATAAGATTACATCATATTTAAAACTAAGATAAAGTATGACGAGAGACATCTATTGGGTGGTAGCATTAGCCTTCGGCTTTATACTGCTGCTGATATTGTGTAGAGAGAAAAACAGAATCAAGGATGACTTTGGTGGGGTAACTCGTGCTTTTTTCTTCTTGGGCATTGCTGCTTTCATCTTTTGCGTGATGGATATGCTATGGGAGCTTTGCTGCAGTCATGTGATAAATAATGGCACGGCGCTGTTTGTGTGCTCTACTGTCTTTTTCATAGTGCCTGTTTTCACTGTGATGTCCTGGCTATACTTTGTACTTAAGTATGTAAAGTGTAAGAAGCAGTGTCTAACGGTATTTTTAGGACTATATGGAGCGATAGCTGTGGCGCAGATTGCGTTGGTTATATATAACATCTTTGATCACGTAATATTTAGTGTAGTAAACGGTGAATACGTAATAGGGACGTTTCGTCCTATAACGTTTATCTTTCATTTCGGTGCGTATGTCATTATGGCATTATGTATGCTGGTGGCGATATTCCACAACGGTTTCAGATATAAGGAGTTCAAAGGAAAGTTCGGGGCTGTGCTCATAGCGTCTGCTGTCCCTTTGTTCTTTGGTTTACTTCAGTACAAGTATCCCGAAGCGCCTTTCAACAGTATGGGTATGTCGCTGTCATACCTCACCATATATATATATGCGGTGTCGGTAGACCGTGAAAGACTTACTCAAGGCAAGAATGTTTTCTTGCAGAACATGAGCCATGAGATACGTACCACGCTAAACTCGGTATACGGTTTTGCACAATTGCTTTCTCTGCCCGACGGTACATGGACCGGCGAGGAGCGTAAGGCATATGCCAAGCATATTAACGACAGCTATAACATGCTAGACATGCTGCTAAACGACCTTATGGTTTCTACACGATACAACACCCATAATTACAGCATCGAAATAAAGCCGATGAATGTAAGGGTAGTATGCGAAGACGCTATTCAAGCCTTGGAAGTATGCCGACCGGCAAGTGTGGAGCTGAAAATGGTGTCTACATTGCCCGAAGACTTTATCATAGAAAGCGACGGACGACGGATACGTCAGGTGTTGCAGAATATGCTTACCAACGCCTGCCAGTTTGTAAGCAAAGGTGTGATAGAACTGAATGTAAGCTTGCAAGACGATGATTTGGTGTTTATGGTAACTGACAATGTGCCGAGAATAAACAACAAACTGAATTACAAAACTCCGGCAGAACTGCATAACAACCGTATGGAGGGAATAGGATTGCGATTGCAGATATGCGAGGTTATGGCACGCAAGCTTGGCGGTAGCATGTATAAAGACGTAGATTACACAAAAGGTACAAGATATATATTTTCAATAAAAACAAGATAATTTATATAACAACTATGACGAACGTTTCTATTAAAAGTATGATTAAGACGAGAGGATTATTATTTTTTATGACCGCAATGGCGTTTACGGCATGTACTTCGGACTTTTCAGATTCTGACGCTACAGCAGCGAATGACAAGATGAGTACAGAGGTATATGTGGCGGGTAAGCTGTTGGACGGCAGTGGTTCACGCTCTAGAGCGTATGAAAGCGAAGCTCTGTCGCGTGCGGCACAAGTCGTAAACTATGCTGACGCTTATTTCTTTATCAGAATAGACAGCCGTATTCCGGAATTGGTGGGCAACTATAATCCTAATGACTACTTGCCATGGAATAACGGTTCTGTGTTTAAACCGGAAAATAAGGGTAAGGTGAACTTGGACTATCCTTATTGGAATATTTCTTCTACTTATGGTGTAGGTAAGTATCTCTACGATACAAGCGGTAAGTCTGTAGAAACAATTATCGATGATGTGCCTACATTCGCGTCATTGATGAGCGTAAATAAGAAAGGTTCGGCTCTCGACGCTAACATCGATACAGAGAATCTCAAGATTATATGGTATGTAGCTAAATATACCTTTGGCATTTGGCACGTAGACGGTGTGTTGACATTCAAGAGCACAG
Organism: Bacteroides sp. CAG:530; assembly: GCA_000434735.1. Lineage (GTDB taxonomy): Bacteria > Bacteroidota > Bacteroidia > Bacteroidales > Bacteroidaceae > Phocaeicola. The sequence continues at coordinate 49,528 of FR881271.1, forward strand.
ACGATATTACCGAAGTTCCGGGCGTTAGCAAAGATCCGAGTTTCGAGAACAAGGCAGAAGAGCCAACTCCGCTTCCTTCGCTCGGCGGTAAGGGTAATATCGAAGTCGATATTCATCAGCAGCAACATGGCGACTGGCAGGAAATTAAAACCTCAGTTCATGTTCGCGACCTCGTGGAGAAGGTAACAGTTGAGATTCCTCTGGAATATGATAACATTGCCGAAGCCGACGATTTCGCTATCCGTACTTATGACCTTGAGCTGGAATCAAAGGTGTTTATCAACAAGACTGAGTACACACTTGACAGTACAAATCCTGTTAAGGTAACCATCGAACATAAGGCTGACAAGGCAGTGTTTACCATAGTGTGCACAGACGAAAAATACCTTAAGGCTCTGCGCAAGGAGTATGGCGACGGTGTGACTATCGAAATTCATACTTATCCTAAAAACATCTCTAAAGATGTAGTTTGGACCAAGCTTCAAAGCTCTGAAGTCAAGGTTTCACCTTCTACATACGAAAACTTGATTTTCAAGGGAGCCACTAGCGCGTTTTTTTCTAAATAACCTTTTGAAAAGTATTTAGTTGTGGTAGAATATCCCAACGGACAAGGAGTTGATTTCTACGGGTTCGAAGTGATAGGTTTTTATTTTAAACGCTTCTTACTCTACTATTCTGACTATGCACTGAATATCCGTCTTCTATACGGACTGATATTCTGGTGCATAGTCACTATGATTATATTGTTCTTCCTGTTCATCAGGTCGATAAGGCGTACCCGCAAGCGGAAGCGCGAGTATGACAAGGCTCATAAAGAACTCTACAATGGTTTCTATCAGATATTGATTATGGCAGAGAGACCCAGCGTGGAGGAGGTGGAGGCTGCATGTGGCATGACGCTCGATGATATGCAGAAGCGTTACCGAAGCGCTACGTTATCTCGACTTATCTCTGAGATATGTATGGACCTTAGTCGAGAGCTGGACACTATTCCTAATGCCGATGTGCTCTGTTCGCTTACGGGCGTGAAGACTCTTTATGAGAAGAACCTGGTTACTAAGCACAATGTGTTCCTTACTCTGCAGAATCTTGCCAACATGCACATACCGGTCAGCGAGGGACTTCTGGCTATATATACCAACTGTTTCGACGCTAACATGCGCCGCATGGCCCGTATTTGCTATATCATATCGTCGAATGCCGCTCCGTATCAATATCTCATGGAAGACTTCAATGATAAGTTGGGCTTGTGGCAAATCATGATGTTGCACCGCCAGTTTGGTTGGGTAAGAGCCAACGAACGGCAGATGCCTCAGTTCTCTGTGATGGCGCACGAGGTGAAAGATGAAGATTCGGTGGCATTCCTTATCAGGGAAATAGCGTACTGGGGTAGCGAGGAAGAAAAATCGGGATTGCACCAATGGTTCCTGTCGCCCAATTATAAATATCGTGTAGCCGCATTCGATGCGGTGTCAATGTTGCGCGACAAGAGACAAGAGCAAGCTGCCATCGATTCTTACGACGCTCAGCCGGAATTCATTCGCCAAGAGGTGCTGAAAGTTATTCATTCCATCAACTCTGGTTTGCATACCGACTTCTTTGTGCGGGCTTACCGTACTTCTACGCTGAAACAGACGCGCGAGGTTGCCTTGGCTTGTCTTTATAATTACGGTCACGATGGACGCCGCACTTTCGAAATGGTGAGAGATGAAGTCATCAATAACCCTGCCGACCGTATGCTGATGGATCAAATTGACTCAATAGGGGTCCTTAATCAAATGAGAATGCTTTAACATTATGTGGGAGTTTATATTATATTTCTTTGGATACGTAATCTTCGGCTATTCGTTGCTGTTGCTGGCGTCGTACATCATGCTGCTGATATTCGCTTATCAGTATAGTAAGGGCTGCAAGCGATGGTCGGACGACTATATTCGGCACATGGTGCAGAGTTCTCCTTATGTGCCGGGCATCTCTATCGTGGCTCCGGCATATAATGAAGAGAAGACCATTATCGATAACGTGCAGTCACTGCTTAGGATGGACTATCCCAACTTTGAGGTTTGCATCGTGAACGACGGTAGTAAGGATAAGACTCTTGAGTTGCTTATCGATACCTTCGATATGGTGGAGGTGCCGTTTGAATATGTTTCGAAAGTGAACTGTGCGCCTTTCAAGCGTTTGTTCCGTTCGGCCAATCCTAAATATTCCAGACTGATAGTAGTAGATAAGGTGAACGGTGGTACCAAGGCCGATGCCGTAAATGCCGGACTGAACGTAATCACTAATCCCTTCTTCATTAATACCGACGTAGACTGTATCTTGGCTAAGGACGCCATGTATCAGTGCGTATTCCCGGTTATTACAGACGAAACCATCATAGCCGTGTCGGGAACCATGTCAATGAGTAACGGTTCTACCATCGACAATGGCGAGCTGGTAGATATTCGCCCGTCGAACCGCCCCATACCGCTCTTTCAGGACTTGGAGTATAAACGCTCGTTCCTTGTAGGTAAGATGGGATGGAGTAAGATTAACGCCATGAACAACGTTTCGGGTGGATACGGACTGTTCTCTACCGAAGTCGTTATCGGCGCCGGCGGATACAGTAGCTCTTCATTCGCCGAGGATATGGATATGATAACCCGTATGATTGCGTATTGCTGCGATTTCAACCGTGTATATAGGGTAGTGCAGATTCCGCATAACTGCTGCTGGACAGAAGGTCCGTCTAACCTGCGAATGCTTTATCGTCAGCGTACCCGTTGGGGCCGTGGATTGATACAGATGATGTGGGAGCATCGCCGTCTTTTGTTCAACCGTAAGTATAAGCGATTAGGGCTCATAACCATGGTTTATACATTCCTCTTCGAGTTTATGGCGCCCATCATAGAGAGCGTAGGTTTATTGTTGATGATTTACCTGGCGTTTACCGGAGGTGTAAACTGGGATACTTTCTTCGTGACATTCTTCGCTATCTACATATTCAGTTTCATGCTTTCGGCATTCGTGGTGTTCTACGACTTTATCTTAGGGTCATCGTATACCAAGCTGAGAAGTTATCTGAAACTACTGTTGGCGGCGGCTTTGGAACCGATAATTTATCACCCCATCATCGTATTTTGCTCTATAGTAGGATACTTTAAGTACGTAACTCGTCAGAAGGCCGTATGGAAGGCTATGGAACGTACGGGTATGAAACGTTCTACTACGGCAGCGACGGCAAGCCCGTCGGGAGCAGGAGCGACAACTAAATAGTATAGCATGATGAAAAAGGTTAAGATACACAGATTATATACTGCGTTGCTGCTGGCCGCGTTGATAGCACCGCCTATGGTGGCGCAAGAGCGACAGAACAGCCGACGCAATGATAACTATACGCCTACCAAGAAAGGCACACCGGGTTATTACGACCAGAAGGTGCGTCAGATGTTTAAGCAAGGCGACTGGGAGGGCGGAAAGACTCTGCTCGACGAGGGGCTTGCCAAGTATCAAACCGTATCGGGACTGAATGAACTGATGGGTTCTTATTGGCTGCACCATAAAGACTATGACAAGGCTCGCTATTTCCTTATCCGCTCACTGCGCGATGACAACAAGAACCCGCAGTCATTGCAGATGCTGATGAAGATAGAAGAGGAGACCAAGCATTACAGTTCGGCCATAGTTTATTGCAACGAATTGCTTGAACAGGCTCCTTATGAATACACTTTGTGGCGTAAGAAGATAGAACTATTCCGCTTGCAGGGCAACGAGGTGGAAGCGGCGCGTATGCTGAAGCGACTGGGTGAGATTTACCCCGACCGCATGGAGGTGAAGAAAGAAATAGCGTGGGACTATGAAGAGAAATATCGCAAGTACCGAAAGGACGGCGACATTGCCGGACAGGAGGAGATGCTGAGAAACTTGGTTAAACTATCGCCTAAGGATGCCGAGTTCCAGATGGCGCTGTGTAATCTGCTGCTCAACTCCGGTCGTACGGGCGAGGCTATCGATGTGGCAGGATATGCCGCAACCATCGTTTCGCAACCTTATCCTTTTGTTGAGAAGAAGGCTTCTATACTTGGCGATCTTTCTCGCTATGACGAGGCATTGTCTTATCTGCGCAGCGTGCAGAAAGGAATGCCGGCATTGGCATCCCATCGTATGCAGTTGGCACGCTTGATAAGCAACCTTGAGAAGGAGTCGGCTAACGTGGCTTTACGAAACGATGCTTATACCGCTTACGCCAAACTTTATGAAAGAGAACATTCAGAAGAAGCGTTGACTTATCTTCTCAATACATCCATGTCGCGCGGCTACCTTGACGATGCTTTGGTATATATCCGTGAGGCGCGTCGTAGGCATGGCGATACGCAGAATCTGCTTTACCGCGAGTATACCGTGCTTCGCCGTCTGGGATATACCAATGCGGCGATAAATATGCTAGAGACTATCCATACTAAATGGCCCGACGATGTTGATGTCAATAATGAGCTGTGCGGCATCCGTATGGACGATGTGCGCCGAATGATGGACTTCGGTCAGTACGATGAAGCCATACCCATGCTTGAAAGAGTGAGAGAATATAAGGTAGACGATGATACCCATGCAGCCATAGAAAGAAGACTGTTTACCTGTTACGTAAAGGCCGGACAACGTGCCAAGGCTTTGCATCAGTTGGAAAGAATAAGCAACGACCCGCTGGTACAAGCAGGATTGCTCGAAGAGGTGGAGTTGCCTTTCATTAAGGAACTCATGGCGCAGGGACGTATGCATCAGGCGGAGGCCGAGATTCAGAAGGTGCTTGAGTTGGGAGAGCCTTCGGCTGATATACTTCGTATGGCCATCACTACCGCTATGGTTCTGAAGAAGAATAACCAGGCTCGCGTATTGGTGGATATCGGTCGGGAACGATTCCCGGAAGACCCTTACTTCATTCTGAAGGATGCGCAGTTGAAGGCAGGAAAAGGCGATTTCGAGACTGCTCTGAATTTGCTTAAGCCTATGCTCGATACATACAGCGGTGATAATGCTGTGATAGACGCATATGCCGATTGTAGCGAGGCGCTTGCCATGAAGCATCTCAAAGAAAAGAATTTCGATGAGGCCATGCGCCTTGTCGATGATGGTTTGGTGTATAGTCCCAATAACCAGATGCTTATTCTTGCTAAGTCTATGATTTACGAGGCGCAGAAAGACTGGGATAACGCCATAGAGACATACAGAGAATACCATCCTGCTATGGGTGAGTTGCGTGAGTACAAGTTGCGTATGGAGGCATTGCGCCGACATCTCATGAAAAATCAGTTGCTGATAGATTACCAGAGAGCGAGGCCTTCGGATTATGATGGTATAACTTCGGCGGGGACTATCACTTATACCCGATACGCTAAGATTAATGTCTATAGTTTGGGCATGACTTATGCCGGACGCGATGGACTTATACATAATGCCGCCAATACTGACTCTATCGGTGGAACAGGTTTTCAGGTTACTGGCGAGTGGCAGCATGAATGGAATAGCCGGTTCACTACCAATCTTACAGTGGGAGGGGCCAACAAGTTCTTCCCGAGAGTGAAGGTGGGATTGGCAGGAAGTTACAGTCTGCGTAATGACTGGACCGCAAAAGGCGATGTGTCATACCGATTGATTGGCCCTGGCGATAAAGCTAACACTTCGCTTATAGGATTAGGTGTAGGGGCTACTAAAGAAATTGATCATTTCAGCTTCGGAGCCGATGCGCACGCGTTCGCCATGATGGGAAAAGAAACCGATTATTTCGGCGGAAAGTTCTTCGTCAGTGGGGGACTGGTGGCCAAGTGCTATCCGTTCGACGGAAGTCGCACGCATCTGTTCTTGTCGGGAAGCGTAGGTACCGCGCCCGATTTATCCGTGATAGACAACACCATGCCTACAAAGTTCAATCAGCTTAATACCATGCTCAACTTTGGCGGTATGTATGTAGTAAACTCCGTGTTAGATTTCGGCTTGTCCGGACTGTGGTATACCATGACACTCGATTCAAGTTCGGCAGCCAAGGCAAGTTATAGTAAGAACTACTTATATTTTAACGCAAATGTTACGATACATTTCTAAAAGCATCACCGTATTGCTTACGGCATTGGTGGTAGGAGGCTGTTCGGGTACGGCACAGACCGTAAAAGAGAACTCTAAAGCCGAATACCACGGACTATATACGCCTTCTAACACCGCCAGCGTGCAGAAGGCACTTAACACCAATCACCCCGATTACGACTGGGGATTGTGGGGGCATAACTTGGGAAAGATTATCCAAGACGATGCCACAGACGATATGTATGCTATGGTAGACGGAAAGCGAAACAAGAAACAGTTGTGCTTTTCGAGCGATGATTTGTATAAAGCCGTCCGCAGCTACATTATCGACCAGTATGGATATGGCACCGACGAGTATAGCGAGCGCATCAGCATAATGCCTATGGATAATAAGATGGCATGCACCTGCGCTAAGTGTAAGGCCAAGGGTAATACCGATACCAACGCTACTCCGGCGGTATCCTATTTCGTGTCGCGTTTGGCAAATGAGTTCCCTAAGCATAACTTCTACACCTCGGCTTATCATACTACCAAGGCTGTGCCAGCCAAGCCGTTGCCGCAGAACGTTGGGGTATTCATTTCGAGCGTATCTATGCAGATGCGTATCGACTTCTCTAACGCCAAAGGTTACACCGAGTTCGTATCTATGGTGAAAGAGTGGAAGAAGAAGTGCGATAGAATACTTGTTTGGGATTACGAGCGCAATTTCGACGATTATCTTTCTCCCTTCCCGTGTCTGCTGGCCATGCAGTCGCGCTTGCAGTTATATAAGAAATTAGGTGTAAGCGGAGTTTTCATAAATGGCAGCGGCGATGATTATTCGGCTTTCGATGATATGCAGACCCATGTGTTGGCTTTGCTTATGAACAATCCTGATACCGATGTGCGCACTGCCGTAAGTCAATACTTCGAAGAGTACTATCCGTACACCGCCGATGTATTGACCAACTATTATTGGGGATTGGAATCTCGCCTTAAGGCTACAAACCATGCCTTGCCGCTGTACGGCACCATGCAGGATATGTGCGAATCTTATCTCGATGCCAAAGAGTTCGTTCGTTTCCGCAGTGAACTTGACGCAGCGAGCAAGCAGAGCACCGGCGATGAGAGAAAGCGTCTTAACGCACTGCTTACGGGATTCGCCTACACCCAGCTTGAGATGTACCGCACAGGCATTTTGCCTAAAGACGTAGAAATGGCCATCGAGATGAAAGAGATTCTCAAAGGCCACAGCGAACTTAATAACATGAAGAACCGCGATGAGGTAGGTCATACCATAGATGATTATTTGAAATTATGGAAATGAAAATAAAATCTGTAGAAAGAGCTTTCCTTGGCGTTGTGGTGGTCATGGCACTAATGCTGTCGGCTTCGTCTTGTCATAAGAAACTCGGGCCTACCGCCATCCGCATAGAAGACTCCATACGTCATTATCCCGCCACCATCCTTGGCGATGATTTGGAGATGGTGTATGTGGTTCGTAACATAGGCAATGATGTACTTGTCATTACCGATGTGCAGCCATCGTGTCCTACTTTAGAGGTAGATTCTAAGAATGTTTCAATGATACCACCTGGCAGCGAGGCGCACCTTAGGTTCATCTTTCATTCTGATAAGAACATCGGTTGGGCTCGTCATTGCGTACGTCTGTTCGGCAATATCGCCCCTGAGGGCATGGCCATGATTATATTCGATACGCACGTGGTAAGACCCTCCATCGATTTGTCGGATTATGAAGAGTATTATCAGGAGAAGCTGAAGAACAGCGGGGAGAATATACTCGACGAGAACAAGGGTGCCAAAGAGTATTACACCGACAGTATAACTGATAGCAGAGACATTATAAACGATAGCCATCGCTACATAGACCATATGGGCGAATAACTTGCGGAGAGAAATATCAAACAGCATATATAAAAATAAGAAGGAAAAACAACACATATTATATTATGAAACAAATAGCAGGAATTGATACAAACAGACTAAAGCTTCTTCTGGTAGACGATATCCCTTTGAATTTGATTCTGCTGGATAAGATGCTTAAACCATACGAGTTTCAGATAGTTAAGACCAACAACGGTCGCGAGGCTTTAGAGCAGATACAGGCTGTTCAAGACACGCCCGAGGCTTTCGATTTGGCCATTGTAGACATAATGATGCCAGAGATAGACGGCTATCAGGTTCTGGAGTACGTGCGTAGAGGATGCCCCGACGGACAGTTCAACATAACTCCGAAGACTAAGGAAGAGTTTCCTGTCATCATTCTTTCTGGCATGAACTTTAGCGACGATGTGGCTAAGGGCATGTCACTTGGCGCCAACCAATTCCTCACCAAGCCGGTAGTAATGGAACGCCTTTATGCGGCGGTAGATGAAGAACTTGAAAAGAAAATTCGGGCGGTAGGCGCAAGCTTCGCAAAATAAGCATGGCGCAAACTGCACAAGCAGCAAAATAAAACCGTATTTTTGCCCACGCAATATAAAAATAGAAGAAAATGCAGAAAAAAGACATTCCTGTACTGCTCCTGACCGGTTATCTGGGCAGTGGAAAGACTACTTTGGTAAACCATATTCTCGCTAACGAGAAAGGAATAAAGTTCGCGGTTATAGTAAACGATATAGGCGAGGTTAACATTGATGCCGACCTCATTCAGAAGGGTGGCGTTGTAGGCAAGAAAGATGATAGCCTTGTGGCGTTGCAGAACGGATGTATCTGCTGCACACTGAAGATGGACCTCATAGAACAGATATTCGACCTTATGAAGATGCAGCGTTTCGATTACATCGTTATCGAGGCGAGCGGCATCTGCGAACCGGAGCCGATAGCTCAGACCATTTGTTCTATTCCGCAGATGGGTGGCGCTTATGTTAAGTACGGAGTATGCCGTCTTGATAGCATAGTAACCGTGGTCGATGCGCTTCGCCTTCAGAGCGAATTCGCTTGTGGCGATGAACTTACACGTAAGCACATTGATGAGGAGGATATAGAGAATCTTATTATTCAGCAGATAGAATTCTGTAATATCATATTGCTGAATAAGGCTTCAGAGGTTAAGCCCGAAGAGTTGGCTCGTATCAAGCAGATACTTCATACATTGCAGCCAGCCGCCGAGATTATAGAGTGCGATTATGCCGATGTGGATATTGATAAGCTGATAAATACTCACTTGTTTAACTTCGAGAGAGTGGCTACTTCTGCCGGATGGATTCGCGAGATAGAGCGTCAGGCTACCGAAGAAGAGGAACACGAGGCTAAGGCGGATCATCATCACCACCATGATCATGAAGGTGAGCATCACCATCACGATGACGATGATGACGACGATGATCACGATCATGAAGAGCATCCTCATGAAGAGGAACACGGACATCATCACCACCATCATCATCACGACCATGAGGGCGGCGAAGTGGAAGAGTACGGCATAGGTACGTTTGTTTATTACCGTCGCCCGGCGTTCGATTTGAATAAGTTCGATCATTTTGTTGCTACCAAGTGGAGCAAGAACATTATCCGTGCCAAGGGTGTATGTTATTTCAGCAATAACCGTGATATGTCGATGTTGTTCGAACAGGCTGGTGTACAGAAGAAGATTACTCCCGCAGGATTGTGGTACGCCACCGCTCCCGAGGAGGATTTGATTCAGTTGATGCAGCAAGAGCCGGGACTTATGCGCGACTGGGACGAGAAGTATGGCGACCGTATGCAGAAAATAGTATTCATTGGTCAGCACCTCGATAAAGAACAAATCACTCGCGACTTAGACGAGTGTTTGGAGTAACGGGCGAAGGTGTATCATAAGTAATATATAGCGGACTGAAATTCCATCGATTATTCGTTGGTTTTTCAGTCCGCTATTTTTTTCTGTGTTGCGAAACATATTTTACACCCTTTCAGTGAGAATAAATGTTAAAAACACGCGCCTTTCTCTAATATGAATCAATTTGAACTTAATGTATTCATAAAAAAGCCTTTCTTTTGTATGAAAAATACAAAAAGATGAAAAAACACTATTACTATTTAATTACTTGCCTTACCGCACTGCTTTTGGCGGCGTGCCAAAATGAAACACCTGTAGAAAGGACACACAGAGCGGAGTGTAAACTTACATTGGCGGGAGAGATAGACCAACTCTACCTAAGCCGAGTTAATGATAATGGTTTTGCCGACGGCGACGTGATGGGAGTGTACGTGGTAGACTACGTAAGCCAGCAGCCAGGCAAATTGCAGGCATCAGGCAATAGGGGTACTAATGTTAAACATACTTTCGATGAACCCAACTTTAAATGGAATTCTTCTTACGATATATATTTTCGCGACGATAAGACTCCGGTAGACATCTACGGATATTATCCATACTCCGCAAAAAATCCCGAAGACCCCGAAAATTATGCTTTCCAAGTACAGTACGACCAGCAGATTGCCGCTCACGATGGTCTACTGAGCGGTTATGAGCAGAGCGATTTCTTATGGGGAAAGGTAGCGAAGGTCTATGCTACAGAGCACGTTATCCGCTTGCCTCTAAAGCATCGCCTTGGCAATGTATGTGTAAAGCTGAAAGAAGGCAAAGGCTTTTCGCAAGGCGAATGGGCGGAACTTAAGAAGACGGTGATGGTGCTTAATACTACCACCGACGCATTGATAAACCTTTCTACCGGCGAGTGTACACCGCAAGGCGAAGCTAAAGAGGCAGGCATCTTGCCCCACGAGCACGAAGGCGAGTACCGTGCCATTGTAGTGCCGCAAACGGTGGGTAGCGGCAAGACTCTTTTTTCTATTACTGTAGGAAGCGTGGCTTATAAGTTCTCTAAAGATGTAGCTACGGTTTACGAGGCAGGCAAAATGACCAACTTTACCATAGAAGTAAATAAGAAAACCGTTACAGGCGACTATGAGTTCCGTCTTACTGGCGAGAACATTACTCCATGGGAGGCAGACATTGCTTCGCACGAAGGAAACATGAAAGAGTATGTGGTGATAAATGTACCAGAAGGTGGTAGTCTGATGGGGTGCATTGCAGCGGCGGGCAAAGACTATACACGCATAAAGAACTTAAAAATTACAGGGCAAATAAGTTATGATGACATTTGTTTTTTGCGGCATGATATGAAGGAACTCTCTTCGTTGAATTTAAGAGAAGTAAGGTCTATTAATTGGGAAACTATAATTTCTGGATTTGATGCAACATATGCTAATCGTCTCTATGATATAGTATTGCCGGATAATTTGACAGCTATAGGCGATAATGCTTTCTATGGACAATCTATTAGAGGCTCTCTAATTATTCCGGAAGGAGTAACAAGGATAGGGGAGTATGCATTTTGGGGGTGTGATAATTTGACAGGGGTGTTATCATTGCCTTCTACATTAAGTAGTATTGGTCGTTCTGCATTTAATGGCTGTAAATTTACTTGTGAATTATTATTGCCTCAGAATTTAAACAGTATAGGTGAATCTGCCTTTTTGGGTTGCTATGGTATTTATGGAAATCTTATCTTACCAGAAGGATTATCAGAAATAGAAGAATCTGTATTTTCAGCATGTTATAATCTCTCAGGTGATTTGAATATTCCTAAGAATGTAAAAAAGATAGAGTATGGTGCTTTTTCTATCTGCTCCGGATTGAATGGAAGATTAACACTACCAGATGGGTTGGAAAGTATAGGTAACAATGCTTTCAGGTCCTGCCGATTTAGAGGCCCATTGATCTTACCGTCCACATTGAAAAGTATAGGCAGTGGGGCTTTCCAAAGTAATATGTTCTCCGGAGAATTAAAATTACCTTCTTCATTGCAGGAATTAGGCTCTGTTGCTTTCGATGGTTGTTCTCGCATTAGCGGTACATTAGAAATCCCTGATAATATAACAGCTATCAAGGAACTGACGTTTGCTAGTTGTAGCAGTATAGAAAAACTTGTTTTACATTCTAAAATTGATGTAATTAAGTCTGGTGCATTTCAAGATTGTTTTGGTTTAGGAAGCATTGTCTGCAATGCAGTAAATCCGCCTTATGTAGAAAGCTCAGCTTTCGGTGGTGTATCTAAAAGTAATGTTGTAGTAGAGGTGCCCGAAGCATCTTTGGCGGCTTATCGTACGGCATCCGGATGGAGTGATTTCAAGAAAATTGTGGCGCATCATGAATTGATATGTAGCCCAGACTCTGTAGTTGCGCTTAATGCATCACTGCAGAAAAAGTTAGTGATTAATGCCGAAAGCGATTGGGAGGTAGAAGAATGCCCATCGTGGTGTCATTTGGATAAGACTTCCGGTTCTAAGAAAACTGAAGTTACGCTTACTATAGATGCACTTGCCAAGGGGCAAGAACCTCGTGAAGACGATATCGTATTTGTTCTGAAAGATAAAGGCTATACCACCAGCTGCGGCGTATCGCAATGCAGTTATGATTATGACGAAGACGAAGTTATTACCCTGCAGAAAGCAACTCGTGGAAATGGCGTGAACTTGGTATTCTTGGGCGATGGATATAATAATAAAGATATAGCAAACGGCACATACCTGAAAGATATGAAGCAGCAGATGGAATACTTCTTCGGTGTAGAGCCTTATACTACTTATCGCGAATATTTCAATGTATATACAGCCATTGCCTTGAGTCAGGAAAGCGGTGTGGGTACTGTGAATACGCTTTGCGATAGTAAGTTCGAAACTACGTTTACAAGTGGAGCGTCGTTGATGTGCAATACCAATGATGTATTTAAGTATGCTCTGCGTATGCCTACCGTAAACAGTGGCAATCTGAACCAAACGCTTATAGTTCTTACCCCTAACACTACAGATTATGGCGGCGTAACAAGTATGTGGGCAGATGGTTCTGCTATCGCCATTACTCCAAAGAGTTCCGATTATTACCCGTACGACTCGCGTGGCATTGTGCAGCACGAAGCCGGTGGTCATGGCTTTGGTAAGTTGGGCGATGAATATATCTATCACAATGCGTTTATCTCAAGTTGCCAATGTCTTTGCTGTCCTCACGAAGCAGAGTTCAATGCCGCAAAAGCCAATGGTTGGTACGAGAACTTGTCGCTTACTGGTAAGATGCACGAAGTGCCTTGGTCGCACCTTATCTTTAACGATAAGTATAGCGCGGTGGTAGATATATACGAAGGCGGATTTATGCACTCTCGTGGCGTGTTCCGCTCGGAACTGAATAGCTGTATGAATAACAATATTCCTTACTTCAGCACCATCAGTCGCGAGGCCATAGTGAAACGCATCAAGCAATATGCCGGCGAAACCTATTCGTTCGATGAGTTTGTTAAGAACGATAACCCTAACCCCGGCAGTCGCTCTACTCGCTATAATGTAGCGCCATGGAACAAACTCAGCGATAAGCCCGCTCCAAACCACAGTCAGCCTATCATTCATAAAGGCTCTCCTAAATTTTGAGAAAGCTAAAACAATTATTTAATTACGGATCGATTTAAACCATTATGAAACAAGTAATAAATAAAGCTATACATACATTAATTCCGTCCGGCATAAGCATAATGCTGGTAGGACTTATGGCTTTTCCATCGTGCACAAGCCACAATCTGCAGTCGGATAGCGAAGACCCGGATATAATGAAATTCCAGGTGCTTCATCCCGATGCGGCAGGTTCTCGCGCCACGGAAACCGGATTCGAGAATAACGACCGTATAGGTCTCTTCGTGACAGAAGAAAAATCACTGCTACAGATAGGCGGCAACTACGTAAACAATGCCAAGCTTACATATACCGCACCCGATTGGAAAACAGAAACACCCGTGTACTGGAATAACGGAACTTACGATGTTTACGCCTATGCGCCCTACAGTCAGTCCATCAATTCCATTTCCGACTATCAGTTTAGCGTGGCGTTAGATCAGACTTCGCAAGGATATAATGAAAGCGATTTCTTATTAGCCTCGGCAAAGTCGCAAACCGCTTCTGCCGCAGGTGTGCCTTTGCAGTTCAGACACTGCATGAGTAGGGTATGCATTCGCTTGGTTAAAGATCGCGATTACGATGGTGACTTGCCCGACGACGCTAAAGTCTATATTCATAACACCGTGCCTCAGGCTACTATAGACCTTAGTGCCGGAATAGCTACAAAATATATGTACGGACGCGAAGCCACCATCACCGCACGCAATGAAGGGAATCATAAGTTTGGTGCCATATTGGTTCCGCAGCGTATAGACCGCCGTCGTCCACTATTCGAAGTGGTAATGAATGGAGTAGCGTATCTGGTAGAAGATAACTTCGTATTCCGTATGGGCATGTGCCACACCATATCGCTTGTTATCTCTAAGGCTCCAGAGCAAGTAAAGATAGAGATAGGCGGAGAAATAGAGAACTGGAACAAAGAACAATAACATTTAATACTTAAAGATATGAAAAAACAGAATTTATTCGGCTCATTATTGGTAGCTTGTCTCGTGGCATCTTGTTCTTCTGGCAGCTCGGACGAAATCATTCCGTCGGCACCGGAGAAACCGGCAGAGAAACTTCCTATTACCCTTACAACTCAGTTGAGCCGCATTACGGATAACTCGTTCGATAGCGGAGATAAGATAGGAGTCTATGTGGTGAATTATTCCGGCGGAACTGCCGGCACGCTGAAAAACAGCGGAAATCATGTAAACAACATGGGCTTTACTTATTCTGGCACATGGAATCCGGATACGCCTATCTATTGGGCAGATAATTCTACTCATGCCGATTTCTACGTTTATCATCCGTACGTAAGCAGCGTAGCCGATGTAACAAAGTTGGCGTTTACAGCTATGGATAATCAGTCGGCCGAATCAGATTATAAGAAGAGCGACTTTGTTTACGGCAAGATGGCGAACGTAGCCCCCACAGCCGAAGCCGTAAAAGTAATGACTTCGCACATGATGAGTAATATGCACATCACCGTGAAGCCCGGAAACGGTTTCACCGCCGAGTCATTGAAAGCAGCCGATGTAAAGGTAGCAGTAAACGGCCTTAAGACTAACGCCACCATTAATTTGTCTACCGGCACCATCAGTGCCACAGGCGATGCAAAGACTTGCACCCCTTGGCTCTCTGGCGAAACATATAAGCTATTGGTAGTGCCTCAAACCGTAGAGAGTACCCAACTTATCACCGTAACCATAAATGGCAAGCCGTATAATCTCACCAAGGCTTTCACCTTCGAAAAGGGTAAGGTATATAATTGTCCGGTAGTAGTTACCAAGACTAACAACGGCATCAACGTAGGCATCAATCCATGGGAAACCGATGGCGAAGACCACGGTGGCATTGCGGAGTAATAGCTATTTTGTATCATAATTAATATCACCTGAAAATAGCGGACTGAAAGCCCAACGAGTCAACAGCCCGCTATTTTCAGAAGGTAATAACACCTTAGTATTCAGGCTTTACACGATTAGAAAATGAGATGTATAATCGTTTATTCGTTTTAATTTTATACTTTTGTGCAAAACATGTATTTAGCACAATAAAATTGAAGCATTATGAAATATCCGATTGGCATACAGACATTCGAAAAGATAATTGAAGGAGAGTTTGTCTATGTTGATAAAACAGATTTGGTATATTCTTTGGTGAAGGAAGGACAAATATATTTCTTGAGCCGTCCCCGACGCTTCGGAAAAAGTCTGTTGCTCTCTACACTTCGAGCTTATTTCGAAGGCAAAAAGAATCTGTTCGCAGGTCTAAAGATTGATGCTTTAGAGCACGACTGGCACGTTCATAAGGTATTTCATTTCGATTTTAATGGCACTAATTTTTCGGAGCCTAATGCTCTGAACATGAAAATCGAAGGCTATCTGCACGATTGGGAAAAAGAATACGGAATAACTCCGGAGGTAGATTTTAATTTGGGTTCTCGTTTCAACCGCATCCTACAAGCCGCTGCCGAACATACAGGACGAGGCGCTGTAGTCTTAGTCGATGAGTACGACAAACCACTGCTCGATGTGCTTGAGAAAGATCCTGAGTTATTGGAGCAGAATCGTGAAATTCTTAAATCATTCTATTCCGTATTCAAACAAGCCGATGCTTCACTCCGTTTCGTCTTTCTTACTGGTGTTACAAAATTCTCGCAAGTAAGCGTGTTCAGTGGTTTCAACCAGCCGCTTGATATCAGCATGACCGAGAAGTTTGAAGCCCTATGCGGTATTACTGAAGAAGAATTACATACACAGTTTGCTGAGCCAATCCATAAAATGGCTGAATCGGATGGATGTACAGAAGAAGACATTCGTCAGAAGCTGAAACGTCATTATGACGGTTATCATTTCAGCAAGAATATGGCTGATATCTACAATCCGTTCAGCCTCTTGAATGCCTTTTATAATAATGATGTCCGCGATTATTGGTTTGCCAGCGGAACACCTTCTTACTTGATTCGCTTGATGAATCATTTTCATGAGGGCATTGACGAACTTACCAATAAGTTCTATCTTTCGGATGAGTTCATCAACTATAAAGCCGACGTGGAATATCCTTTGCCGATGATTTATCAGAGCGGATATCTTACTATTAAGGATTACGATAAGGAATCGAATCTTTTCTTGCTCGACTTTCCAAACAATGAAGTAAAGAGCGGCTTCTTGGCTATGGTTGCCACAAATTATCTACAGTGCACTACTCCAATGGAGTCTTGGATGGTTAAGGCTGTGTTTGCATTACGCCGTGGTCAGTTGGAAGAGTTCCGTAAAATGCTGACTTCCTTCTTGGCGAGCATTCCTTATTCTATGCGTCGCAAGGAAAACGAGCGCGAACGTGAGCGTTACTTCCACTACACATTCTATTTGTTGCTTCGCCTAATGAGCGTTTACACTGTCCTAACGGAAAAAGAACAGAGCGAAGGAAGAGTGGACTGCATTGTAGAGACTACTAAATACGTGTATATTTTCGAATTTAAATTAGACGGTACCGCCGCCGAAGCCTTGCAGCAGATTGATACGAAGGGTTACGCTCGTCCGTACGAAGCGGATGCTCGCCAAGTATATAAGATAGGTGTAAACTTCTCTTCCGAAACCGGGACTATAGAAGAATGGGAGAGTAAGTGAAGGCGTTTTTCAATATAAATGCTTACTTTTGCGCCGAATTACTCTAAGAACTTATGGGAATAGTTACTTTTATAAAGAAATGGACACTGTTGTGTGCCCTTTTGTTCGGAACAATTGTATATCTGCTGTTTTCTGAAATACCCGTGTTGCAACCTATCGGATTTGCCGTGGGACCTTGGTGCGTAGACCTTGTGCCGTATGTTATCTTTGCTCTGCTCTACGTAACATTCTGCAAAATCGATATGGAGAATATGCGCCCACGTACTTGGCACTTTTTGTTGCAATCCATAAGAACAGCGCTTTCCGCACTCTTCGTACTACTTATCTACCTGTTTGGTGATGCCAACGCAGATGCCAAGATAGTACTCGAAGGATGCTTCATCTGTTTTATATGTCCCACAGCGGCAGCGGCAGCAGTAGTTAGCGAAAAACTCGGCGGCAGTATCGCCTCGCTTACCGTTTATACGCTGATAGCCAACATTGTGACGAGCATAATCATACCGTTCTTCTTCCCGATGGTAGAGAAAGGCACTGACATCACCTTCCTTTTCGCCTTCTTCATGATTCTGAAGCGAGTAGTATCCGTGTTGCTTCTTCCGTTGTGCCTTGCCTTGCTTACACGTCGCTATTTGCCAAAACTTGCAGCGCAGATAAAGAAATTCAAAAATCTGGCCTTCTATATGTGGGCGTTTAATCTTACAATAGTTACAGGCATGACCGTGCATAACATTATGGAAGCCCAAGTAGGTGGTTGGACTCTTGCACTTCTTGTTATCCTTCCGCTTTTCATCACTCTTATACAGTTTAGTATAGGCAAGTGGGTAGGAGGTTTCTACGGCGAAAGGGTTAGTGCCGGACAAGCTCTTGGTCAGAAGAATACCATAGTAGGTATATGGCTCACCGTAACTTTCTTGAATCCGGTGGCTGCCGTAGCGCCCGGCGCATACGTGCTTTGGCAGAATCTGGTGAACTCATGGCAGATTTGGTGTAAAGAGAAGTATGGTTATTTGAAGTGGTAACTGTGTAATCGATAAAATTCATAAACACAACTCCAAGTATAAAATTGTCAAATGAAAGAATGCGATAAGTCGAACAACTTATCGCATTCTTTCATTTGAAACATCGCATTCTTTCACTTTACCATTCGTATTCTTTTAATTTTTCATCGCAATGTTTTCTTACCCCATCCAGAAGGTGTTGTAGAGCCGTTTTTTATTCAAAATCTCCTATCAACCATTTTAGGGCATTGATTCTTTTGATGCCATTATAATCGGCTGTAGGGTCTTCGTCTAGAGTAAGTATAAACTTAGGATATTGGTCGTTTATTTGTTGCAAAGAAGCCAATTCACGTTTTAAGGTAGCTTCGTCTCTAACGGTAGCCGCTACTTGATAATACGTGATGTCATTTTCATCAATTGCAACGAAATCAACTTCTAAGTCATCCACCTTTCCGATATATACTTTCTTCTGGCGATGAAGCAATTCCAGATAAACTATGTTCTCTAAGATGCGGCCTGCATCGAAAGAGCGTGAACCCAGAAGCATTCTTCTCAAGCCTATATCTACAAGATAATACTTGCCTAGCGTTTTAAGTAATTGCTTGCCCTTTATGTTGAATCTTTTGGCCTCGTACACGAAGAAAGTTTCGCAAAGAGATGTCAGGTATCGTTCTACTGTTTTCTGATCAATTTTTCTGCCGTCGGCTGTCATGATATCAGCAATGCGCTTGGTAGATAACATGTTGCCTATATTATCAGCCGTGAAACGGATAACACTTTCCAGCATCATTACATCAGACAGTTTCTTTCTGCTCATTATGTCTTTCACTACAATGGTGTTATATAAGCCGTTTAGGTAGTCGCTGATTTCTGATGCGGTGTCTAACTCAAGAGTGTAAGGGAAACTGCTTCTTGTGATGTAATCCATATAAACCTTGGGGAGATTGTCGGTCTCGCCAACGCCTTCTACATACTCTCTAAATGAAAGCGGAAGCATGGCGATTTCTACATATCTTCCTGATAACAATGTGGCGATTTCGCTTGATAACATATAGGCGTTCGACCCCGTAATATAAAGATCTACCGTTGGCTTCAAGTTGAGACTGTTTATTATGTCAGGGAAATTCTCTACATGCTGTATTTCGTCAAAGAAGAAATAAGTCATTTTATCTTGAAGTATCAATGGCTTGATATAAGAGTATAGACGGTGCGGATCACGAAGCTCATAGAAATCGTAATCTTCAAAGTTTAGATAGATGATTTGATTATCGTTTACACCTTGCGCTTTAAGCCAGTCACGATAAATCTCCATTATTGTTGACTTACCGCAACGACGAATGCCTGTTATCACTTTTATAAGTTTCTTGTCTTTAAAGGCAATTAGCTTATTAAGGTATTCTGTTCTTTCTATTCGTTTCATATCACTTTATTATTCTCTGGTTCTATATTTGCTGCTAATATACGATTTTTTTAGGCATGAGCGTCCTAAAACTTCAGTAAATAAGAAAGTTTTAGGACTCTATGCCTAAAACTTCTGAAAAATGGAAAGTTTTAGTACTCTATGCCTAAAACTTTTTGCACCGACAATGGCGCATAGAATTACTGCATAATTGAAAATAATCTGCCCAAAGGGGTGATTTTTCAAAATTTATTACTACTTTAGCCGAGTCTGATGAATATTCATAAACTTTTATCTGCAACACTAAGTTAAGTGAATCTTCTGATATGGCCCCCTCATTTTAATTGTATAGTTTTAAAAGTGTTGCGTAATTAAGTATTTAAAAGCAAAATGAATCCATTCTTTAAAACCGGTTTGTTTGGATTATCATTGGCAAGTATGATTTTAGCGTCATGCTCGTCGGGTAAGACTATTAAGGCAGACTATGATGTAGTGCCTTCTCCACTTGAAGTTCTTGAAACCAATCAGTCAGCTTTTCTGCTGAAAAATGGTGTTTCTGTTTATTACCCCAAAGGTAATGAAATGATGAAAAGAAATGCCGAGTTCCTTGCTTCGTATATTAAGGAACAGACTGGCATCGACCTTAAAATACAGGAAGGAGACGACGCTGACAATGGAATTCTCTTGAAGTTAGGACTGGAAGCTGAAAATCCTGAGGCATACAAACTTAATATAAAGAACGACAAAATAGTTATAAGCTCGCCCACAGAAGCAGGTGTGTTTTATGGTATTCAGACACTGCGCAAGTCTGTATCAGTGCACGAAGGCTCCAACATTGAATTGCCATCGGCAGAAATATTCGACTATCCAAGATTCAGCTATCGTGGTATGATGCTTGATGTAGGTCGTCATTTCTTTACGATGGATGAAATCAAAACTTATATAGATATACTTGCTCTTCATAATATCAACCGTTTCCATTGGCATCTGTCTGAAGACCAGGGATGGCGTATCGAGATTAAGAAATATCCGAAGTTGACTGAAGTTGGAGCTTATCGTAAGGAAACTGTTATAGGACATAATTCGGGCAAGTACGACGGCAAGCCTTACGGTGGTTTCTATACCCAGGAACAGGCAAGAGAGATTGTAGAATACGCTGCCCAGAGATATATTACTGTTATTCCTGAAATCGACTTACCGGGACATATGCTTGGGGCTTTAGCTGCATATCCTGAATTGGGATGTACTGGCGGTCCGTATGAAGTGTGGACTCATTGGGGTATATCGGACAATGTTTTATGCGCCGGAAACGACAAGACTATTAAGTTTATACAAGATGTATTGTCTGAAATTATAGATATATTCCCGTCGGAATACATTCATGTGGGAGGTGATGAATGTCCTAAAACCCAGTGGGCGAAATGTCCTAAGTGTCAGGCCAAAATAAAGCAGTTAGGTTTGAAGAGTGATGCTAAACATACTAAGGAAGAACGTCTTCAGAGTTATGTTATCAATGCAGCCGAGAAATTCCTTAACTCAAAAGGTCGTCAGATGATAGGTTGGGATGAAACACTTGAAGGCGGATTGGCTCCGAATGCTACAGTTATGTCATGGCGTGGTGAAGGTGGTGGAATTGAAGCTGCCAAACAGAAGCATGATGTTGTTATGACTCCTAATACATACTTGTATTTCGACTACTATCAGTCGAAGGATACTGATAACGAGCCTCTGGCTATTGGCGGTTATCTTCCTGTAGAGCGTGTATATAGCTATGAGCCGATACCTTCTTCTCTTACTCCTGAAGAACAGAAATATATAATCGGTGTTCAGGCTAACCTTTGGACAGAGTATGTTCCCGAATTCAGCCAGGCAGAGTATATGGTTCTTCCTCGTATGGCAGCTCTTTGTGAGTCGCAGTGGTGTGCGCCCGATAAGAAAAACTATAATGAGTTCCTTCAGAGACTTGTAAGACTTGCTGATATTTACGAACTTAAGGGTTGGAATTACGCGAAGCATATTTTTAATGTGATGCTTGCTCTGACTCCGGATACTGAAAATGGTACACTCGATGCTTCTGTTCGTACTATAGATAATGCGCCTGTTTATTATACTCTTGATGGTACTGAACCTACAGAGAAGTCTCAGAAATACACTGAAGTGGTTAAGATAAACGAGCCTTGCATTTTGAGAACTGTAGCGATACGCCCTAATGGAAAATCGAATGTTACCACAGATACAATTTCATTCAGCAAATCGTCTATGAAGCCTATCACAATGCTTCAGCCTATAAATAATCAATATAAGTATGCGGGCGAATCTGTTCTGGTTGATGGATTGAACGGTAATATGAACTATAAGACAGGTCGCTGGCTGGGATTCCACAAGAACGATTTGGAAGCTGTAATCGACCTGAAAGAAGCTACAGAAGTTTCTTCTTTCACAATGCGCTCATTAGTAGAAAAAGGTGACTGGATTTTCGGAACAAGAGGTATCACCGTTTCTGTTTCTGACGATAATAAAACCTTTAAGGAAGTGGCTTCAGAGTCTTATCCGGCAATGAAAGAAACAGATCCAAACAAGATTTACGTTCATAACTTGAAGTTCTCTCCTGTAAAGACTCGTTATGTAAAGGTGAAAGCGTTGACAGAGCACAGCATCCCATCATGGCACGGCGGAAAAGGAAACCCTGCCTTCTTGTTTGTTGACGAACTTACTATTGAGTAATACTGATATTTTTAGAAAGTAAAAGAGCGACCTTCGGGCCGCTCTTTTTGTGTGTTTATTTACCTTTGCTATACACTCTTTCAATAAGTACTCCGGTGCTGTCGGGAGTGCGTCCGCCTAGCAGGTGAAGGTAAGAAACTCCGTGCTCGGTGCGGTTATTGCATTTAATGGTGTGTAGTTTCTTTTTATCTACCCATACTGTAGCGTTTTTGTTTTCTTCCCACTTCACCACTACATCATGCCAGCGATTATCTTTTATCCCTAAATCTTTTCGGCTGATGGAAACGACGTACAATCCTTCGGCTGCAGAAACGCTGTCTGTGGGGTTAAACCAACGGTCGTTAAGTATCAGACGGATAGGTTTGGAGTCTTTCTGCAAATTGATGCGCACGCCAACTTCGCCGTTTCGTGTGGCAGGGAAGTTCCATAAAGCTCCATCTGTATCATCTAATAGCGAATCGTTGGGAGCATATCCTATGCGCATAACTTTGCGTTGCGGATTATCTGGATGGCTTATCAATAGAGGAGCTTCCTGACGGTTGTAACAGCAGTGCCCCACGATACCTTTATAATAACGGAATGCCGACCAATTAGTCAATCCTTCGCTGAAGTCGCACGCTCTTTCTTTCTCGTAGAGCCACTTCACATCAAAAAGAAGCAACTTGCGGCATAGCTTGTGTTGTCCGGCAGAAACGAGTACCTTGCCCGGAGCAACTTCTACCGCCTGCACCTGATGCACGCTTTTATCTTCGCCCGGACGCGTAGTGCCAAAATTGCTTGAGTTTCGCTCATCATTAAGCAACAGCTCGCGGAAACCTGTCCATGTCTTTCCGTCGTCTTCTGAGATAGCTACATGCAGAGCATCGCGATTTGTAAACACATCATCCCACACACCGTTGGCTGTAGGCAGTTCGGGTAGGGGCGTAGTGTTGCACCAGAAGAACAGCAGTCTGCCGTCGGTTAGTCTGTGCAATGTAGGCATGGTGATTGTTCCATAGAAAGGCGAAGGAGTAGCTTCGCTCCAAGTCTCACCTCCATCCGAAGAGAACGATTGATAATGCTTATCTTGCGCAGTACGCATTATCATCCATAGCCGTCCGTCGTTAAGCTCTACGATGGTAGGCTCTACAGCGCCATGATTCCATCTTACCCCCTGATGAAATCCACCCTTTACATGAGGAGGTGCCGTAACTTTGCTGGAGGCTTTCCATGTGCGTCCGTCATCGTCGGAATAATAAACAAAAGAACCGCTGCGGTCGATACGGTGAGCGCCCGAGATAATGCGCTTACCATTACGAATAAAGATAGGTGGCTTATTCATAATGCCCGCTTCGTTATCTATAACCGTGATGGTACGTCCGCCATTCAGTCCACCTTCGGTGCGCATGGCATATACCTTATTATTTACGCAGAACAGACGGATGTATTCTCCGCTTACGGGCGAGCATTGATCGGCGTAAGTCAACTCATACGGCAGATATACCTTCTTCCAGGTAAATCCGTTGTCGCGGCTCGATAGGTAAAGCGGTTTGTTTTCTTCCGGGTGAGCACCATAATTATAATGTCTTATTTCTCCGTCGCTCATGCGCGACAAGCCTATGAAAGCATCGGAAGGAGCAACGCCTGTAATGCGGGGAGCCGACAGACTATCCAAATTATTTTGGGCAGCGGCAGGCAGTTGCAATGACAGAACGCCGGCCATGCTTATGTAGAATAAGTATTTGTTCATAGAATTATTATCGATTGTTATTTTTTAAAATTATTGTAAAGGAATTCGTATATAAGATGTCTGATTGCCGCCTTAGGATGATGCCATATCATGCGAGGTCCGGCATAGCGCATAGCTTGACATATCCGTTCACGCATCGCCGGCTTATAACAATGGATGGGGCATTTCTTGCAAGTAGGCTTTCTCTCACCGAACTTGCAGTGCTCCAGTCTGGCATACGCATAATCCAATAAAGCCGAGCAGTCATCGCAAAGTCCTGCATAACAATGTTTCTTGCCATGGCAGTAAATCTTTATCATCTGAAAAATTGTATCTTTCTCTTGTTCTATGCGTGTCATTACATTTGTTTCTTTTCTATTTCGTAAAGATATAAAATATACCGATAAACTATGGAATTCTGTCGTTTTTTAATGAATATTCGCAAGTTGTCGGTTTAATTCATTAGCTTTGTAATCAGTTGAGAAAGCACTTATAAACCTAATACAATAATAAGTTTGTTTACTATGAAGAGATACTTCGCTATACTTGCATTTGCCCTTTGCTGCGTAGGTATATTGAAAGGACAAACCACAGCAGATTCTTTGACAATAGTTTCCGCAAAGTGGGAGGTGACACATTCTCAAAAGGGAATAGTGTGCAAAAGCGTGTCTTTACCTATGCTTTATAATTGCCCGCAAGTAATTAATATGATAGAAATTGATCCTGGCAAAGGAATGAAAGCAAGAGTCGGCATATCTGAAGGAATGAAAAGGACAAGCTTTATAGCCGCTGAACATCACGCACTTGCTGCCATTAACGGTTCTTATTTTAATATGAAGCAAGGTAATTCTGTCTGCTTTCTGAAAAGGGATGGACTTGTGATTGACACTACTACAATAGGCGAATTTAATCTGCGTGTTACGGGAGCTATCTATGAACGAAAAGGAAAGCTGAAGTTGATTCCGTGGAGCAGAGAAATTGAGAAAAAATATAAACGTAAACGTGGAACGGTGTTGGCGTCAGGGCCGTTGTTGTTAGAGAACGGCAAGGCGTGCGACTGGAGCCGATGCGAAGAGAATTTCATCCAAACCAAGCATCCACGCAGTGCTGTCTGCACTACTAAGGACGGAAAGATTCTGTTGATAACGGTAAACGGACGTTTCCACGGTCGTGCCGAAGGGATAAATATCCCCGAGTTAGCACATCTGCTTAGAATATTAGGCGGAAAGAACGCACTGAATCTCGATGGCGGTGGCTCTACAACATTATGGTTATCGGGAGCACCGGATAACGGCATCGTAAATTACCCTTGCGACAACAGAAGTTTCGATCATGCCGGAGAACGCCGAGTGCCGAATATCGTTTATATTTATAAGTAATCTTATCACTTGTTGGTCATTTCCTGGTCTGATTCTGCCGCCATCAACGCCTGCTCTTCGGACATTGCGTAAGTCTTGCCAATGTGAGGCATCGGAGCTGTTGACGCATCTATCTCTCCACGCAACCGCTCTTTAAGCTTTGTGTTTCTTTTAGTCACCGTCAAGTTACGTATGGCATAGGCGAGGGCTTTAGGCTGACCTATGAGCACGCATATCTTCTTGGCTCTTGTTATGCCCGTATATATAAGGTTTCGCTGAAGCATCACAAAGTGAGTCATCAGTATCGGAATTACAACGATGGGGTATTCCGAACCTTGCGCCTTATGTATGGTGGTGGCATAAGCCAATGTTACCTCATCGAGTTCCGATGCTTCGTATTCTACCAGATTATCGTCGAAGCGAACGAATAGCGTGCGGTCTTCCATGCTTACCTGCTCTACTATACCTATGTCACCATTAAACACATTCTTGTCGTAATTATTTCTCACCTGCATTACGCGATCGCCCAACTTATAAGTCGTTCCGCCACGGCTGATTCCAAGTTTCGACGTGTTAAGTGCTTGCTGCAGCATCATATTCAGATTAGTGGCTCCTACCATGCTTCGCTGCATAGGCGTAAGCACCTGAATGTTATTCAGCGGTTGGTTATAAGCCTTGGGTAGACGATGCTTTACGAGCTTCACTATTTCTTCTGCCACTTGCTCCGGCTCTTCGTTCTTTATAAAGAAGAAATCAGTCTGCTTACCGTTGCTCGTATCAGGATAACGACCTTGATTGATGGCGTGGGCACTCATCACTATTCGGCTCGATTGCGCCTGACGGAAGATGCGAGTCAGACGGACTACCGGTATCTTCTCCGAGTCGATAATGTCGCGCAGCACATTGCCGGCACCTACGCTCGGCAACTGGTCGATATCGCCCACCAACACCAAGCGCATGTTTTCAGGAATAGCCTTCATCAGATTATACATCAAGATTATATCTATCATAGAGCACTCGTCTACAATCAGCGCATCACCCTCCAGCGGATTCTCGTCATTACGCTTGTAGCCGTCTTGCGGATTAAATTCCAGCAGTCGGTGAATGGTCTTTGCCTCCATGCCAGTAGCCTCGCTCATACGTTTAGATGCACGCCCCGTAGGAGCGGCAAGCAGAATTCGCATTCCTGCC
>FR881271.1:76021-82632 GCA_000434735.1 Bacteroides sp. CAG:530
GGCAAGCAGAATTCTCATTCCTGCCGTCTTATAAGCTGCGATAATACCTTGCGTAGTAGTGGTTTTTCCGGTACCGGGACCGCCGGTAAGTACCATCACCTTAGAGCGTACCGCCTGTTTTATAGCGGCTATCTGCACTTCATCGTACTCTATGCCCGACACCTTTTCTATAGCCTTAATATCAGCTTTCAGTCCGAAAAGGGTAGGCGTTTGGTCTTGAAGCAGAGCCAACAACTTTTTCGCCGTTCCGCGTTCAGAGTGATAAAAAGGAGGCAGATAAATAGCTTCGTCTTCGCGGATAAGATCTTCCGAAGCAATCATCTCGGTGACGGCCTGCCGGATAGGTTCCTCATCAGCTTCGAGCAACTTCTTGGCGGTTTCTATAAGTTGTTCTTCTACGGCATAAACATGCCCTTCGTTCGAAAGCTCGTTCAGCGTATAGCTGATACCGCTTTTGCAGCGCCGCAAATCGTTCTTCTCGTAACCCATCTTACTGGCTATGCTGTCGGCGGTCTTGAAACCGATGCCCCAGATGTCGTTCGCCAGTCGGTAAGGATTATCCTGCACCTTGTCGATGCTCTCCTTACCATATTGGCGATATATTTTAGCGGCGTAAGCGGTGCTCACTCCATACTGCTGAAGAAATAGCATCACGTTCTTTATGTCCTTCTGCTTCTCCCAACTTTCGCGAATCTTCTCTACGCGTCTCTTTCCGATTCTGGGTACCTCACGAAGTCGTTCTATATTATCTTCTATTATCTCGATGGTTTCCGTACCGAACTTCTCTACTATAAGATGAGCGAACTTAGGGCCGATGCCCTTCACCAACCCGCTGCCCAAGTATTTCTCTATGCCGTAAACAGTGGCAGGCATAACCTCCTCCCACGTCTCGCACACAAACTGCCGCCCGTACTTTTTATCCACCTTCCAGTCGCCGTCGCATAATAGCACAGCCCCCACCGGAACATCCAGCAGGTTGCCCACTAAGGTAACAAGGTCGGAATAATCCTTCACCTTTACCTTCATTACAGAATATCCATTCTCTTGATTTTGGTAGGTAATGTGCTCTATTACGCAGCGCAACTTTATCATTTCTTCGTCTATTTTGATAAGATTATAAGTGCAAAGGTACAAAACTTAATCTCACTCATTACTTAGTAATAGTGATTTTGTTCCAATCCGTTAGGGAAGCGAGTAGGATGAATAAGCAATTGCCCATTGCTATCGCGTCCGCCTGTTTCATGATAAAGTCGGCACTTATATTCACGCGATATGTGTTCCACGAGCTCCATCCCATTGTAGGCCTTTCGTAAGTCTGTGCCGAGAGTGCAAGCGTCATTGCCGCTGCCAATATGGTCGATAAATTCTTCTTGTATTTCATAGTTAGGCTTAATTATCGTTTACTTTTCATACAGCTCTATCGGCAGTCCGTCGGGGTCATTGAAGAAGATAAACTTCTTACCGGTTAATTCGTCGGTGCGTATTTGCTCATGTGCGATGTTTTTATTGTCGAGTTCACTTACGGCGGCTGCTATGTTGTCTACTTCGAAGGCGAGATGACGCAGTCCGGCGGCTTCGGGATAGGAGAGACGTGCGGGTGGGTTGGGGAATGAGAACAACTCTATTATATATGCATCGCCAAGATAGCAGTCGGCCTTCCATGAGTCGCGCTCCTTGCGGTAATGTTCACTCTTTACTTTCAGTCCGAGTACATCAGTATAGAATTGTTTTGACCGCTCATAATCCGAGCAAATCACAGCCACATGATGAATCTTGTTTAGTCTCATAACTCGTTTTTTGTTTATAATGTTTTGATATTATTGTTTCCTCTCTCAATCTGCAGCAATATCCTTTTCGCTTCAATTCCTCCGGCAAATCCGGTTAAACTGTGATTACTGCCAATTACCCGATGACAAGGAATAAGTATGCTGATACCGTTTGCTCCGATAGCTTGCGCCACAGCTCTGATACCTTTAAGATTGGCAATGCTTAAAGCGATATCTTTGTAGCTCCTTGTTTCACCGTATGGTATTTCGAGTAATGCGTTCCACACTTGTTGCTGAAACTCCGTTCCTACGGGATGCAGCGGAATATCGAACGCCTTGCGAGTGCCGGTGAAATATTCGTCGAGCTGCTTCTTGGTTTGTTCCAGAACGTAGGATGTCTCTACTCTGAATACAGCATTCATATACTTGGCCAGCCGATGCTTGTTGCGCTCGGCGCACGGCATCTTGTTCCAATCGCAAAGGCATAGCTCGTTTTCCATAGATGCCAGGACTATTTCTCCGCAAGGCGAGTTGTAATACTGTATATGAATTGAGTTCATTATCTTTACTGCTGATGTTACAATTCCTTAGGACATAGAAAAACCGATATGTATATCACGCCTGCCATCGCCAATGCCGAGCCTAATCCTACATAGAACGAGGCGATGAACGATGACGGTACGGCAGGACATCTTCTGAGCAACACGCCGAATGTAATCATGAAAGCCATGATAAGGTATGACTTCACGGGCATCATGTGCCATACTTTCCGCTTCTCCACTTCAATTTCACGGATGCGTCGCACATTCTTGAACAGCATCTTTATGAACATGGTAGAAAATAATATCATGGTGACGATACAGCCTAAAATCATTAATACGGAGGTGGTGTCAAGGCTCATCCATGACATAATCCCGATTCTGCAGACATTAAATCCTGCGAACAGCCAGATGATTCCGGCAATAAAAGAGAGTGACTTGGTATTCATATCTTTGTGTTATGAAGAGTTGATATATGGATGTAAAGGTACAAATAAAGCGTGAAGTTTTAGCTGTTTTGTCAATATTCCGTATATTATTAATACCTAACCGTTTCTTAATTGAGAAACTTGTTCTATATTTGTTTATTGCTTTTATATAAATATCATGTAATATGGCGAATAGAGAAAATGAAGGTTTGCTAAATAGGCAAGCGATTGATAAAAACGTGATAGCTTATGTTGTAGTGGCAATTAGTGAATTTGCCAAGGCTCATCATCTTTCAGTTCGTGAAGCGAATAATTATCTTCGTCGTTTCAAAGGAATAGATTTTCTTACAGAACATTATGATGTGGAGCATTTGCTTTCGTTCGATGATAGTGTTCAAGATCTTACACAGATTTGCCTAAATAATGGAGGAGGAATTCAATGAAACTATATCACGGTTCTAATGTAGTAATTGAAAAGATAGATTTGTCAAAATGCCGACCATACAAGGATTTCGGGCAAGGTTTTTATCTGACAGGGATTAGGGAACAAGCAGAAAAAATGGCTCAACGTACATCGGTTATCTATGGTGGAGAACCAATTGTTAATGAGTTCGAATTTGATGAAAAGGCTTTGAAAAATCTTTCAGTCAAGATGTTTCAAGAGCCGTGTGAAGAATGGGCTTTGTTTGTTATGTCTAATCGTAGTAGGGAAAATGTGCAACCTACGCATTGTTTCGACCTCGTAATAGGTCCTGTAGCCGATGATACAATTGCAACTCTGTTCCGTAATTTTAATGACGGCATTATTGATTTACAAATGTTGGTTAACGGATTAAAATACAAAAAGGTTTCGTCACAATATTTGTTTCATTCTGAAGAAGCTATTAAATACTTACATAGAATATGAATAAACGAATGCAATATTTAGTAGAAGGTATAACTAAGGATATAATAGTCTATCTGATGCAAGACTATGGATATGATTTACCAACTGCTCTAAAAGAGTTCTATGACTCTGAAACGTTTGAGAAGCTTAATAATGAAGCGTCAGGGCTCTATATAGAAAGCTCCGCTTATGTTTATGAAATATTTAAAGACGAGATGAAATACGGAAGACTTGGAAAATAGCTTTTGCCGTATGAAATATTGTTAAGTAGGAGAAAGCCTTTCAGTTATTAATTATAAAAATATCAACTTTAAAACTTAAATATTATGAGAAAATACCTTTTGCTTTCATGCATGCTCGCTACAAGCGGAGTTTTCGCTCAACAAGCAGAAATTGATTTCGCTTTTAATAACTACCATAAATATTATAACGCTCAAACTAAAGATGCCAACAGCGAAAAAAGCAAAGCATTAAAAAAGCTGCGTAACTATTTCCATGATAATCCTTATAGGCTGAAGCCAGATGGCGAAAAAGCGAAAAGATTTCTTGCGCTGCTTAACGAAAACGGTACGTTCTCTGATATGGACGCTACGGAAAAAGAACTCGAAAAGAATGACATATATAATAAAGGATATGCCAATACAACTGACGACAGAGCCGGAATATTTATAGGCGATGCCATTCAAAGAGTATTTCTGATATGTTCAGCATACCGTTTGGGCGAAATTCCTGCCAAAGAAGCCTTGTCGGATAAAGTGATGAAAGCTATCGTTCATTATGGGAAGCTGGAGATAGGCAGAAAGAACGACCGCCCACGTTTTCATGCATCTTGTTTCGCCATCCCAACTGCAGCGGTTAATGTATATTTCGCCATGCTCGATGAAATGGACAATGCAGAAAGAGGAGAGGCGCGACCAATAGTAAAAGAGGCGTGCGATATGCTTAAGGTAGTAGGATTACAGGCATGGACTCAGCCGTTGCGAAACGATGCTACCGACAATAATGTGGTTTCAATAGAAAGATTCAGAAACCATGTGTGGTGGGTAGGCGGAAATGCTTTGGCGTATCGGTCATTGTTGCCAGTGGCCGCTATGTACAGTTCTATTCCTATGATAGACCTGTTGGCTGAAGTTTGCCAACGCGGTATCAGCATGACATCGCAGACTACATATTCCGACTCGTTCTGGACTGAAGGATTTACCGCCGACGGGGCCGGATGGGGTCACGGAATGCAATGCCTTGTATGGGGATATCCTATAGACGGCGCTTCTAACGCAATGAATATGTTGAAGATGCTTCAGGGAACACCTTGGGCGCAGAAACTTGATAAGACTAACACAGAAGCCTTGATGAATTTCTTCAGAGGAGGAAGCTGGTACTATTATAAAGGATACCGATTGCCGGGGCTCGACAGAGGATCGTATGTATATAACCCTACGGAAAAAAGTATTCCTTACGCTAAGATGCTTGATGGAGTGATACAGAATTGGCTGACATCGTTCACTGCAGAAGAACAGAAGGAATTGCTTGCTCTTCAGAAAGAAGTGAAGACCAACAGGATATTCATGAACGGTTATCCCACAGGACAATATTCCGGCGTTAGATGGTTCTTCAATAATGACGACCTCATGAAAAAGACCCCCGATTATCATATCAATATTAATATGGCTTCGTATAGAACAGACGGTCTTGAGAGTGCCGCATTTGCCGACAACTATAATTTTTATCCTACAGACGGAGCCACATTGTTCCAGCGTTCGGGTGATGAATATTTCCATATCATGGGCGGTTGGGATATAACGGCTATGCCTGGTGTAACAGCACGCGAGGGCATGGAAAAGTTACAGCCGGTAACAAACTGGAGAGGATATTGCAGTAAGCATAATTTTGCGGCGGGAGCTACAGATGGTAGCGAAAACGGTGTGGCAGGCATTGTCTTTGAAAAGATGAACGGTTCGGATAAAAAAGCGGTGAATGATAAAGGTGACGCTGACAAGAATGGCATAAAGAACGAGTTGCTCTACGGATTCAAGGCATACAAAGGATATTTCATCTTAGGCGACTATTTTGTAGCCTTGGGTGCAGGCGTTACTAATATGACTCCAAATATAGAAGGTGATATACGGACTACTATCGACCAGACTTCTTTGGTAAATAACACTTATATATTAAATAAGGGCAAGAAGCATGTTCTAAGCCTTGGAGATGAGGTAGAACTTAAGTCGAATAAGTCGAACCCGGTGTGGCTTGTACAGGAAGGCAAGTTTGCATATACGCTATTGCCGAAATATACTGATAAAGCTAAGGTGTCATGTGAGATGAAGCCTACAGACTGGAAAAAGATGAACCCGTCTAACAAGAATACGGATAAAATGTCTAAAGAAGTAAAAATACTTAGACTGTGGGTTAATCACGGACAAACTCCTGTAAATGATGTATATGGTTATGCCGTATATACCGGAAAAGGAATGCCGCAGTCGGTACTGCCATTCGAACTAATGAGAAACGATATAGGCGTTCAGGCTATCAGAACAAAAGATAAAACCATTGTTCAGGCAGTGTTCTATCCAGGAAATGCAGAACTGAAATATAAAGACCTTAAATTAAGTGTTTCTGCTCCATGCGCCGTAATGATTCAGAAGCTTGGTGGCAAGTATAGAATATCTGTAACAGATGCCACAATGAATGCTGATTTGAAATCAATAAGTGTTACATTAAATGGCAAAACTTATGAATTGAATCTTCCTTCTGGTTTGCATTGCGGTAACACAGTTACGCAGGATTTTGATATCTGATTTTAATAGTAATAAGTTTACCGGATAAAATTATAAAAGCCGTTTCGGATTGATTTCTGAAACGGCTTTTATTATATCTGATGTTTTGGTTTTCCTTTTGCAAAAGGAATCGGTTCCTTTTTCGAAAGGAATGCTTTCCTTCTGCGGAAGGAAATTTTTATGTGTTATTTAACGTGAGTTCGAAATAAAATCAAAAA
>FR881272.1 GCA_000434735.1 Bacteroides sp. CAG:530
TATACGCCAAGGCGCTTCGCTGTTGGCTTTTGTCTTGGTTTTGCCTCGCCTTCGGCTTTTGCTTCTTCTCCTTACTCTTTTATAGGTGTTAACTTATTTATTTCTCTCAGTGTCATTGGCATCATAGAAAGTTCGGGCAACAGGTTTTCTTGCTTCACTTGCATTTATAGTTTAATAATCGGTCTCGGAGTACCTTCAGGAGAGGTTAGGAGATTTACATGCGAATTTTGAAAAAATGAATGCGATTCGCAGAAAAAAGAATGTGGTGTTTCAAGTGAAAGAATACGAATGGATGGTTGAAACATCGCATTTTTTTCTCGGTTTTTATGTGGTGAAAACCTTGTTGAATAATAATATCGCTATGCTATACCATGTAATTGTTGGCGTTTGCGTGATGAAGAATAACGGTTCGGGAATTGAAGGTAGCTTTGAAAAAACTCCAAAAATACCCTCCCCCAACTTGCATTTTTTGAAGAAAAATCAAGTTGTTTAATATTTATAGATTTA
>FR881273.1 GCA_000434735.1 Bacteroides sp. CAG:530
ACATAAGGAATTATGATTGATTATTACGAGTGTCATATACCTGAATTGGTAAAACTTCTGCGATGAGAATAGCTCATTCTATCGAGTTTTTATCAGGGCGATGATATTTGTTACTCCTTTATTCAGTTCATTTACTGCTTCAAGAATGGATCAAGCGTTGCCAACAGTTCGGCTTTCTCTACCACACCGCTTGTGCGCCACAATACTTCTCCATTGCGGAAGAGCATCAGCGTTGGTACAGACTGGATGCGGTATTGGCTTGCTGTTGCGCCATACTTGTCCACATCCACTTTGATGATTCGGATGCGGTTGCCCAATACGTTTTTTACCTGCTCCAGAATAGGGTGCATCATCTTACAAGGTTGGCACCATGTAGCAAAGAAATCGACCAGAACAAGTTGGTCGCCATTTATTACGTCATTGAATGTTTCCATAATTATTTGTCTATTTCTGTGAAACGATTGAAAGTTCTGCCGTTCCTCGTAACTTTCCCAAAGAACATTTTTTCTGGGCGAACCCAGAAAGCCTCTCGTAAAGCATTCGCCATAGGGCAACTACCTGTTGCAAAGAAGCCGTGCAGAAATAGTATTTTCTTCATTGTCTTTTCTTCTTGATTTTACTTTCCTTCTTCGTAACTCGGCCATTCAAGCGAGCTTGATGGCTCTCGCTGCTCCGTCGGTTTTATGTTTTGTTGCGGAGTCTGTGTGCCTATACATATGCAAATGTACATAATTACCTTCAAAATCATAATTATACTAATAGCTTTTCTTTTGAGCTATTTATATAGAACCATATACAGATGGTACTGCTTCTACTCAAGAATGTTGTTTTTTAGGACCTCACTATAATAATTATCTGATAATAGTATACTTAATGTTGTGTGGAAACAGAACCTTTTCGTATTTTTGACAAAATTTCTAAGGTACAATGAGCATGGCAAAAAAAACAAAAGCAGATAAAAAGGCGAAAACCACAGTGAATAAAGTTTCTTATCATTATCGGCCAGACAATATGACTTTACAAGACTGGCAGATAGCTTTGCGAAAACAGGCGGCAATGAAAGAGAAATTTGTAATATCCGAGAGAGACAGAAAAGAATATCCCGGCTATTATACTGTGATAAATCCTGCGTCCGGCAATGAATACAATGTGGTATATAGAGGGTGTAAGAGTCCTTGGAATTATTGTTCGTGTATGGATTTTAAGGTAAGCCAATTGGGCACCTGCAAGCATTTGGAAGGAGTTAAATTATGGATTAGAGAGAAAAAACGTAAAATTTGCCGTGTCACGCCACCATATTCTTCAGTATACCTATCTTATCATGGAGAACGTAAAGTATGCTTGCGGATAGGTACGGATAATGAGGAGGAGTTCCGTAAATTGGCAAGTCCTTATTTTACTCTCGACGGAGTGATGCGCCCTGCTGCCATTGACTCGATAACTGAATTCTTGAGAGCTGCTACCCGTCTTAATAACACATTCCGTTGGTATCCCGACGCTTTAGGATTTATACTTGAACAGCGTGATTTGCGACGGAGGTCTCAATTGCTTCTTGACTATGCTTCGGATGCGGCATTCGATACATTGCTGAAAACAAAACTTTATCCTTATCAAAAAGAAGGAATTCGTTTTGCCTTTCGTGCCGGAAAGTCTATCATTGCTGATGAAATGGGACTGGGTAAAACCATTCAAGCCATAGGAACGGCCGAGCTGATGAGGAAACATCAGTTTATATCTTCCGCTCTCATTATATGCCCTACATCGTTAAAATATCAATGGAAAAAGGAGATAGAGCGTTTTACCGATGCCAAGGCCATTGTTGTAGAAGGAAATCACCTTACCAGAAAACTGCTGTATGGAGCTGAAGAATTCTACAAGATAGTATCTTACAACAGTGTTTGCAATGATATAAAAATCTTGAAGTCTCTTCATACAGATTTTCTTATTATGGATGAAGTGCAGCGTCTGAAGAACTGGAATACTCAAATAGCCAAAGCTGCCCGTCATATCGAATCGGATTATTCAGTTATTCTATCAGGTACTCCATTGGAGAATAAGTTGGAGGAACTTTATTCCATCATGCAGTTTGTTGATCAGTTTTGTTTGGGACCTTATTATCAGTTCCTTGACCAGACTGTTGTCCGCTCGGATACGGGTAAGGTGGTTTCTTACAAGAATCTGAATGCTATTGGCGAGCGGATTAAGAGCGTACTGATTCGCCGCCGGAAAAAAGATGTAGCTTTACAATTGCCAGGGCGTATGGATAAAGTCCTGTTTGTGCCGATGACCGAGCAACAGAGGGGTATGCATGATGAATATCAGTCTATCGTATCTCAATTGGTATTCAAGTGGACGAAAGCCCGTTTCTTGAGTGAGAAAGACCGGAAGCGGCTATTG
>FR881274.1 GCA_000434735.1 Bacteroides sp. CAG:530
TTTGTGTCGCGCTTTGTGTCTCATTTTGTGTCTGACAAATATCAAAGAGAAATATCAGAGTTGGCGCACAGCGGTTGAATACTTTGATTGGAAATAACGGCATCTGGTTTGCTCCAGATCATTATATCATTTTTTATAAGAATAAAATTTTAAAACTATGAACGGATTATTTTTTACAGATGAAATTAACGAATGCTTAGATTCGAAAGCTTTCATTGCGCATGTCGCTCCTGTAAGCGATGAATTAGATTTATTTACTAAACTTTCTAATGCTCTTCATTTTCCAGATTATTTCGGAAAAAACTGGGATGCATTAATTGATTTATATTATGACTTCCATTGGATTTTGGAAAAAGATATTATTATCTTTCATGAAAGTCTTTCCGGATTATCAGAGCAAGAACTAAAAACCTATCTGCAAATAGTTTTTATAGCGTTGGGTGTATGGAGCGATGAAAAAGTGCATCGAATTTCTTTTGTCTTCTCTTGTCAAGATGAAGATAAAATACTACGCATCATTTTTGACAATACTTCGGCAACTTTTAAACTATAGGTAAAAAATAAGAGCAAAAGATGGAGTAAAGATACAAGGATGTCAGATGAGCTTACTATACTTTTATGAACGTCAAGAAAAAAAGGTCGAAAAGCCCCCAAAAAATCCAAAAAACAACTTACTGGAAATTTAAGTAAGCTAAACAAAAATGCACTATTTTGCGATATACATTAATTATGGTTTTACAAATCAAAAACATAAATTTATGCAAGAAATAATATTTTACGATTCTAAAAATGTACCTTACATGACATGGTATAATTTTTCTTATAATCAACAAAATGGGACATTACTATTTAATGTACAGTTTGAATATTCCATCTTTAATATTTCCGAATGTTATAAGACCAATATTACACAAATCATTAATTTTGAGAAAGAATTACAAGATTTATATCACGGACTAAGCCCTAAAATTTCATTTATGTCAGATGATTATTCACTATATATTGAATTGGTATCAAATCAGTATGGGCATATCTATCAATATGTACATCTTACTAAAAAGTCAGATAACGGAACTGAATTTACATTACATTTAGATTTTGACCAAAGTTTTATTCCTAAGTTGTTGAACTCTATTCACGAAATATCACAAGTCAAGCCTTGTGTGGAAAGCATCGACTCTACCTATTCTAACATTTGTAGTATTGATTTCATTCAAAAAGAAAAGCTTGAGTTCAATGATTATATTCATATGAACATAAAATTAAAAGAATCTTTTTTCCAGGTACTAATGGATACCGACATAAGCACAGACGAACTTATCTCCCTTAAAACAAGATTTAACTTTATTCCAAGAAGAAAAAGTAAGTGAAGTGCTTTTAGCCCCACTCGGAGAATATTGGAGTATACGGTTTATAAGAGCAAAAGATGGAGTAAAAATACAAGGAAACATTTGTGATAAAAATATCATTTTCCTACAACATAATCTAACTTTTAATTGGATTGTCAATCAAAATTGGATGCATCAATTTCAGCAGAAGATTTTCTGTATATAAACAAAATTAAGCCACTTTTTACGAACTAAATCGGTCATTAAAAATGGTCTTATTATCATTTTCTAATGACCGAGGGTATGTCAAAACTCAAATAATGCGGACTTTCAGCCCGCTATTTTTTTATATTGTAATCAATTATGATATATATTCGCTATTTACTGATGATATAAGATACGCCCTCACCCTATTATCAAAAAGTGAAAATTATAAGCTGTATGAGGGGCTAGATACAAAAGTCAACGTTAGATATGTTGGAATTACCAAAAGGGAACCTGAAATTAGATTTAAAGAACATCTACGTTCCGGAACGAATAGGTCTTCATTAAAATATGTTGTAAAAAAGGAAAATCTCAGCCACATCAATGCACGAATTGAAGAACAAATGGCAATAAATAAATATGGTTTAGGGAAAAACGGTGGAGTATTATTTAATTTGAGAAATGAAATCCATCCTAAATATTGGATAAAATTTGGAATTATCAAATAAAAAACTTAACTTTAAATAAAAAATGGCAAAACGAATTGTTACAAGAATAGGCAATATATTTTGCGCAGAAATTGAAGGAAAATTCAAATGCTTTTTCCAGTACATAGCAAAGGATATGACTCAACTGAACAGCTCTGTCATACGCGTGTTCAAAACACATTATCCCATGGAATATAAACCCGTTATAAGCGACATAATAAAAGATGAGATTGCCTTTTATGCACATACCGTATTATATGCGGGAATTTACTTTAATGCATGGTATAAAGTAGGAACATCAAAGGAATTAGGATTAGAAGGACTACAGAAAATCTGGTTCGGATATACTCAAAGAGACACTACTGAAAAAATAGATGGATTATGGACTATTATCGATCTCAATCCTCTTGAAAACTGGTGGATATGGCATGTCAATGAACCGTTCATAGAAATAGGAGTTCTTCCCAAAGAATATGAAAATCTAATAGAAAAAGGGGAGGTATTTCCATACAATGAAATCGTAATGCGTATGAAAAGCGGATATTATATCTATACTCAAGTAGAATACGAAATTATAAAGAGGAAACCATTGCCGGATTACCACAGCTACCTGAAAAGAGAAGAAGATAAAACCATTGTATATTACCATTTTGTGGGTGACAGTTTACAGCAAAAACTTACTCTTTCCGAAGATGGCACAACTGTATTATCTGTAGAATCAGCAGGTAGTCAAGATTCCAATATCGACAGAATTAAATTCTGTGATATCAATTGGGAATATGACCATTTTATATCCAAAGAAGAATTTGAAACTATATGGAAAAAGATGGTTAATATTTAATTATAATCGGCAAGGAGAACATTTACGAAAGTAAACGAAGCATGCTCATTTTTGGTAGTACGCTCGGCTGAGCATTGTCTAACGGGTGAAAGTCCCGAGCAAGCCCTGATAGCGGGAATTGCGTAGTTAAAGGCAAGGGTGTCCATCGTGAGGTATATCGAAGACCAGAAGAAAGCGTGAGACGGACGTACCATGACCTCGACCTACGATATAGGGTTACTGGGCAGTGAAGTGGAAAAATCTACTTCCACAGATACCATTCTCAATACATTGGGAAACGGGACTATGGGGGCTTTTTCCGGAGCGATATGTGGAGGTGCTTTAGGAGGAGTCATTGGAGGAGGAACAGCCATCTAGAGTAGAAACACATACAGGAGTTAATAATGCTTTTAAAGATATGAATTTACATCCTCAAGATTATGTACGCCATGCAAATATAGAACTTTTTTATTTAAGAGATGGAGAATGGATACGCACCCATATACCTGGTACCAAAGAGGAAAATTTTCATATTTTTCTAAATTTAGTAAATAAACACATTAAATGATATGCAGAACAAATTACAAACAAGAGGATTAATTCAAATCATTTCTCAACTTCCGGATAAATCCATAATAAGAATTAATAATCAAAGTATTAGAAATGATTATATCTTTAACTTAATTAAAGACTATGAGATAAAATTTAATTTTAGTACTTGCATTTATCCATCTGGAGTTTTTATCCAAGTAGATAAATCTAATATGCAAATCTTTATTCAGATATTAGAGAATGTAAATGTCTCCAAATACCTAATAGATTCTGAATATTTCGCTTGTCAAGAAACCTATTGGGAACCATTAGCAGCTGTTTATAAAGGACTA
Source organism: Bacteroides sp. CAG:530 (assembly GCA_000434735.1). GTDB lineage: Bacteria > Bacteroidota > Bacteroidia > Bacteroidales > Bacteroidaceae > Phocaeicola. The sequence continues at coordinate 3,725 of FR881274.1, forward strand.
TTTTGTATATCTGATAAAATAAAACTATCAGAGGAGTTTATTACCCAATGTGAAGAAAATGATATCGATGTTCAAAATATGTATATTCCTTTACAGCAATATGGTCTGATTCAAATTTTCTCTCAACTCCCTAACAACTCAATATTAGCTATTGACAGTTTTGAGTTAGAAGATTGCTCAGCTTTTCAAACACTTGAAAAATTTAGAATCAATATTGAATTTAACCATCAACATAATGAGTTTAGTCATTATTATCAAATAAACAAAGAAAATTTGGTCTCTTATATGGATTTAATAAGGAATAGCGATCTGCCTTCATTCTTAATCCATTTCGCCATCTTCTCTAATCATAATGAGTTATTACTTCTTGTATATGACTGTTGCATATTTTGTGTTTCAAACAAAATATGCATAAAAAAAGAATTTATACAACAAGCCCAAAAAGTTCATTTGTATTTCCAAGATTTATAATAATATCTGATTAAATTAACAAATATTATATCTGAACAATGCTTTAATAATTTTTTACCGAAGTATTGTACAACATAATCTAACTTTTAATTGGATTGTCAATCAAAATTGGATGCATCATTTTCAGCAGAAGATTTTCAGTATATAAACAAACCAATGCAAAACCATCATTTTGCCACAAATAAAAATAAAAGATTTACTCCAGAAATGGGAAAAATTACAAATAAATATGGACTTAAATTAGATGAAAGTTGGAATAAAGAAATGCTTCCACATTTAGGACGCCATCCAAATGCATATTACGAATGGGTTTTAGAACAAATGAAACAAATAGATGCTATGCCTTGTAAAGGTACAGATTCCTTGTGGAATCAGCAAGATGTTTGGTGTTTTTGTGGTGTTTCGTTTGGTGTTTTTGCGGTACTGTATGAACTATCGCTAAACTAAAGATTTAGCGGCTTCGGAGACTGATGTCCCCTCTCTTTTCCTGTTTCTTCAACCTTTTCCCTCTAATACTGCGCTATCATCACCTGCCTAAAGACGGGGGAAAGCCCTCCTGGATAGTTGAATATCTGATTTTTATAACAAAATATTGAGATTTTTCATAATTTTATGGCTGTTAATTTAAAACTAAAAATTATGAAGAATTTATTTTGCTCACTAGTTATTTTATTGGTTAGTGGTATTTCATTTATTTCATGTTCTAATGAGATTGATGAAGTGCAAAGTAATGACTTATTATTGCAAACTCGTTCAGGAGATAGAAGGTTTGTAGATGATAATTTGAATTCAAGTCAAGCTACGACACTTCTTACTAAATTTCTTGATAGAACTGATTTCTTTTATTTTGAGGATGTTGTAGGATTTGATCCTACTGCGTATATTCAATATGGGGAAATTACGGTTAATTATAAAGGAACTTCTATAAAGTTTAGAGGGATAAGCGTTGGTGTATCAGGAAAGAAAGGAAAATATGGAGTTTATGCATCATCTCCTGCAACATCTGCAGACATGTATAGTTTAAATAAAGAGTATCCTGATTTACATGGAGAGGTTATTTATGAAACAAATGAGGGAACTGGTATGAGAGCTCCAGTTGGCGTTCGCTATTCGTACAATACTAATGCTTCTAATGGTAATAATGATTGTTGGATTATGGTCGAATGGGAAAGCGTCTCTGACTTTGAAAGAATTATAGGGTATTGATTTTATTAATTTTTAATAGAGTGATAAAAATGTCGTTGTGCTTTTTATCCCTTATTTGTTTTTTTAGTATGAAGTTTTTAGGAGTTATTTTCTCTATTCTTTTTCTTCTGTCATGTTCTTCAACAAGAAATAGTACTGAATATTTTCTTATGCGTTCAGGATCTGGTAAGAAACCATATTATTATGCAGATGTTTATGGTTTGATAATGATTCAAAAGCATTATCAGGAAGCTCGTCAATTTGTTGGAAATTTAGCTGCAGTTAAGGAAAATGGTAAATGGGGATTTATTAATAAGGATGGTGTGGAGGTAATACCTTGTATATATGACTGGGTTAGTTCTTTTGGAGAATTTGGTTTCGATAAAAATGTTGCTGTAATTAAGAATGGAACTGATAAAAATAAGATACCAATGTTTACGCCTTGTTATACAGCTTTGATTGATGTATGTGGAAAAGTTATAAGTAAAAGATATGGTTTTATATATCCAGTAGAGAATGATTTGTCAATAGTTAATAATGGAATGAAGTTTTATAATGTGGGACGAGAATTAAGTGCATCAAAGGATGGTTTGTGGGGGTGTATTGATAAGAAAGGAAAAGAGGTTATTCCATGTAAATATGAGTTAATGTATCCTTTTAGAGAAGATATTACCTTTGTGAGAAATAATGGTTTGTGGGGGTGTATTGATAAGAAAGGAAAAGAGGTTATTCCATGCAAATATAATGGAGTAATTTATAAAAGTTTTATTCAAGAAATAAATACGTTTGATAATGAGAACCTTAATTTTGATGTACTTAATGAATATAAAAGAGATGTGATTTATATGTATTTACAAGATAGTATATTCTTATTTGATAAGAAGGGAAGAAAAGTGTGAGTTACCCACACCTAAGGGCTAAAAATACGTCGGTCGTATTGACGCATATGCTAGACTGTCACATCTGGAACGAAACTGTGCGAATAAGATTATTCATGTTATATTCTACGTGAGTTCGGGATAATAAAGCATCTTTAAAAGTTGGTAATCACCGGATTATTTTGTATCTTTAAATCTATATAGATTAATTGCTACATGGTTTATTTGTGGCAAATTCTAAAATAATGTAATCAACATGTATAATAATCACCATATTTTCGAAGCTGAATTTATGGTTTCTGAACCGTTCTTTGACAATACAGCATATTTATACCGCTACTAGCATACTCAATTTTAATCCTAATTCTAAGAATCCTTTTGTTTTCCTATTTCTCATCAACAACGTGAGTTCGGGATAATAAAGCATCCTTAAAAGTTGGTAATCACCGGATTATTTTGTATCTTTAAGTCTGACAAACAAATAATTACAAAATTAACAACAATGATTACCAAGGATAAAGTTACGGAAATTTTCTGTATTATTGATGAGTTTGATAAGAATTTTGATCTTGAATTGAAGAAAAATCTTCTTCCGGTCACTGATGGAAGGCAACATCGTAATCGAAAAGCTTCGCTGTCGGATAGTGAAATAATGACTATTCTTTTTCTTTTCCATTTCTGGACTTATTGTAACTTCAAACACTATTACATCTATTGTATTTGTGGACACATGAAACCTGATTTCCCTAATGCTGTATCATATAACAGATTTGTAGAACTGGAACAACGCGTGTTCTTCAAGCTTGTTTTCTTCCTCAAACTTTTTGCGTTCGGAAGATGTACGGGGATAGGTTTTGTTGACAGCATTATGATACCGGTATGCCACAATCTGAGACGTTATGCCAACAAAGTATTCAAAGGGGTGGCCGCCGATGGCAAAGGCACAATGGGATGGTGTCACGGATTCAAGCTTCATCTGCTGTGTAATGACAGAGGAGAAATTATAACATTCTGTCTTACAAGAGCGAATGTTGACGACAGGAATCCCAAAGTATGGAAAGTACTTGCCAAAGATTTGTATGGAAAGGTCTTTGCGGACAGAGGCTATATCTCTCCCAAACTGTTTGATTCCTTATTTTACGACGGTATTCAGCTGGTACATGGAATTAAGATGAACATGAAGAACAGGCTTATGTCCTTTTATGATAAAATGATGCTCAGAAAGAGGTATATCATTGAGACGATTAATGATCTGCTCAAAAACAAAGCACAGCTCGTGCATTCCAGACATCGTTCGATAACGAATTCCCTAGTAAATCTGGTGGCTGTACTAGGTGCTTATTGTTTCTTTGAAAACAAACCGGATGCATTGCAAGGATACTATATTGAGGACTCAAAACAGCTGGCCTTATTCTAAAATTATCCCGAACTCAGGTATTCCTTTATTTGTGTCCACTTTAGAAAAAGGCATAAAAAAAACCCATCGAAATAATCGACGGGGATTCTTTAGGTTGGACTACCAAGATTCGAACTTGGACAAACAGAACCAAAACCTGTTGTGCTGCCATTACACCATAGTCCAATCGTGCTTCATTACGAAAGCGGTGCAAAGATAAGGCATTTTTGCCGTATCTTCCAAATAAAAAATGAGTTTTTTGCCGATAAAATGCCAAAATAGAGGGTTTTGGCGGAGTTATGTGCTTATAGCGACAAGTAACTCTTGAACTTCTCTACCGATGTGTTCATTATCAATTCTTCGGGAAACTCTGTTTCGGCTACCAACTGTAGGGCATAGTCGTAGGTGGCTATGTCGAACGAAATGTGGGCATCGCTACCTAATATTACGGGTACTTCGTATTTCTTTGAAAGGCGAAGTATTTCTAAATTATTAGGGCGAGCCTGTTTTTTTCCGCGCGACGGTTTTAGCGATGAGTTGTTAATCTCAAGCAGGGTGTGATGTTCCTTCGCCGCCAATACTATCGGCTCGAAGTTCAAGTCGGCTGTGCCGTCGCCCGGATGACTTATAATATTAATGTATGGGTTGCTGATGGCTTGCACCATGCCGTAGGTATTCTCTTCTTTGGTGCCTTGACTATAGCATAGCGAGTGAATTCCGGCTATGCGAAGGTCGAGCAGTTTCAAGTAACTCTCATCAAGGTCGAGGGTTCCTTTTGTATCGGTGATGTTTATTTCGGCTCCTAACATCAGCTCTATGCCGTACATTTGGCGAGGCACCACGTGGATATTACGGAAATAAATAGGGTTGCATGTGCCGGGAATGCCAGGACTATGTTCGGTTATTCCCAATAGTTTCAGTCCTTTGTCGGCTGCCGCTTGCGCCATTTCTTGCAGAGTGCTGAAAGCATGTCCGCTAGCTACGGTATGCGTATGTACGTCTAATTCTATATTCATTGTTATATGGTCTTTATTATCATTGTATCATTACATTGGGTCTACATCGTAATATACTATAAGCGAGCGGAAACGTTCATCCTCTTTTATGGCTTGTTGCACTCCGAGCAGATACTCCCTTACTTTCGCCAGCGATGCCGTTTGCTCTATCTTCACCACTATCTTCTTGATGTAAAGAGTCTGTATGCGTGCCACGGGCGGTTTGTCGGGACCTAACACTCGTTCTCCCATTCCGTTTCGCAGATAGCCTGCCATCAGCGTGGCTGCCTGCTCCAAGATATCTTCTTTCTGGTGCTTCAGGTATACGTATACCAGTCGGTAGAAAGGAGGGTATCTGAACAGACTCCGTTCTTCCATCTGACTTTTGTAGAGCGAAGCATAGTCGTTTGTTACCACCTGATGGATGATAGGTTCGTCGGGCGACTTGGTTTGCAGTACCACCAGCCCTTGTCTGTTCTTGCGCCCTGCACGTCCTGCCACTTGCGCCATGAGCTGAAATGCCCTTTCGTACGAGCGGAAGTCGGGATAATTCATCATCGAATCGGCGTTAAGTATACCTACTACGCTTACATGGTCAAAGTCGAGTCCTTTCGATACCATCTGCGTACCTATTAATATATCCGTGCGTCCTTGTTCAAAGTCAGAGATAATTCTTTCGTAGGCAGTGCGCGAGCGTGTAGTATCGAGGTCCATGCGTGCTACTTTAGCTTCGGGGAATATCAGTTTGATATCATCCTCTATCTTTTCGGTGCCGAATCCGCGGTTCTCAAGTTCTACGCTTCCGCATGCCGGGCACGAGGCTGGCACTGCGTATGTATATCCGCAGTAATGACACGTTAGTTGGCGTAGCGATTTATGATAGGTGAGGCTCACGTCGCAGTTTTTGCAGCGTGGCACCCATCCGCAGATGCGGCATTCTATCATCGGCGCAAAACCTCGTCGGTTCTGAAAGAGGATAACCTGCTCTTTATTATCGAGTGCCTGACGAATTTTTTGCAGCAATAGTGGCGAGAACTGTGCCGTCATCCGTTTTTTGCGTGCCAGTTCCTTTATGTCTACCACCTCTATCTGCGGAAGCAGTATCTGCTTATGTCGTTCGGTGAGTTGCACCAGTCCGTATTTGCCGTGCGTAGCATTGTAATACGATTCGAGGCTTGGTGTGGCTGTGCCGAGCAATGTCTTGGCACCGAACATCGAAGCCAACACGATGGCAGTGCTACGTGCATGATAGCGCGGGGCAGGGTCTTGCTGCTTGTAAGTAGTCTCATGCTCCTCGTCCACTATTACCAGTCCCAATCGTTGAAAGGGTAGGAACACCGACGAGCGTACGCCCAATATTACGTCGTAGGGTTGTACCGAGAGTTGTTTTTGCCATATCTCCACTCGCTCGGCATCGGGGAATTTAGAGTGATATACCCCCAGTCGGTTGCCGAATACACGTTTCAGTCGTTCGGTAATCTGTGTGGTGAGGGCTATCTCCGGAAGCAGATACAACACCTGCTTTCCGGCATCGATGGCTTGTTTTATAAGATGAATGTATATCTCTGTCTTTCCACTCGATGTTACACCGTGCAGCAGACAGACGTTCTTTGTGCGGAATGAATCGAGTATGGCGGAGTATGCCTTTTGCTGAGCGTCGCTCAGTTGGTTGAGTGGCACGGTCTGTATATCTCCCTTAGTCAGTCGTCCGGTTTCTTCGAAATAGATTTCGAGTATCTGCTTTTTAACTAGTTCGTTCAGTATGGCCGATGAAGCCTGCGCCTGTTCTATCAAAGCGCTTTTGGTAACGGTGTTCAAGAAACATCCCGGATTTGTCCATCCCGACATTTGCAGATATTTCATCAGCACCGCTTGCTGTTTGGTAGCTTTCGATAGCATGTCGAGTTGAATATGCAGCATCTTCTCGTTCTGCATCTGAGGTGTGAGTCTCACACGGGCTTCCAACTTAGGCTTATAGCTTCGTTTCAGCTCTTCCTTTATCACCACAGCTCCTTTTTCTAGCAGTAGGTTAATGGTAGGAAGCAAATTCTTTAGTCCACTTTGCTTTTCCAACTGATTGATACACTGCTCTTCGTCAGCTTTCAGCAGTCCTAAAAGCTGTTGCTCTTTGGGTGTAAGCGGTGTGTCGCTCTCAAACTCTTCGTTTAGAGCCACCATTGTTTCGCTTTCTATTTTCATGCCCGATGGCAGCGCTGCCTTATACACATCGCCAAGCGTACATAAGTAATAGTCGGCTATCCATCGCCACAGTTTATACTGTTGTTTCAGCAGAATAGGCTTTTCGTCTATAAGTTCAAAAATGTCTTTCGTTTCGTACGCTTCGGGCGGAGTGTGATGCAGTTTCACCACGATGGCGGTATAATACCTTTTCGCTCCGAACTGAACAACAACTCGGCTTCCTTCGTGTATCATTCCTTCCAGTACAGGAGGCACGGAGTAAGTATAATGTGCCGCTATGGGCAGAGGTACTATGACATCGACATACGTTTTCATGCCGCAAAGTTAAGCATTAACTTGCAAATTAATGCTCCGTATTAGAGTAAGCTGCGCCTTGGCACTTGAAACTTTTATCGTTAAGGTACCATATGCATATTGCGCTGACTATAGCTCCGGCTAATGCCAGACATGCGGCGCCGCCAGAACCGAGTTGTTCGCACATAGTAGTATCGGTCTTACCGAGCAGATAGTAAAGCACTACCGACGAGCCGTTGTTTATGAAATGCATCAATATGCCGGGCAATAGGCTTCCGGTGCGATAATACACCCATCCCAATGCCAGTCCGGTTACTATGGCGAAGGGAATTTGCACGGGGTTGCCATGCACTAATCCGAATATCACCGATGAGGCCAGTATAGCCCATTTCGGATTCTTCCATATCTTCATAAGATGTCCTTGTATGGCTCCGCGGAATAGCAGTTCTTCTACTATCGGTGCCAATATCACTATCGAGAATATGCCTAAGGGCGAATTCAGCATCGCATTGAACGCGTCTTCCAGATTGTTGGGCAAATTGAGCAATTCGTTAAGATAGTTGGTCCAGCATCCCATGCTTATTATAAACAATGCGGCGACTACCATTTTATTTAATGAGCAGAGAGAGAAGTTCTTTTTCTCTTTTAAAACGTACCCTCCAAGCATTAGATGAATTCCTACGGCAATTGTAGCAAGTGCCTGACATGCAATGATGCCCGGCGTAAAATATGGGCTGGCTCCGATATGATAAAAATCGATATGTGTAAGCAGAACTAATCCGCATGCAAAGACTCCCTGAAACGCTAATTGGTAAGCTATATAGTATAAAATCAGCTTAATTACTCTTCCCATAATTCCCGTTTTTAATAGATAAAACGAAGATAAACGATTTTTCCGGTAGGAGCAAGTGAAAATTTGTTATTGATAAATGTACGTATCATATTAAAGTCATACGTTGTTTCGACAAAGTCGTCTCACTTCGACCGATACGCACGCTTATTTCGACCGATGTGAACGCTCACATCGACCGGTGTGAACGCTTACTTCGGTCGAAGTAAGACGACTTTGTGTTGATTGATACTAATTTAGTAGACACACCTTTGGATTACATCCTGAAAAGGTTGTCTTTTTTGTGAAACTTGATGCCGTTATAGCCTATATTAGCATTGATTAATTCTTTTCACCGAAATCGGTTTGCTGCTGTTCTACTTCTTTCAGTTTCTTATTATTAACTTGTTTTATTCTCAGCTCTTCTTTTACATCTATATCTGTTTTGTTAGTTGATTTATCTGAGAAACTTGCCATAGGTATAAGAGAGGCTTCTTTCTCTGAATAAACCATAGAATAAGTAGCTGGTTTACTTTCTAATTCTAGTACGGCACTTGTGGGCATCTGAGAGCCTTTAAACCAAACGCTAGCTGTGATTTTGACTTTTCCAGGTTTCAGTGTGGATTGAATCAAGACAGGAGCGGTTCCCCATTTCACTGGAGTCGGATTGGTACCAATACCAACATCTCCTATTATACGAGCCTCTCCTTCCACGTTGAATTTGATGGAATAGTTATTTAATCGTTTGATGTTTCCATTTTTATCGGCGATGGCTGCAACAACAGTGGCTATATCTGAACCATCAGCTTTCAAATCTATTCCTTCATGATCGACCCAAAGCAAAATCTTTTCAGGACGGCGTGCAGGTCTAACTTCATGGGTAGCTACAACTTTACCGTCAATGAGACCTTCTGCACGTAAAAAGACATCATCTTGCTTGTTTGCTCTTGATAATTTTTTATCAATCATAAAATCATAAACATCTTTGAATGTTATAACCGGTGATGGCATTCCTTTTGTTGTTTTAGGACGTTTGTAAGTCCAAGTCTTTCCATTTTTATTATAAGTTAATTTCACTTCTTCGCAATTGGAATAAACCGTAATGTCTTTTGGTGAAAATGGAGTCATTTCATGAGCTATGTAAACCATAGGGCCGGTTTCATATATTCTATCTTCATGTTTAGCGTCACGTTGAGCCTTAAACATATAATATGAGTATTTGGGCTGGCGAAACACATCCATTAAACCTCCGTAGAAAGGATCTGGATGATAGCCTCTCTGATGGTCGAATGAATGCCACAGGCAACCACCTACATGTTGACGGTCGGTTTTGTAAAGTGCATCATAACTAGTATATGAATAACTTGGTTTGGCATAATGTTGTGATTGTATCAACATGGCATATTCGCCCCAATTACGAGCTACACGACTTGGAGAATTATGCGAATTCCAATCGTCTACATTATCTCCCCATTCTCTGGTGAAATAAGTAACTTTTGGATCGAGATGTTTGCTCGCCCATTCCTTATCACCATTTGAAGGATGCGTAAATTGTACTGGATATACCTCATGACCACGTGCTTCGCTATCACAGCTGGAATAGCAATAAGGATAAGGATATTCTTCGCTGACAATATTCAATGTTTTTTGAGCAAAATCTGCAGGATACCATGTCTCATTCAATATAGGCTCCCATAGCCATACACAAGGATGATTACGGTCTCTACGTACTAACTGACGAATATCACTGTAAACACGTTCGGCAAATTCTGGCGCATCGTTCCAAAATTGCCAACCTGGTGTGTTGACTATTACGAATAACCCTAATTCGTCGCATGCGTCCATAAATGCTGGGTCTTGCGGACAATGTGCATTACGAATCACCTTCATACCGGCATCGCGTAATTTCTTGGCATCGCACCAATGAAGACTGTTGGGAACAGCATTGCCTATCAATGCATAATCCTGATGGCGGTTTCCTCCAATAAGAGGGCGCTCATAAGGCTTTCCATTTAACCAAAAACCATCTTTACCTTTAAATTCTATGCTGCGAATACCTATGCGCTTACGATAACCGTCTACTATACGACCTTCTTTATCACGAATACGCACCAATAAACTGTATAAATGTGGCTGCTCTGGACTCCACAAATAAGGAGTCTGTAATGTTACTTTGTCTTTAGAGGTAACTGCCTTGCCAGAGCGTACGCTGAACGTTGAGTTTACTATAGCTGCTTGTTGGCCATCTGGTTGCAATAATTCATATTCTATCACTCCTTGAAAAGTCTTACGACTTTCATTACGAACTTGTAATTGCAGTAGCACTGTTGCAGATTTTTCTGACACCTTATCATAAGCAATAAAAAGTCCACCTCCAGCTATTGTCTGCTCATAATTGGGGTCTGTGATATGCACCGGATTATGAGCTACTAACCAACAATCGCGATAGATTCCTCCAAAATAAGTAAAATCTAAAACTTCTTGAGCTTTCCCTGGAGGATAATTAGGGTCGTTGCTATTATCAGTCCATACGGCGATGACATTATCTGTGCCCCACTGCAATGCGTCGGTCACATCAACAATTATCGGTAAATAGCCTCCGTAATGTTGTGTAAGCAGCTTGCCGTTTACAAACACTTTGCTTTTTCCCATAATAGCTTCGAAATGCAAAAACAATTTTTGTCCTTTCAACTTTTCATCTGGAGTAAAGTGTTTACGATACCATGCTTCTCCTTGATAGTTTATGCATCCGCTTGCTTCGGTAGGCAGATATTCCAATCCGTGTGGAAGAGATACCATTGTCCAGTCGCTATCGTCGAACGATAATGTTTCTGCTCCAGAAACTGCTCCTTTAAAAAAACGCCAAGCAGGATTCATGGAACGAACTGTTCTTCCAGAATTAGGTAATTCATAGAAACCAGCGGTAGAGAATTGAGGTTGATAAGCTCCTAACGTTTGCTGAATTGAAATGAACAGCAAAACAAATAAGATTAATAATGTATTTCTTTTCATACTAAAATATTTAATAGGTTTACATAATAATAACTTATAACTTAAGTTGTAACGTATTCTGCTATCTCTAAATCTTTTATATACGAGTAGATGAAACGGACGAAAGGTTTCTGATAATCTTGATAAAGACGATAAAATAATATCTTTGGGGTTTGTTTCATTTGTATCCGTTCAATAGTATTACATTGTTAAAAGCACCCATTAATGCAAAAATAGATTTTTTTCACTAGCAATCATAGCATATATGAGAAAAAGCATCAATCCGATTGTAAACAAAAGGTGTAAAATGTGTTATTGATAAATGTACGTATTATATTAAAGTCTTCCGATTATTTCGACTTTGTTAAATTTTGCTGTTGTTTCATGTGGAACATCGTCCATAAATTAATCATGGCGTGAACAGTACAGACGGAATCATATTTTAAAAGTTGAATAAAATAGCGATAAAATATGCAAAAGGGGAATTATATGTTATTTTTGCAATTGAAACATTTACATTAATACTAATGAGTACATTTGCACCTTTTGCCCGACCGCTATATATTATGACTAAGCCGGTAGGGTCTCTTTGTAATATGGCTTGCGATTATTGCTATTACTTAGAGAAAGCTCAATTATATAAAGACAACCCAAAGCACGTGATGAGCGAGGAATTGCTTGAGAAATTCACTGCCGAATATATAAACTCGCAAACCATGCCGCAGGTATTGTTTACTTGGCACGGTGGAGAAACGCTGATGCGCCCTATCTCTTTCTATAAAAAGGCTATGGAGCTGCAGCGTAAGTATGGTAACGGACGTACTATAGATAACTGCATTCAGACTAACGGTACCTTGCTTACCGACGAGTGGTGCCAGTTCTTCAAGGAGAACAATTGGCTAGTGGGGGTATCGATAGACGGACCGCAGGAGTTTCACGATGAGTATCGTAAGACCAAACAGGGAAAACCTTCGTTCTTTAAGGTAATGCAGGGTATAAACTTGCTGAATAAGCATGGGGTAGAATGGAACGCTCTGGCTGTAGTGAATGATTTCAACGCCGACTATCCGCTCGATTTCTATCACTTCTTTAAGGAGATAGGATGTAAATACATACAGTTTACTCCGATAGTAGAACGTATTTTCCGCCATTCAGACGGAAGACACTTGGCTGCCGTAGAAGAAGCCGAAGGACAACCTATGGCTGATTTCTCTATAACTCCCGAACAATGGGGTAATTTCTTATGTACCATCTTCGATGAGTGGGTACGTAATGACGTGGGCGAGTATTATATACAGCTGTTCGACGCTACTTTAGCCAATTGGGTAGGCGAGCAACCGGGCATCTGTACGTTGGCCAAAACATGCGGACACGCATCTGTAATGGAATTTAACGGCGATGTATATACGTGCGACCACTTCGTATTCCCGCAGTATAAGTTGGGTAACATCTATAGCAATACGTTGGTAGAGATGATGTATGGCGAGAAACAGCAGAAGTTCGGCTTGGCTAAGCAAAACTCATTGCCTACGCAGTGTAAAGAGTGCGATTACTTGTTTGCATGCAACGGTGAGTGCCCGAAGAACCGCTTCTGCAAGACCGCTACAGGAGAGTCGGGACTTAACTATCTGTGCAAGGGGTATCACAAATTCTTTGAGCACGTAGCTCCTTACATGGACTATATGAAGCGTGAGTTTCTGGCACAGCGTGCTCCTGCCAATATTATGGAAGCGATACGTAAAGGAGAACTTTAATAAACATATTATCAACACTTAAAAAACTAAAGACATGAAAAAAGTATTATCAACACTGGCGCTGATGGCATGCATTATGATGGCATTGCCGGCACAGGCGCAATTGAAATTCGGTTTGAAAGGTGGTTTGAACATCTCTAAGGTGACATTCTCTGCCAGTGATATCAATTCGGACAATCGTACCGGCTTCTTTATCGGTCCGATGGCTGAGTTTACTATTCCTGTTATCGGCGTAGGTATTGACGCTGCAGCATTGTACACACAGTCGGGTGCTAAGGTGGAATATGAAAACGAGAGCTACGACAAGAACTTGAAGACTATTGAAATCCCTGTAAACCTGAAGTATAACTTCGGATTGGGTAGTATGGCAGGTGTTTACGTAGCTGCAGGACCTCAGTTCGGTTTCAATGTAGGTAGCGGACATTTGGGCGATTACGATATCAAAGACTGTAACACTACATTCAACGTAGGTGCCGGCGTTAAGTTGATTTCGCATCTGCAAATCGGTGTAAACTACAATTTCTCTATTAACAAGGTAGCGAAATACGAGGAAGAAGGCAAGAAGTATGATATGAAGAAGAACACTTGGCAAGTATCACTGGCTTATTTGTTCTAATAGAATAGCATATATAATAGGAGAGGCGTGCATTTTTTTGAAGTGCACGCCTTTTTTATGATACTATAGGTTTTAAAGGTTTTTTGTTTTCGTTCTTTGTAATCTGAAATTTTTTCTATACCTTGCCATAGCTTTACGATTAGCAGATAAGCGATATTAATTCTAAATAACCTTCAAACCGTGAAAAACACATGCTTCTGAATGATAATAATAATGAGAAAGAGTTGGTAGCTCTACTGGTGGAAGGTGATAAAGAGGCTTTCTGTAAGTTGTATAGTTTGTATAGAGAGCGACTTACATTCTTCGCATTCAAGTTTTTAAAATCTTCATCTTATACAGAAGATATTGTTCAAGATACATTCACCCATATTTGGCTAGGGCGAAAGTTTATCCGTACCGATGTGCCTTTCTCTGCCTACTTATATACTATCGTTAAGAATCGTGTGCTTAATCAACTGCGCAGTTTAGAGCGTCAACATCTTCTGGAAGATCATTTCCGGGCACACGCCATTGATTATACGGAAGAGACCCAGGATGAAATCTTGTTGCAAGACCTGAAATCTATAATACAAAAGGCATTCGAAACACTGTCTCCACGTCAGCAAGAGATTTTTCGGTTGAGCCGTGAAGGACATATGTCGTATAAAGAAATAGCCGATGAATTAGGTATTTCTGTAAATACAGTACACGAACATATCACTTCGTGCCTGTATACCATGCGTAATTATCTCGTTAAATATTACGGAGCGAAATCGGAACTGATTTTATTGCTTTTATTTTCTTATCTAAATAAATGATCTTCCATCTAAGAAGAGGTGTTTATACTTAAATAATGTTAATGACACCCCCGACCCTTTTCTATGCGGTGTACTAATAGTAAAACCGCTAATCTAATAAAGGACAAACGATGGACAACGATCAAGATAAACAGATTATTCGTCGATACCTTAACGGTACTTATAGCAGTGTGGAAGCTGAAAAGATAGCCGAAAGCTTAAATCGTGCTGATGAGAGAGGTATATTAGACGACTTAGCAACCGAGGTTTGGGAAGAAGCTGAGTCGAGTTCTGCTATGTCTCATCAAAACGAAGAGCAATATAGAAAGGAAGCTACCGCTTTGCTAAAGAAATTACAGCCGCGAAATAATTCGTTAGTAAAGCGCATGCTCTATGCTACTGTAGGTATTGCTGCGTCTGTACTTCTGTTTTGGGGAGGTATATCTTTGAAACAGCATTGGGATGTACAGCATATCGTTATGGCTCAACTAAAGACCGACTTTGGCGAGAAGAAAGAAATAACATTGCCCGATGGCAGTCAAATAGTTCTTAACGCTTGTTCGCAACTTCGATATCCCACTCAATTTGTAGGTGATACGCGTGAAGTACAGCTTGACGGAGAGGCTTACTTTAAAATTACACGTAACCCCAAACAGCCTTTCCATGTTCAGACTTCCGATTTTCAAGTGGAAGTGTTAGGAACGGAATTCAATGTAAAATCATACGCTCATGACCAAATACAATCTGTAGAAGTAGAAAGCGGAAAGGTGCAGGTAAAATTGCCCGAAGATTGTATTCGTCTAAAGAAACAAGAACAGATTTACCTGAACCGGCAGTCGGGCGAATACAGTAAATTAAAAAGGAGTGAAAACAAAGTTGCTATATGGCGAAAAGGTAGCTTACACTTTCATCAAACCCCGTTGGTAGATGTAGCAAAAGAATTGGAGCGGAAGTATAACTGCCACATTTCATTCCGCGAAGGAGATTCGTTCGATAATCTTATCTCTGGCGAGCACGATAATGAAAGCCTTGAATCTATCCTTGAATCGTTGCAATACGTCTGTGGAATCAACTATGAGAAAGAAGGTAAAAATATAATACTTTATAAATAAATGAAAACCTATTAAATCTGAATGCTTATGGTATCATCTGCTTAATTATCCACAAAAAAGTAAAAGCCTCCCGATGGGAAACTTTTACTAAATCCGGAACACTGCTTATCGATTTGGCGGTTGATGTGACAGCGTTTCCGTTGCTTTAAAAACTTAGGTCTAATAATTAAAGCTCACAAAGTTATGAATATTAATTCTATTCTAAGAAAGGAAAGTTTCTATTTCTATCCTTTTTTAACTTTTTTGCTATTAGTATGCTTGTCGGTCGTCCCAGTGAAGACTTATGCGCAGAATGAAAGCAGTTTAACCCTGCAAGTGAAAAACCAGAAAATTGAACAAGTATTTACACAAATCACCCGTCAAACCCAGGTGAAATTCTTCTATGATCATGAAACTGTCCGTCAGGTTCCCGAGGTGACTTTGAATCTGAACAAAGTTTCTTTGAAGGAAGTGCTCGATGCTATCGGACAGCAAACAAAATTACGTTTCGAACGTAAAGGGAATACTATCTTAGTAAGCTCTCAAGCCGAGAAAAAACAAGCTAATCCTAAAGGTAAGCCCGTACAGATAAATGGAAAGGTGACGGATTCTAACGGTGAACCCGTTATTGGTGCCAGCATACAGGTTAAAGGTACTTCTACCGGAACTATCACTGATATGGACGGAAATTTTAGTCTTACGGCTGTAGAAGGACAATTATTGAATGTTACTTACATAGGTTATCAGTCAGTACTAGTAAAAGCGGAACGCAGACCTTTGGATATTGTTTTGGTAGAAAACGATGTAGCCATAGACGAAGTGGTGGTTACCGCATTGGGTATCCGTAAAGAGAAAAAGGCATTGGCTTACTCAGTAACCGAAGTGAAAGGTGATGATATGAACCGTGTAAAAGTTGCTAACCTCGCAACAGGGCTGGCAGGTAAAGTTGCCGGTGTCAATGTTTCTAAACCGGCTTCGGGTGTAATGGGCTCTAGTAGAATCATTATCCGTGGTAACGGTTCTTTAAACGGCTCTAACCAACCTCTATATGTTATTGACGGTATTCCGATGGATAATACCAATTACGGACAGACCGGCATGTGGGGTGGTTCGGATGGAGGTGACGGTATCTCTTCTATCAACAGCGAAGATATTGAAAGCATGTCAGTACTGAAAGGCGGTACTGCGGCGGCTCTTTACGGTTCGCGTGCTTCTAATGGCGCCATTGTTATTACTACTAAACGTGGTTCGGTAGGCAAAGTGAACGTAGAATATAATCTTTCGTATACTAACGAACATATTGTTTTTAAGAATGATGATTTGCAGTGGGAATATGGTGCAGGTTCTACAGGTGCCAACGCTGAACAAATGGCTTATGGCGTAGCTATGCAACAGGCTGCTCAGATGGGATTGCCCGAATCTATGATTCCTATGTTGGTAGACAGAATCGCTCCGATGTTGGCTTCTCAGATTAATATGCTGTCATTCGGCGGCAAGCTTGACGGGAAAGATGTAATGCAGTTCGACGGTGTGCGTCGTCCTTACGTAGCTTCCGGAAAAGATAACTTCAAGAACTTTTATGAAAATGCTTGGGCGTTGACTAACAACGTGGCAGTATCGGGCGGTACTGAAAAGGTGCAGTTTCGTGTAGCGGCAGGCGATCAACGATTTCACGACCTTATGCCAAATTCTAAATTGGAGAGAAACAATATTACATTGAGCGTGCAGTCTAAGCTAGACGACCATCTTACAATTAAGTCGAATGTGATGTATGTACGTGAGCGTGCAAAGAATCGTCCGGGATTAGGCGACTTAACTTCTAATGCCAACGCTACATTGTTCATGCTTTCACCTAATACCGACGTGCGTTTGTTGGAAAAGAGAGTAGACGATAATGGCATGGAGTTTCTTCCTACAGGACAAACTTACATCGGAAACCCTTATTTCATTGCATATAACCATAGCAATAAGGATAGCAAAGATAGAGTAATAGGTTCTATAGAGGCACAGTATAACTTCACTCCTAATTGGTACGTGCGCGGAAAATTTGGCGGTGACATGATTAATCGCAGAAGCGAATCGGTTACTCCGTACGGAACAGCGGTAGATACCGACGGAGCTATGACGAACAGCTCTATATATAATGGTGAATTCAATGCGGAAGCCATTGCCGGCTATACAGGAACTTTCCGTGACAATCTATTCAGCGTAGATGCTTTCTTAGGATGGAATACTATGGGAACTTGGTATAACCAGACTACAGCCAGCAGCGAAGGCTTCATTCAGCCGGGTTTCTATGCTATGGGTAATAGTACAGTGACTACAGGAAGCAGTTCTCGTTCTGAAAGTTATATTAATTCTTTGTTCGGTCAGTTGGAACTCTCTTACCGCAGTATGCTTTATTTGACTTTCACAGGCCGAAACGATTGGTTCTCTGCTCTGTCTTATAAAGGAAAGAATAGTGCTAATCATATTTTTTATCCTTCTGTTGGTGCAGGATTCATTATCAGCGAAGCAGTGAAATTACCGGAATGGGTTTCTTTCTTGAAGATGCGCGGCTCTTGGGCACAATCGGGAGGTGCAGTAGGTCCTTACAACTTGGGTCTGACTTATGCATTCAATCAAAAGATTCACGGACAGCCTATCGGTTCTATTAGTTCGTCTATCGTTCCGAATCTCGATTTGAAGCCTTTGACATCAAGTGCATATGAAATAGGTTTTGATGCTCGTTTCCTCAATAATCGTATCGGTGTAGATTTTACTTATTATGTACGCAGCACTAAGGATGATATCGTAGATGCTGGAGTATCTTATGCATCAGGTTATAAAGGTGTACGCATAAATGCTGGTAAGGTGCGCAATCATGGTGTAGAACTTTTGTTGACTGCTGTTCCTGTGAAGACTAAAGATTTCACTTGGAACACTTCTTTAAACTTCTCATATAATAAGAGCGAAGTGAAGAAGATTACTGATGAAATAGATGAATTTATCTTGGAAACAGCTCGTACCGGTCACGACGGCGATAACTGTGGTCCTGCTTTCATCTATCACGAAGTAGGTGAGCCTTACGGTATCATTAAAGGTGAATCTTACAAGCGCAACGAAAATGGTGAAATTATGTACGACGCCAACGGTCTGCCTATGAAAGGTGGTATTAAGAAGTTGGGTGAATCTGTTGCTCCTTATACATTAGGATTCAGCAATGGTTTCAATTACAAAGGATTCTCTCTTAATTTCTTGATTGACGCTAAGATTGGCGGCGACATCTATTCTATGACCAACGCACATATGTATAGCTTTGGCCGTCATGTAGGAACACTGCCGGGCCGTGAAGGAGGTATTATAGGACAAGGTGTGAAAGCCGATGGAAGAACTCCGAACGATGTAAAGGCTGAGGCTATGAAATACTATATGGCTATGGCTGGTATCACAGAAGAATTTGTGTACGACGCATCTTTCGTGAAACTTCGTGAACTATCCTTCGGATATACTTTCCCACAGAAATGGGTCAAGAAATTAGGTATGTCATCGCTCTCTTTGGCTGTAGTAGGACGTAACTTATGGAATATCTACGATAAAGTGCCTTTGGTAGACCCAGAAGCAATGCTTAACATCGGCAACGGTCAGGGATTTGAATCCTACGGAATGCCCGCAACTCGCAGTATCGGTTTCAATTTGAATGTGAAATTTTAAAACAGGAACGCCATGTTTACAAGATATTTTAAAACCTTATTATTCTGTGCGGCTGGCGCATTGCTGACTGCCTGTGACTTTGAGGATAAAAATACTAATCCTAATGAAAGTACGTTTATTAAGCCCGGTCCTTTGTTGACTTATACTCAGCTTAATACCAGTGTTGACGGTCATACCAAGAATATGCAGATTGGTTGCTGTATGATGATGGTTCAGCAAACTGCTTCTTTAGAAAGCACTGAAGCTGGTGTGGGCGATAAGTATTATATGATGCAAGCTCCGGCAACCTCTTATTTCCTCGACTTCTATAGTACGGCTATTAAGAACTGGCGCGAGATGGAATATCAGGCATCTCAAAATCCTGAATACCAAAATATGCTGGCTGTTGCTAAGATATGGGGAGCTTTCTTGTTCCAACGAATGACAGACCTTTACGGAAACGTGCCTTACAGTGAAGCGGGATACGCTTTCTATCAGAATATCTATAAGCCGAAATATGATACTCAGGAGTCTATTTATAAGGATATGATAGATCAGGTAAAAGAGGGTATCAATTTGTTGAGTGCAGAGAAGCCGGGTATAGAAGGCGATCTCTTCTATAACGGTGACATCAATCAGTGGAAGAAATTCGGTAACTCACTGTTGCTGCGTATAGGTATGCGTCTGAGCAAAGTTAACCCAGAACTTGCTAAGGCTACAGCTAAAGCTGCCATTGATGGAGGTATCATGAGCGAAGCAAAAGACATGTGCCGTGTTAAACATATAGCCGGTGGTCGAGACGACGATAAGAACCAGGTAGCGTTGCGTTTCCAGAAGGATAATTATATCGGTCAGGATAAGGTGAAGATAAGCCAGACCTTTATGAATCATCTGCAAAGTACCCAAGATCCAAGAATCTCGGTATTCTGTTCTCTTAAAAATGGCAACAGCAATCCTGAACTTCAGAAAGGACTGCCTAACGGTTATGACAAGAATACCATCAGTACTTGTCCAAACTATACAGGTAAGATAGAAGATTACTCTAACTTCAATACCCAAGTAATTTTACGTGAGGATGCGCCTACTTTGCTTCTTATGCCGAGTGAAAGTAAACTGCTTCAGGCCGAAGCAGCTCTGCGTAATTGGGTACAAGGTGACCCCAATGAGTTGTATAAAGAAGCCATTCGTCTCTCTATGCAAGAACAGAAAGAGGCTTATGGAGTAAGCATCCCCGAAGAGCAGATAAACGCTTATCTGGAACAGAACCTCTTTGAGAATGCTGAAACTCAAGAAGAAAAGCTCGAAGTATTGGGTAATGAATACTGGGTAACTACATTTATGAATGGATATGAAAGTTATGCCAACTGGCGTCGTTGCGGTTATCCGAAACTGACACCTACTCATTATTCAGGTAATGAAAGCAATGGTCAGATTCCTAGACGATTGCCTTATGCTACAGATGAGTATACCATCAATAGAGAAAATGTAGAAAAGGCTATTCAAGAACAAGGAGCCGATAATTTGAACACCAGAATTTGGTGGGATGTTAAATAAAGTAGATTTTATCCCTTATTATTAACTGGTCCTGATTATAACAGGGCGCAAACGAGAAGCATTATGAAAAAATATTTTTATCTAACAATGCTATTGGGCTTACTATTCTCTTGTTCTCAAAATGAAGATCCGGAGATGATGGCTCAAAACGAGACTGAGATTCAATCGCGTAGTTTGATTAACAAAAACGTAGTTGTACATTGGGATGAAGAAGGGCAAGAGTTAGATGGCTTCGGCATTGCTGAGGCTGACTGTGCTGCCGACATTTTTGGACATCCCAAGAGAGATGAAGTCATGGATTTGCTTTTCGGTAAAAATGGCTTGAACGTAAGTATTTTACGCGGAGAGATATTCCCTCACTATTGGCAAACTGGGGAAGAAGCTGCATTTGAAACAGATGTGAAGACTGATATGCCGATTGGCGACTCTTATTTTAAAGATGCAGATGCTAATGAACTGAAAAGAAGGGGACAGCTATGGGTGACTCAGCAAGCAAAGAAACTTTATAATATAGATAAGTTGTTCTTCAGTACTTGGAGTCCTCCTGCATGGATGAAACACGACGGATATCTTACTCCCGATAATTTTGCGTCGCATGGTTGGTTGAAGCCAGAGTTTTATCAAGTTTTTGCGGATTATCTTGTTGAATTTGTACGAGCTTACAAGGCTGCTGGATTAGATATATATGCTATTTCGCCGGTTAATGAGCCTAATTTCGAAGCTAATTGGAATTCTTGTAGATGGGAACCAGAAGAGTTGGCCGATTTCATAGCTAATTACATGGGACCTACTTTTGAAAAGCAGTCTGTGAACGCTAAGATTATTTTTGGCGAACTTGCACAATGGTCTACATTGGTATTAGGTGCTTTCAACGTTGTTTCTGCAAAGAAATATGTAGAAAACGTAATGGATGCCAATCCTGGTGTTGCTAAGTATGCAGATATAGCAGCAGGACATGGCTATAACATTCCATATATTCCTTATGAGTTCCCTATCGTTCCTTATGACAAAGCTGTAGATCAAGGCTTGAAAGTATGGTTGACAGAAATCAGTACTGCTCTTGATAAATATGACGGCTCTATGGATAATGCTATTCACTGGGCTGAAGTATTCCATAAATATCTTACTAACGCTCATGTTAATGCTGTATGTTGGTGGACAGGAGCAAGATATACAGACACTAACGAAAGTCTTATAAAATTAGAGCAAGGCGACTTCCAAATTCCGAAGCGATTCTATGCTTATGGTAATTATACGCGTTATATAAAAGTAGGAAGTAGGCAAATTGGTGTAGACAGACCGGCTTTAACCGCTAACAAGTTGTTGCTTACTGCATTCAAGAACAATAAAGAATATGTAGTAGTTGCAGTGAATAAATCTAAAAAGCCTGTTACAACAACTCTAGAAGTAGACGGTGGTATAACAGTGGGAGACTTGAAAACCTATACTACAGACGACAACCAAAATTGGCAAGAAGAAGTGATTGCCAGAGGCGAGTCTGATACTTATTCTATCACTGTTCCGGCTATGAGTGTAGTGACTTATATAGGTTCGGTTAAATAAGAGACGATACATATGAATGTTTTGAAATGTTTAAAGCTAATATTGGCATGCGGTATGTTGCAGGGAGTTATTCAGCTCTCTGCGCAACCCGCTTCCATTACCCTCCGTTGCAATGACCTGCGTCAGACGATAGATGGCTTTGGCGTAGGTGAGGCCGATTGGGCAGACGATGTATTTATATTCCCACAACGAGATAAAGTACTCGATGCTCTTTTTGCTTCTGAAGGATTGCGGGCTAATATCCTTCGAGGTGAAATATTTCCTCATTATGCGACAAGCGAACTTCAAGTGGATTTTGCGACAGCATCAGATACGAGTATATACGTTGCTCAACATCCCGAAACATTGGAAACCAATGATTTACTCCGTAGAGGACAATTCTGGCTTACCTCTCATGTACAGCATAAATATCCTCATGTGCTGTTTACCTTTTCTACGTGGAGTCCTCCAGCTTGGATGAAGGAAGGTAATCGTGTGAACAAAGTTTATCCGGCTTCTCAAGGACGGTTGAAAAAGGAACATTACCAGCATTATGCCGACTATTTAGCTGACTTCTGTGAGGCTTATAATAAGGCTGGTATTCCTATCTATGCCGTATCTCCTTCTAATGAACCTGGCTATGCGGCTCCTTGGAACTCCTGCTTATGGTCGCCTCAAGAGATGGGTGAATTTATCAAACGGAATCTGTTGCCGACTCTGCAACGCAGAAATCCTAAAGTGAGGGTGCTGTTTGGTGAAAATCCGGCTTGGTCTACAGTGTTTGACCGCTTAAAGATGATTTCGTCGGCAGATTTTGTTAATGAAGTATTGCATACAAGTACAGATTGGCCAGAAAATCGCGTCATCGCAGCAGGACACGGTTATGTATTGCCCGATACGATACCTCTTCCAGCTGAAATGAGACGCACGCCAATCGTTCCCTTTAAGGAGGCTGTAAAACGAAACATTCCGATGTGGGTAACTGAAATCAGCGACATCACTCCGCTAGACGTTTCTATGATAGACGGATTGCGTTGGGCTATTGCTTTTCATGATTATCTGATGGATGCGCAGGTCAGTGCTATTGTTTGGTGGTTGGGAGCACAGCCTACTACCACTAATGAAAGTCTGATTGTGTTGAATCAGCTTGAAGGAAGTTTCGTACTTACAAAACGCTATGATACTTTCGGTAACTATACACGTTACATTCCAAAGGGTAGCCGAGGAATGGGGAATACCTTAAAAGGATTGCCAGAAGAAGTACGTGTATCGTCTTTCCGTAATGGTGATGAGTTTACGGTAGTGATAGTAAATCCTACAGAGCAACCTCTGTCTTGCCAACTTCAGTTTGAAGGAGGGAAAACAAATGGTTTGCTTAAAAGCTATACTACTACCGCTGATAAACGATGGGCAGAAGGTAGCGTAAAGATTAGCAAACATGGATATACCTTGGATTTCTTACCACAAAGTGTGACAACTTATACGGGGAAGTTACGTTGATATAATCAATAGAATTCTATATTATTAGTGAGAAGGTCGTAAAGCGATAGTTAGAGAAAATAGCTTCGTTTTACGGCCTTCCGTTTTTTATCTCTTATTTGTGATGTAAGCGGTGTTTCCATTGCCAACATCCAAAACAGAACAAGAAGAGTGTGGCAAGCGTGAGGCCCGACAGGATAATGAAGCAGCGATCATAGTAGATGCCGCCAGTGGTGTGTGTCGAATAACGGATGTTGTCGGCATGTGAGGCGTAAAGGCTTGCGGTAACGAAAATCAGTGTTAGTAGCAAGATGAAAAGTCCTTTAAGCCATCTTTTTATATGCATATCTTGGGTGTGATGTTTTTGAGTTGTAGTATCTATTAGTTTAGCCATATCGTATGTTTTAAAATGGTAAAATTACTCTTTGTGTGGAAGGCGTTCAATACCTAAAAATGAGTAAAATAACGGCTGTGTATACCTAACAATATCGATGTCTTACATTGCATGATGGCTTGCTACAGGTCTTTGTGTTTGTTAAAACGTATGAAATGAAAATAAACGACTGTATAAAATTCGTATTTAGCCTATAAATAAGCACTTTCTGCGAAACTTTTCTTACCTTTGTCGCTCGAATTTAGACAGTAAAAAATAGATGAAGACATTTGAAGAACTTGGCGTTTCCCCGGAAATACGCAAGGCAATTGAAGAGATGGGATACGAAAGTCCCATGCCGGTACAAGAAGAAGTAATTCCGTATCTGTTGGGAAATGGCAATGATGTAGTGGCTCTGGCACAAACCGGAACCGGAAAAACAGCCGCATTTGGTCTGCCGCTGATACAGAAAATTGACGTGAAACAACGTGTGCCACAGGCTTTGATATTGTGTCCTACACGTGAACTTTGCTTGCAGATTGCAGGCGACTTGACTGACTACTCAAAGTACATAACCGACTTAAAGATACTCCCCGTATATGGTGGCTCGTCTATCGAAAGCCAGATTCGTAGCCTGAAGCAGGGAGTGCATATCATAGTAGCTACTCCAGGACGACTTATTGATTTGATGGAACGTAAGGTGGCACATCTTGAAACTATCAAAGACGTAGTGATGGATGAGGCCGACGAAATGCTGAACATGGGATTTACCGACAGCATCAACGCCATTTTGGAGAAAGTTCCGCAAGACCGTAATACGTTGATGTTCTCGGCTACAATGAGTCCGGATATAGCACGCATCGCAAAAACATATCTGCACGATGCTAAAGAAATTACAATCGGTACTAAGAACGAGGGTAGCAAGAACGTAAATCACATAGCTTATATCGTTCATG
The DNA here is from genome assembly GCA_000434735.1 of Bacteroides sp. CAG:530. GTDB lineage: Bacteria > Bacteroidota > Bacteroidia > Bacteroidales > Bacteroidaceae > Phocaeicola. The sequence goes on from FR881274.1 coordinate 28,776, forward strand.
CGAAAGATAAATATGCGGCATTGAAGCGCGTAGTTGATTTCTATCCGCAAATCTACGGTATCATTTTCTGTCGTACTCGTAAAGAGACACAAGAAATTGCCGATAAGTTGATTCAAGACGGATATAACGCTGATTCATTGCATGGCGAGTTGAGCCAGGCACAACGCGATTTGGTGATGCAGAAGTTCCGTCAGCGTCATCTGCAGTTGTTGGTTGCTACCGACGTGGCTGCGCGCGGACTCGACGTGAATGACTTGACACACGTTATCAACTACGGTTTGCCAGATGATACTGAAAGTTACACTCACCGTAGTGGACGTACAGGACGTGCCGGAAAGACTGGTATTTCTATCGCTATAGTAAATCTGCGTGAAAAAGGCAGAATGCGCGAGATAGAACGTATCATCAATAAGAAATTCACTATCGGTTCATTGCCTTCGGGTAAGGAAATCTGTGAGCAGCAGCTCATCAAGGTGATAGATGAAATCGAAAAGGTAAAGGTGAACGAAGAGGAAATTGAATCGTTCTTGCCGGGTATCTATCGCAAGCTGGAATGGCTGAGCAAAGAAGACTTGGTGAAACGTGTGGTTTCAATGGAGTTCAACCGCTTCCTTGAATATTACAAGAATGCCCCCGAGATAGAAGAACCAAAGGCTGGCGGTGATAAGAGAGGTGATTCTAAAGACCGTAAGTCACGTGGCTCTGACAGACAGAAGACTGCGCGTAAAGCTGAAGAAGGATACGAACGTCTGTTCCTTAATATGGGTAAGACTGATGGATTCTACGCTAACCAAATCATAGAACTTATAAACCGTAACTTGAAGAAAGAGCGTATACAGATAGGTCGTATCGACTTGATGCAGAACTTCTCATTCTTTGAAGTTGCAGAAGAGCAGGCTCCTATGGTAATCAAGGCGCTGAACAAGGCTTCGGTAAACGGACGTAAGGTATCGGTAGAAGTTGCTGGAGAAAATAACGGAAAGAGCGATAAGGGCGGAAGAAAACGCGGAAAGTCGACTGCTGACGCTGAAGAAAGACCGGTACGTGGCGGAAGAAAGAAAGCAGCAACCGAAGAACATGCAAAGAAGAAAGCTAAGCCAAGTCGTGAGGAACGCGGATATACAGAAGCGCGCGGACCGAAGAAAAAAGACGATTGGATGAAGTTCTTCCAACACGACGACCGTCCTTTGCGTGGCGAAAAGCCCGATTTCGGAGAAGACGGTTGGGCTAAGAAAAGCAAGAAGCACAAAAAATAACTTAAGATAAGAATCTATGAAAGCAGTTGATGTCCTTTATTTATCGTTGGGTATGATGTTATATCCATTGTTTGCTTGTGGCTCTAACGCTGCAGATAACAAAGAAGATATCGCCACTTATTTTGCCAATAGCCTTAAAGGTGAAAAGGTAGAATACAGCATATCTAAGAAGGTGAAGAAGAATGAAGTAAACCAGTGGTGCGATAGTGTATGGGCTTGTTGGAAAAGCGCAAACTACGAAGTATCTGAAGAAAAGCTGGGTGCTTTGTCTCCTCTGTCTGCATCGACAGCAAGCAAATGGAACATGCCCGAAGGATCTGAACCGAATACCGTAATGCCTTATTATTGGGGTACGAAAGGTCAGGTCGACCCAAATAAAGGATATCCGCTGTTTCTTTATATACATGGTTCGGGACCTAAGGAAAATGAGTGGAGCACCGGTTTGAAGATATGTAGCAGATTCGATGATGCTCCGTCTCTTTATTTCATTCCGCAGATTCCAAGCGAAGGACAATACTATCGTTGGTGGCAGAAAGGCAAGCAAGCTATATGGGAGCGTTTGCTTCGTCAATCATTTGTATCTGGAAAGATTGACCCGCTACGTGTGTATTTCTTCGGAATTTCCGAGGGTGGATACGGTAGCCAGCGTTTAGCTTCGTTCTATGCCGATTATCTGGCGGCAGCAGGTCCGATGGCTGGAGGCGAACCGCTGAAAAACGCTCCTGCAGAGAACTGCGCCAATATAGCTTTCTCACTGCGTACCGGTGATAAGGACTTTGGTTTCTACCGTGATATTCTCAGTCGTTATGTGAAAGAGGCGTACGATAGCTTACAGGCATTGCATCCCGGATTATACAACCACTGGGTTGAACTAATACCAGGCAAAGGACATCACATCGACTATAATCCTACCACTCCGTGGCTGAAACAGTTTGTTCGTAATCCGTATCCTAAATATGTATGTTGGGAAGATTACCCTATGGACGGACGCTATCGTGAAGGTTTCTATAACTTGGCAGTGAAGAAACGTCCTGAAGGATTGGATCAAGACGGACGTACTCGTTATGAAATGACTGTTTCAGACAATACTATCGATTTAAAGATTGATAAGGTTACTTATAAGACGGTTCAGAAAGATCCGAAATGGGGTATCGAGATGAAGTTTGAGAAATCGTATGCTCCGGCTACGGGTGGCGAACTTACTATTTACTTGTGCGATAAGTTGGTAGACCTTGATAAAAAGGTAACAGTGATGCTGAACGGCAAGAAGGTGTTCAGCGGAAAACTGAAAGCCGATGTGAAACACATGGTAAATAGTTGCGCTACATTCTTCGACCCGTGTAGAGTGTACCCGGCAGCGGTAAGAATTAAATATTGATATAGGTACCTGTGTGTGGGTTAAACTGCGGTATCGATAATAATATAAGTGGCAAGCGATGGAAAGAATAAAAACAGCTTTTATCGGATTCGGATACAGAGGTAAGCAGTTGTTCCGGTTGGCTGGCGAAATCCCTTTTTATAATATAGTAGGCGTGGCAGATCCTTACTCCGATTTTCAGGGAGTAGAGGGCGTGGCTTGCTATGGCGATGGAGAGGACAGCTATCTTGCCATGCTCGATGAGCAGAAACCAGAATTGGTGTTCATTACTACACCGTGGATATTGCATGTAAGTCATGCTATGGAGTGTGTGCAGCGGCATTGCCATGTAGCACTCGAAATAAAAGGCGGACTTTATGCTGACGAATATCAGCCTCTTGTCTATTTGTCTCATCAGAACCATTGCATAGTTTATCCTCTCGAAAATACGCTTTTCTTACGCGAGATACAATCGGTTAATCGAATGGTGGCAGAGGGCTTATTGGGAGAAATAGTCTATATGCGTGGTGGCTATCGTCATGACTTACGTTCACTATTGCTTGATGACAACGGAAAGTTGGGACGACGCAGCGGTGAGAGTGTATGGCGCAGCGGTTACTATTTGTCGCGTAACTGCGATATGTATCCTACGCACGGATTCGCTCCGCTTTGTATGATTGGCGGTATAGGTAAGACCGACCGATTGACTTGTCTTACTTCGTTCGCATCTAAGGCTGTGGGGTTACGTCATAAGATGAAAGAGCTGTCGGGTAGCGATGCTGATATTCCTCATATAGCTACGGGTGATATCATCACTACCCAGATAGAAACTCAGCAGGGAGTGCTTGTATCGCTTGTTCATGATACTACATTACCTCGTCCGCGTAGTCTTGATTTTGAAGTTCAGGGCACCAAAGGAGTATGGAAGGGGAATGAAAGGCTTATATATATAGAAGGTGTCAGTGCCGAAGAGCGTTGGGAAGACGATGCTTTTTATGTAGATAAGTACGAAAGCGACTACTGGAAACGCTGGGGACAAAAGGCTATACAGTGCGACTCGCATCATCATGGGATGGATTATATCATGCTGAAAGCGGTTGAGGTTGACCAGAAAGGCGAAATACCTTATCCTGCTTCTCTGCAAGACTTGGCATTGTGGACATCGGTAACTATATTGTCGGATATATCCATAAAGGAGAATCGTAAGGTAGATTTATAATAGAATCGAAAAAGAAAAATCGGAATGAAAAGAATATTGTTTGTGTGTTTGGGTAATATCTGTCGCTCTTCGTCGGCAGAAGAAATAATGCGTACTTACTTAAAACGTGCCGAATTGGAGCATGAAGTAGAGGTCGACTCGGCAGGGTTGATATCTTTTCATCGCGGAGAGCCTGCCGATGAGCGTATGCGTGCACATGCCATAAGGCGAGGATATAACATAACTCATCTGTCGCGCCCGATATGTACTGACGATTTTTTCGATTTCGATTTGATACTGGGTATGGACGACAGTAATATCGACAAGCTGAACGACCGTGCTCCTGATTTGGAAACCATGAAGAAAATCCATCGTATGACCGATTATTGTAGAACGAAGGTGGTAGACAGCGTGCCCGACCCGTATTATGGCGGAGCGCAAGGTTTCGAAAATGTATTGGATATTCTGGAAGACGCTTGTGGCGGGTTGCTAGAGAGCATACAGGCAGAAATGTAATTTCCGAACAAATCCTTCTAATATACTTACGTAGCTTTTCTCGCATATTCTTGAAATATTAGTCAGACTTCTTTGCGGTATCTGTGTAGCCGCATATTAATTAGTCTGTAATGTACTTCGTTATAATAGTAAATATGTTACTTAAGAAGACGTTTTTTTATTTTTATTGTTATTTTTGCATCCATATCTGAAAAAATAACGTGATTATTTATTGCGTAGAAATAAAAAATAGGTAAATGTGAAGAGAAAAATAATCTACTGAGTATTTAAGTGTCAGTTGGTTAGTGAGGGTATAATAACAATGAATTTAATCGGACTATCTTGATGACATATACAGAAGAACAAGAAAGGAAGAGAAAATTTGAACAATTCTTCATTCTTACCTTTCCTAAAGTAAAAGCTTTTGCATGGAAAATCTTGCAGTCGGAAGAAGATGCAGAAGATATAGCCCAAGATATATTCGTCAAGCTGTGGGATAACCCGGAGATTTGGGAGAATAAGGATACTTGGGACAGATATATCTATGCGATGACTCGTAATCAGATTTATAATTTCCTCAAGCATCAGTCCGTAGAGCTTAATTATCAGGAGAAATTCACCCAAGAGAATTCTTCGTCTTATGATTTCGATATATACGATAAACTCTATGCGAAAGAACTTCAGCTTCTGATAAAACTTACTTTAGACAGTATGCCCGAGCAGCGGCGAAAGGTTTTTTCTATGAGTCGACAAAAAGGGATGAGCAATCAGGAGATAGCAGAAAAACTGAATCTTTCTGTTCGTACAGTAGAGCGGCATATCTATTTAGCTCTGCAAGAATTTAAAAAAGTCATATTAATTGCATTTTTCTTTGGTTTCTATTGAGTAGTCTGTTTTAGTTAGTTGTCTATATAGTATAAGACAACATAAAATGGAGAATTATATTCAAAAAATAATCAGTGTATTCACATCCTCTAAGCATAGCAAAGAGGTGGTCGAAGAGGTTCATCAATGGTTAGTGGATAAGGAGCACTCTGATGAAAAAGAGGCTGCTTTGCATACGCTATGGGGTGAAACCGAGGCTAAGGCCGAAGCGAGTACATGGAATTCTCTTTCTAGTGTATATAATAAGATAGGTGTAGACCAGCAGAAACCGGTGCGCAGAATCAATATGCGGATATGGCAGTATGCAGCGGTTGTGGCAATTGTGCTGGCTCTCTCTGTTTCGGGTACTTTCTTCTACACTAAGCATCAGTATTCTGAAGTAGCCATGATAGAGAACTTTACCCCTGCTGGCGATATGATTACAATCGACCTTCCCGACGGTAGTAAGGTGCAAACCAATTCTGGAACCCTCTTACTTTATCCTAAAGCTTTTAAAGGCGATACTCGCATCGTGTATTTGGTGGGAGAAGCCAATTTCAAAGTGAAAAAGAATCCAGAAAAGCCGTTTATCGTAAGGTCTGGCACAGTAGCTGTTACAGCTTTGGGTACGGAATTCAACGTATGCGCTTATCCCGAGAGCGATGAGATTATTGCTACATTGCTTCAAGGTAAGATAAAAGTAGATTGGGGAGCAGAAGCAGATAGTTATATATTAAGTCCAGGACAACAAGTTGTATATCAAAAGCATGACGGAAAAGCTATGCTTGCTAATGCTGATATGGAAGCAGTAACGGCTTGGCAGAAGGGACTATATATATTCCGTGGAGATACAATGGAAGAAATCATAGCTGAATTAGAGCGTCGCTTTAATATTACCATTCAGTGTAATATCAGTCATTTCAGTGATGATAAATATAATTTTAGTTTCCGTAAGAACTCAGACTTTAGAGAGATTATGGATGTTATGAAAGAAGTTGTAGGAGGATTTGATTATAAAATAGAAAAGAACATATGTTATATCAAACTGAATAAGTAACTACTTTATAAAATTTTGTTTTAACCTTAAATATCTCTGTTATGTAAAAAAGTATCCGGAAAAAGGATGCCGCCTGATTCCGGATATGAAATGACTTTTTTAGCATTAAAGCTGATAGCTTAAATCTTCGATTTAAAAATATATATTATGAGTTTAACACTAAAATCGCTACCAAGATATGAATTTATATCTATTAAAAGCTAAATGTATAACATTTTTTTGCTGTTTGATGTTCGCTCAAACAGTGCTCTTTGCTCAGAGTAATGTAAAAATAACTATCAAGAAAAACGAAATAACATTACGAGAAGCATTGACAGAAGTTGAGAAACAATCTAAGATGTCCATCGCCTATAACGAATCTCAACTTGGAGGAAGTAAACGTATTTCTTTGAACGTAAAAGGCTTACCGCTTGAACAGGCTCTCAAGGCTATTTTGAAAGGAACAGGATTTGGTTATAAGGTGAAAGATAACTATATCATGATTGTTCCTGAAAAAAAGGAAAAGTCTGTATCAAAAGAAATTAAAGGTAGAATTGTAGACGAACAAGGTGAAGCCTTAATTGGAGTTAACGTTTCTGTTAACGGTGGCAGCATTGGTACCATCACCGACTTGAATGGTGATTTCGCAATCAATGTTGCACAAAATGACCTGCTGAAAGTTTCTTATATCGGATATACAACTCAGATGGTAAAAGTAACTGATAAGACTACTTATAACATCACAATGAAATCTGACGCTAAAGCTTTGGATGAAGTGGTTGTTACAGCGTTGGGTATTAAGAGAGAGGCTAAGGCATTGACTTATAATGTACAGGAAATTAAGTCTTCTGTTATTACGAGAGTTAAAGATGCCAACTTCGTAAATAGTCTTTCTGGTAAAATCGCCGGTGTCACTATCAATCAGAGTTCATCGGGTACCGGAGGATCTTCGCGTGTAGTAATGCGTGGTACCAAGTCTTTGTTTGGTGAAAATAATGCATTGTACGTTTTGGATGGTGTTCCTATGCAGGGATTGAGAACCAAGCAGTCGGATAATTTCTATGAATCTGTAGAAGTGGCTGATGGTGACGGTATATCTAACATCAACCCTGAAGATATTGAAAGCATATCTGTGCTGACAGGTGCTTCGGCGGCTGCTTTGTATGGTAACAGAGGTGCCAACGGTGTTATCTTGATCACTACTAAAAAAGGTGTGGTAGGAAAACCTAAAATCAGTTACTCAAACAGTACAACTTTCTCAAAACCGTTTATCACCCCTGAATTCCAGAATACTTACGGACGTAAAGAAGGAGAATTCAAGAGCTGGGGCGATAAGTTAGAGACTCCTTCTAATTATAATCCATTAGATTTCTTCCAGACAGGATTCAATGTAATGAACTCTGTTTCTTTGTCTACCGGTACTGAGACTAACCAGACTCATATCTCTTTCGGTGCTGTAAACTCGGAAGGTATTATCGATAACAATAAATATAATCGCTATAACTTCACATTCCGTAATTCTTGGGATATTGTTAAGAATGTTTTGAGCATGGATATGGGATTGTTCTATATTAAACAGAACAATCAAAACAGCAACGGACAGGGTATGTACTACAACCCGTTAGTTCCGGTTTATTTGTTTCCACCTAGCGATGATATGAACAAATACGTAGTTTACGAACGTTATGATCCGGATAGAAACTTCAAGACTCAATACTGGCCTTATAAGAACCAAGGCTTGGGAATGCAGAACCCATATTGGATTATTAACCGTAATATGTTCAATACTAACAGAAACCGATACATTGTATCTCTGTCTATGAAGTGGAATATCACTAATTGGCTGAATATTATCGGACGTGCACGTGTTGATAACGCTTATACTGATTTCGAACGTAAGCTCTACGCTTCTACAGATGGTTTGTTCTCTAAGTCACAAGGTAACTATATGACTCAGGACGATAAGAATACAGCAACTTATCTTGATTTCTTGCTGAATGTAGATAAGAAATTTGGCGAAGACTATCACTTGTTGGTAGCTACTATGATGAACAATATAAATCGAGCACATACGAAGGCAACTTGGTAGGAGTTCCTAACTTCTTCCATCCGAGCAACATTCCTGCAACAGAAAGCAGCTATAACAAACAGTCATTGCATACTCAGACTCAGTCTATCTATGGTAAGGCTGAATTGGGATACCGCAATTTCCTTTATGCTGACGTAACAGGCCGTATCGACTGGTTCTCTACATTGGTAGGAACTTCTCAGGATTATGTAATCTATCCTTCTGCAGGTCTTTCTATGGTGTTGTCCGAAATTGTTCCGCTTCCTAAAAATATTGTTTCTTTCTGGAAGATCCGCGGTTCTTACGCACAGGTAGGTAACCCTCCAAGTGCATATCTGCCTTATGCAGCTGTATCTTTGAAGAATGGTAACGCCACAAGCTCTAGTTACTCGCCTGCAAGTCATCTGAAGGCGGAAATGACCAAAGCGTTCGAGCTTGGTATGGATTTGCGTATGTTCGATAGTAAATTGAATATTGCGGCTACATATTATAACTCTAACACTTACAATCAGTTGTTTAAATATGAATTGCCTCCTAGTACAGGATATGCTTATGCATACGAAAACGCTGGTAAGGTAAATAACTGGGGTATTGAATTGAGCGTAGGTTTCAATCAGAATTTAGGCCCTGTTAATTGGAATTCAACATTGATTTACTCAATGAACCGCAACAAGATTAAAGAGTTGCTTCCTGAGTATGTAACAGACCGTGCTACAGGTACTACAATTAAATCACCGACAGAATTTACCGTTGCCAGCGCAGACTCATACAGAATGCTTTTGAAAGAAGGTGGTTCAATGTCTGATATCTATGCTACAAAGCTAAAACAAGACTTCCACGGTGATATTCTTATTTCAAACGGGGGTGTATCGCCCGAAGAAAACACTTACATCAAAGTCGGTTCGGCAGCTCCTAAGTATAATTTGGGATTCAGAAACAGCTTCTCTTGGAAGGGATTTGATTTCGATTTCTTGATTGATGCACGTGTGGGCGGTGAAGTAATCTCTGCTACACAGGCTTTGATGGACCAGTTCGGTGTTTCAAAACAAACTGCTGATGCCCGCGATAACGGTGGAGCTAATGTAAATAAGGGTAAGTTGGATGCAGAACAGTATTATGGTGTTGTTGCATCAGGCAAGACTGGTTTGCTAGCACATTATGTATATAGCGCTACCAACGTTCGTTTGCGTGAAATGTCATTGTCATACATGCTTCCTACTAATTGGTTCGGAGAAAAGCTCAATGTATCTCTGTCGCTTACTGGACACAATTTGCTGATGTTCTACAAGAAGGCTCCATTCGACCCGGAACTGACTGCAAATACAGGAACTTACTATCAGGGTTTCGATTATTTTATGCCTCCTAGCTTGCGCAATTTCGGTTTTGGCGTAAAAGTTAACTTTTGATATTAATACTTTAATACGAAGAATAAAATGAAAAATAGAATCTATAACGTTATACAAACTTGCTTCCTGATGTTTTCTGTTTGTTTGGGAAGCTGTATGTCTGATACGATTAATCTGGATCCTGATAAAGTTCAAGAAGAAGAATTGGAAAAAGATAACTTGTGGGGTGGCTATCTTACCACTATGCAGCGTAGAGTAGTGCCCGAAGATGTTAACTTGTTCCAGCGCTCGGAAGACCTTTTCGGCAATATGTATTCTGGTTACTTTGCTGCAACACAGAACTGGGGTGGAGGTGCTAACGGTACCACTTATGCTATTTCCGACGAATGGAAAGACGCTCCTTTTAAGAGTACATTTGTTGAATTCCTGTCTTCATGGAACATCCTACGCCAGAAGGTTGACTCTACATCAGTATTGTTTGCTGTGGGCGAAGTTGTGAAAGTAGAAGCCGTACATAAGGCTACAGATATGTACGGTCCGCTGCCTTATCTGAAATTTGGTTTGACTAACCCTGTGCCTTATGATTCGCAGGAAGAAATTTACAAATCTTTCTTCAAAGAGTTAGATCATGCTATTGATATATTGACTAAGTTCGATCAAGCTTCTCCGAACTCTAAGGCTTTAGCTAAGTTCGATTTGATTTTCAACAGTAATATTCCTAATTGGATTCGTTTCGCCAATTCTTTGAAGTTGCGTCTGGCTATGCGTGTAAGCGCTGTTTATCCCGAAGCTCAGGAAATAGCAGAATCAGCTATCGCACATCAGTATGGAGTAATCGAATCAAACGATGGTAACCCTACCGTGCAGACTAATCCGGCTCTTTCATATACCTATCATAATCCTATCCACAGCATCAGTAGCTCAGACGGTTATGAAGAAGATGTAATGGGAGCTACAATGGACGCTTATCTGAACGGCTTTAATGACCCACGCATCTCGGTATTCTTCCAACCGACTATGTATGGCGAATATCGCGGATTGCGTAATGGACATAAGAACGGTGATGTATTTAAAGGCAATACAGGACTTTCTAAGCCAAATATCTTGCAGGGTACTCCTTATGTTTGGATGACAGCAGCCGAAGTTTATTTCTTGCGTGCAGAAGGTGCCTTGAAGGGATGGAACATGAACGGTAACGCTGAAGACTTGTATAATGCAGGTATACGTGCTTCTTTCCTGCAGCATGGAGTAAAAGGTGTAGAGTCTTATCTTGCAAGTACTAAAACACCAGCTAAATATCCTGGATTTAGAAGTAGTCCTTCTGCACCGGCTCCGTCTAATATTACGGTAGCTTGGAGTGAAGATAGCGAAGTGGAACAGCTAGAGCAGATTATCACTCAGAAATGGATAGCAATGTATCCGTTAGGACAGGAGGCTTGGTCTGAATTCCGCAGAACAGGTTATCCTAAACTCTATGAAATTGTTAATAATGAGAGTGGTGGCGTTATCAGCTCTTCTATGCAAATTCGTCGTGTTCCGTTCCCTAACTCTGAATATCAGGGTAATAAAGAAGAGGTTGAAAAGGCCATTACTTTATTGGGTGGACCGGATAACGGAGCTACTCGCTTATGGTGGGATGTAGAAAATAAGTAATCATCTTTTTTAGATAAAACGACATGAAGAAATTATTAACATATATGATGTTTTTCGTACTGGTTTGTACGGGAATAGTTTCGTGTAATACAGATATAGAAGCTTTGGATGTGGTAGTGCCCGACGAGAAGTCCGAAGAGTATTGGGAAAACTTGAGGGCATATAAGGCAAGAGACGACCATGAAGTCTTCTTCGGTTGGTTTGGCGGATGGACAGCAAACTCTGCTGATATGATTAACTATTTGAGAAGTGTGCCCGACAGTGTAGATATCATCTCTATTTGGGGAGCTTATCAGAACTTGTCAGAAAAGCAGCTTGAAGACTTGCGTTATGTTCAGGATGTAAAGGGTACTCGTGTTACATATACCATATTCGCTCACAAAATTCCAGAAGAATTTATGTCTGGCGAAAACCATGAAATCGCTACTCCGGAAGGAATCGAAGAATACGCTAAGTCTTTGGTAGATACTATGTATAAATACGGTTATCAGGGTATCGACCTCGACTATGAACCGGGTTATCAGGAATTCCCTGGAGTGCCTTTTACAGGTCCTTTGGTTGGCCCTTCTTATGCATGGCCTAACTATATGGATAACATGGAGATTTTCGTAAAGGCATTGGGTAAATACATCGGTCCTAAGTCGGGAACTCGTAATCTGTTAATCATTGACGGCGTGCCTTATCATTTGAAAGATGGATTGGCTGAATATTTTAACTATGGTGTAGTTCAGTCATATAATTCTTATGGATACCAAGATTTGCAGAGCCGCTTCAACAATGCCGCTTCAAGAGGATGGAAGCCTGAACAATACATTTTTGCAGAAACCTTTGAAGGTGGTAGATATGCAAATGGAGGAGTTTCGCATACATTGAGAGAAGGTGGAAGAGTACCTTCATTAGAAGGTATGGCACGTTTCCAACCAATGTATGACGGAAAACTTACCCGTAAAGGTGGATGTGGTACTTATCACATGGAGAACGATTATCGTTCTAATCCTAATTACAAATGGACACGTAACGCAATCAGACTAATGAACGAACATTAAAGTTTAGAAAAATGAAACAGAGTATAAAAAATATATTATTAAGCTTGCTTGTCCTTCTAATAGCTTCATGCCAGGAAAGTCAGAAATATTATGAAGGAGTATATGTTGTTGGTGCAGACCAGTTGACGCCGATCGCTAATCTGACAGTTGATGAATTACCTTCGGCTATCGGAGTAAAAGTAGCTTCATCGTGTGCTGTAGGTGGTAATGTAGAAGTGAGTATGAAGGCTTCTCCTGAGTTGGTGGAGTCTTTCAATAAGGAATATAAGAAGAATTACGAAGTTCTTCCTGAAAGCTCATATCAGTTGGAGAATACTACACTGACCATCGAAAACGGAAAGAACACTTCTTCTAACGGTGTACGTTTAAGTGTTGTAAACCGCGATGAGTTGAAGATGGGTAAAACTTATCTGCTTCCTGTAAGTATTGCAAGCGTATCGGATAATAACTTGTCTATTATTGAAGGTTCACGTACCATCTACATTGTAATTAATCAGATTCTTATAACTCAGGCTGCGGATATATCTAGAGGTAACGGTTATTTCAAGGTCGACTTCAGAAAAGAATCTAAGTTCGATACCAGAGCATTGAGCAGTGTAACATTCGAAGCACGTGTTCGTTTCAAATCGATGACTTCTTACAGTGGAAAATGGTGCTTCTCCGTTATGGGATTGGAAGAGAACTTCTGTTTGCGTACAGCAGGCGACAGAAATAGTGGTTGGAAACTGCAGTTGAGTGGAGGTAGCCCAGCTGTCGATTCAAGAGATGTGTTGCCCAATGACAAGTGGGTACATTTGGCTTGCGTATACGACGGTGCACAAGGCAAGAAGCTTATTTACATTAATGGTGAATTGCAGGGAGAACTTCCCGACTCACGCGGTACTGTCGATTTAACACAGGCTTATGGACAAGATAAGAACGCATCGTTCTATATCGGTCAGTCTGCAGCAGACAACCGTTATATGGATGGATATGTAAGCGAAGCTCGTGTATGGGCTGTAGCTCGTTCGGCAGCTGAATTGAAAAACAATGTATGCTGGGTAGATCCATTGTCGGAAGGCTTGGTAGCTTATTGGAGATTTAACGAAGCTTCTCCAGAGAATGAAGACATCATAACCGACCTTACAGGAAACGGATACGACGCAAAATATGCCGGATGGTACGACCTTAAATTCGTAGAAGGAGTTCGCTGTCCGGATTAATATAGTCTTAAGATTAGAAATAAATAGGCAGACACGGTAGTCTGACCATATATAAAATGAGGCTGTCTCAATGTAAAGTTGAGATGGCCTCATTTTTTTACATGCATTTTATACATATTAATATTGCCGTAACATAAGAGCTTTTACAATTAAGACTACAGAACTTAAAGTCGATAACTTGCAAAGAAAAAGTTGTCACATTATTAGAAATTCTATATATCTAGCCTAAATATATAAGTATCCAACATGGAGGTATAGAATATCATTAGAAGCACCAGATTTTTATTTTCGACAAATCCAGGAACCCTCACATTAAAAAACTACTTCCTTCACCATGAAAGTTCTATACTTAGGCTAAGTATATAAAAACTCAGCTTAAGAATATATAAACTTAGGTTAAGTATATATATACTCAGCCTAAGTATAGAGAATTCCGTGCGAGAAGACAGAGTTTTCAATGCGATATTGATAAGTATTTCACAGAGTAAACGTAAAAGTATACAGAACTAAATAATAAAAGCCGAAGGCAAGGCAAAGCCGAAATAAAAAGCCAACAGCGAAGCGCCTTGGCGTAAAAAGA
>FR881275.1:0-10720 GCA_000434735.1 Bacteroides sp. CAG:530
TTATTCTTATTTCGAACTCACGTTAATTATGATTATTTCCCCGCATATGGAGGAAATTCTTATTATCCTTTCGATAATTCACTCTCTAAAGTTATGGGTGAAATTAAACCTGCAAATGCCTCTTTGAGTTGGGAAAAAGTTGCTTTGATGAACTTTGGAGTAGACTTTAGCCTATGGAATGGGTTACTGTCAGGAACTGCCGAATATTATCTGAAAAATACAAGTGATATTCTTTTGGCTTATAATGTGCCTTTTGAAGTAGGTATTGCACAATCACAATCACCATCACAGAATGTCGCTAAAGTAAGAAATAGAGGATTTGAGCTGGCTCTTTCGCACAGAAATCAAATCAAGAAGTTTTCATATAATATCGGAGCGAATTTCTCTATAAACTCAAACAAGATTGTAGACTTGGCCTCATCAAATAATATTATAAATAATTTGTCTGGCGGACATGGAGTTGCCAAATATATATTAAAAGAAGGTGAGTCTATCGGTTCTTTCTATGGATTTAAGAGTGACGGTTTATACACACAAGAAGAAATTGATGCAGGCAGATATTACAAATACGGAGGAATCATACCTAATGCAGGTGATACCAAGTTTGTTCCGCAGCGTGATATAGCATGGAAAGAAGAAATTAATGATGATGACCGTACCATCATTGGATGCGAGGTGCCCAAATTTACTTATGGTATAAATTTGAGTATGAATTATGCCAATTTCGAATTATCCGCATTTGGACAAGGTGTCAGTGGTGCTGATGTTGCTTTTGAAGTGTATCAAGTGCATCCTTTCTTCCACGGGCAGGATAATCCTAGAAAATACCATTTAGGTAGATGGACAACAAGTAACCCTAACCCTCATGCTAACTATCCACGAATCTATACGGCTAACGACCCGCATACGGCATATAACAGGGCCTTTAATGAATATCAAGTTTTTGATGCGGATTATTTCCGCCTGAAGACGTTGACATTGGGTTATAATATTCCAAAGTCGTTAATCAATCAGTGGGGTATTACATCGCTTAAATTCTATATAACCGGCGAGAATTTATTAACTCTGCGTGCTGATAAAAAGATGAAGGATTTTGACCCTGAAACTGCAGGAAGTACTATTCAGGCTTTAGGAACAAAATCATTAGCCTTTGGTGTAAATTTATCATTTTAATTAAAAGAATAATATTATGAAAAGATATATTCATAGATACATAAAAGTATTGGCTATCAGCTGTATGGCCACAGCTTGTAATCTGGATGTTACTCCTCCGGCAAGTTTGTCGGTTGATAAATTCTGGAAAACAGAGAAAGATGCATGGTATGCTCTGAACGGTTGCTACACTTCTATGCCCTCAATAGACATTTTTGATGAAATGTGTACAGACAATGCACACAGTCATAAACCTTGGGAAGGAAATATGGAACTGGTTAAGCAGAACGGTATCAATACAGCTACCACATATGGAAACTATAACTTTACGTCTATTCGTCAAGCCAATACGTTTATAACCCATGTGGAACAATGTGAAATGGATCAGGAATTAAAAGAGCGAATGAAAGCTGAAGCCCGTTTCTTCAGAGCATTCGCATACTTGAACTTGACACAATATTTCGGAAAAGTTCCTCTTGTGACAGAAGAACTACCATATGATGCTCCTTTGTGCCCTAGAAATTCAAAGGAAGAAGTTCGTAATTTCATTTTGACCGAATTAGAACAAGTTGCCGACATATTGCCTGCCAGCTATAAAGGTGGCTATATGCATGAAATTGGTCGCGTAACAAAATATGCGGCATTGTCTTTGCGAGCTAGAGCAGCGTTGTATTTTGGAAATTATCAGGAAGCTGAAAAATCAGCCAAGTCTGTAATAGAAAGTGGACAATATGATTTATTCAAGCTTTCTTCATTAACAGCAGACCAGAAGAAAGAAGCAGATGAAATGGATTTGTATATCGATTTCGATGAAAAAGGAGTGGATAAGACAAATTTCATTTTGGGAATGTTTAGCTATGAATCATTATGGTTAGGTGAACATGCCACCCCAAAGAATCCTGAATATATTCTGACTAGAGAATATATGGAAGACCCCAAGGCATACGACCCTAATCGTTATACTTATTTCATTCCACAGCAAATGTCTATTCTTTATGGTTTCTCTTCATACGAACCCATGCAAGATTTGGTTGATGCATACTGGAATATCGATGGTAAAACTCTGCCTAGCCCAATTAGTGTAGATGAACGTAAAACAAACTATGCAACAATATGGAACGCTGCAAAAGGGCTTGATGATGCAGAATTCAATGAATTCGCACGTAGTCAACGATTGATGACGTATGAATATATGAAAGAGTTCAAGAACAGAGACAGCCGCCTTTATGCCAGCATACTATTCCCATTCAAAGGATGGCATGAAACTGCTATCGGTGAACACTACTTTAAATGGGATCCGGATGTAGTAAATAAGAACGGTAATGAGTCATGGACGGGATTCAGCTACAGAAAAATGGTCACTTTAAATCCTTATAAGGAAGGTTATTATGGATCATCTGACGATTATCCTACTATTAGATATGCAGAAGTGCTCTTAACTTTCGCTGAAGCACACCTAATGACAACCGGATGGGATGAACAGGTTCGTTCTGCCTTGGATAAAATTAGAAATAGATGTGGCATGCCTGCTGTACCGCAGAATCTTACAAAACAAGATGCCATAGATTTTGTTAGAAATGAAAGACGTATAGAATTGGCTGTAGAAGGCCATCGCTTTGATGATGTCCGTCGTTATGGTGAGGAATACTGTCAGAAGTATTTGAACGGACCTTCTACTGCTCCTGACGGATCTGTTGTCGTTAATAAAAAATGGGATAAGCGTCTTATGTTAATGCCTATACCAACTTCAGCTATCGACATGAATCCTTTATTAAAAGACGATCAGAACCCTGGATATTAATCATATTTTTTACATAGCCTGCAATCTTTATGATGCAGGCTATGCCTACCATTATTATTACAAACATTACCAATCTTTTTATTATGCGATTAAAAGCAATATGTAGTGTTTGGCTATTCTTGCTGTTAACTTGCTGTGTTTCACATAATACTGAGTTAAATGGAGATAGTCAATACCAACCCTATGCGCCTGATGGAATCCCATTCGAAGTATCAACAATGGCTTGGGAGGCCGATCAAAGAGGAAATCACCGGGCGGTAGTGCAAGTTTCTAATGCCAATGATAAGAAAGCGGTGGAAGTAACTCTTCCATGGCGCAGACCTGACTTAAGACCCGATTCTAAAAGAGTTCTGGTTGTAGATGGAAAAACAGACTCAATTGTCAAAAATGTATTGATTAAAGAGTTTTCATCAGAGTCAGCCCAAATTGTATTTGAACCCATTTCAATGGATGGAACATACTATGTTTACTATCTGCCATATCGTTTCAGAAGAGGATGGAACGATGCCAGATACGGAAAACCTTGGAATGATTATCTGCCTCCTGTTGATGAAGCTGATTCTCTGTGGAAGGCACAAGTGAATCAAGGGAATGTGATGAAGGCATCTGTTTGTCGTTTTGAGAGCAGAACCCGTTTTGACGCATTTACCCCGATGGGATTAATTGCAACCGAAGCAGAAGAGGATAGCCTGAAAAAGATTTATCGACAGAATCCGATTGTCTTTCCTGAAGATAGAGCGTTTCCTATCAGACTGACACATAACATTCCTGTTAGATGGGCACAAAATGGTCCGTCTGATCACTTCCAGGGCTACGCTTTACGAAACGAATATTACACTTGGCAAATCGGTATATGGGCCGCTCATGATTCTGTAGAGAATGTGAAGATAGAATTCTCTGACTTGCAGAATGGTAAGCATGTCATTAGCAAGAGTCAGATGACTTGCTTTAATCAAGAAGGAACCAATTGGGATGGCCAGCGATTTGAGAGTGTTGTCAATGTTCCAAAGAACAAAGTACAGGCATTATGGTGTGGCGTACAGATTCCTGAGGATATTGCGGAAGGAGTCTATGAAGGACAAATTAAAATTCACAGCCAGAAAAACGAAGTGCAGATTATTCCTATTCAGATTTCCATCAATGCAAAAATCCTAAAAGACAAAGGTGATGGAGATTTATGGCGCCATGCACGTTTAAGATGGTTGAATTCCACTATTGGAAACGATAGCTTGCCTGTTAAGCCTTTCAAGGCTATGACGGTTAAAGATGATGAAATCATAGCTACTGATAAAACAATCAAACTGTCGGATAATGGTTTCCCTTCATCTATACAGATTAATGGAAAGGAGATTTTGGCAAAACCAATGAATCTTGTACTCTCTACACAAAGCGGAGAAGTGACTTTCAACGAAAGTAAACTGAAAATAACTCAAAACGCAGCCGGATTGATAACAGCCCATGCTGTGTCCGAAAATAAAGGTTTTACCCTTGAAAGCACTGCATCCATTGAATACGATGGGTATATCCATTACAAACTGAAGCTGAAGGCTCCACAAAAAACTCAACTCAATGATGTGCGTTTGGAAAACACGCATACAGCTTATGCTTCCAAATACTTCATGGGAATTGGTTTTGATGGAGGATTGCGTCCTGCCAAGCATACTTGGAACTGGGTAGGTCCATGGGATAGCTATTGGTTGGGTAACAGTAAAGCCGGATTGCATTTTGAGTTCAGAGGAGGAGAGTATCACGGACCATTGCTAAACGATTACAGACCATTGCCTTCGGCAGCATGGTCGAATGGAGGAAAAGGGAAGGTGGTATGCCAAGGGCAATTAAATTCAGAAGCTCAGGTAATAGCTTCAATAGGTTCAACAACTCTATCACCTGAAGGAAACGATTATGAGTTTGCTCTTCTGATAACACCTGCAAAACCAGTTGACACCCATAAGCATTTCTCTGAAAGATATTACCATGCCCCGCATACAGGGTTTGATGAGGCTGCTAAAGAAGGGGCCAACATTGTCAATATCCATCATGCGCAAAAGTTGAATCCTGTAATTAATTATCCTTTCATAGTACAAGATTCATTAAAAGCTTTCATCGCTCATGAACATCAATTTGATAGAAAAGTTAAACTATACTATACCATCAGAGAGTTAACTAATTATACAACAGAGATTTTCGCTCTAAAGAGTTTGAATCATGAAATCTTAGCTTCAGGAGTGGGATATGGCATACCTTGGCTCTGTGAACATCTGATTGACGACTATAAGCCAGCTTGGTATACAGAACTTCCTAATGAAACTTCAGATGCAGCCCTTGTACTCTCTGGATTTTCAAGATGGATTAATTATTATTTGGAAGGATTAAGATGGATGTTTGAAAACTATAAATTAGATGGTATCTATATGGATGATGTGTCTTTTGACAGACCAGTAATGAAAAGGATGCGAAAAATAATTGAGAAATACAGACCCGGTGCCTTGATTGATTTGCATTCAAATACAGCTTATTCGATAGGACCAGCTAACCAATATACAGGTTTCTTCCCATACATAGACCGTCTATGGTTTGGAGAACATTTCTTCTATAATAAAATGAGACCGGATGAATGGTTTGTCACCTTCTCTGGAATTCCATTTGGCATGATGAGCGAAATGCTGCAAGACGGAGGAAATAGATTCTTAGGTATGGTATACGGAGCGACAGCACGTCATTCATATGGACCTTATTCACCTGCCCCAGTATGGAATTTATGGAAATCTTTCGGTATTGAAGATGCTCAAATGATAGGATATTGGGAAGAAGATTGTCCTGTTCAGACATCTGATAAAGATGTAAAAGCAACTGTATATCTCAAAAAAGACAAAGTGTTGGTTGCTCTCGGAAATTTTGGAGACATTGAAAAAACAGTAAAACTGAATTTTAACTGGGAAAAACTAGGATTACAGCAAGATAAGGTCATGATAAAAGCTCCAGTTGTAAAGGACTTCCAAAATGAAACAATCTTCCAACCCGGTCAGTCCATCCCTGTTAAAGCAAAAGAAGGATGGCTATTAATTATTGAACCTAAAAAATAAACTAAAACAAATATGAAAAAAATATATCCACTTATCTTTTCTCTAGCTGTATATGCTGGAGAATGTATGGGACAGACCAATGGTCAAAACGGTTTGAATCAATTATGTAACATCTACCAAGAGGCTGCAAAAGTTTTAAATTGCGTTAAATCTGTAGATGACTCTCGCGATGCATTGACTAAACTTGAAAAACTGACACAGCAGAACAAAGACGTAAAGACTGTTCAGGAAGCGCTTAACTGGAGTTATGACACATGTCCAAAAGAACAGAAAGAAGTGTATGAAAAAGCGTTGAAACAGCAGGCTGAAATGAAAGATGCCATCAAGCGTTTGTCTATGTCGGGCATACTGCAATCAGAACAAGTGGGCTCGGCTATCAGTCAATTCGCAAAACAATTTGCCATCAGAGATTTGGTCTACGATGAACGTATTGGAAATGAAGGTGCGCCGAATGAAACCTTGGAAGCGCGTAATAAACGAATGAAATGGTGGAGAGACGGCAAGTTTGGTATGTTTATCCATTATGGACTTTATTCTGGATTGGCTGGAGAATTCCAAGGAAAACAATATGAAGGATGTGTTGAGTGGATTCAAATGCAGTCGGGCGCTGATTTTGATACTTACAAAAAAGAAGCTCTACCACGATTCAAACCTCAGAGCGGCATGGCAGAGCAATGGGTTAAATTGGCTAAAGAGGCTGGATGTACATATACAGTGCTTACCAGCAGACACCATGAAGGCTTTAACATGTTCGAAACTCCTTTTTATAGCTTCAACGTAAAAAATCAGAAAGGAATAGATATCGTGAAAGAATATTCTGCCGCATGTAAAAAACATGGCATGAAGGCAGGTTATTACTTCTCTTTATTGGATTGGAATCATCCAGACTATGATCCAACAGGGTCGGGCATTTCTTATCCTGAAGGAAACTACAAAGCGCAGAAAGAAGGAAAAAGAGAGTTTGGTCATCATGATAGATACAAAGAATACTTGTCTGATATCTTTGGTGTCTTGCTGAATAATTACAAAGTGGATTTAGTGTGGTGGGATTTCAGTCAGCCCAAATTCCAAGGAGACTATGCTTGGGGAGCGACTCGCTTGATGAAGCAGCTTTTTGATAAGTACCCTAATGCCATCCAAAATAACCGACTATATCACTCTGACAACCATCTGAGCGAAGGGGGAATTAAAGTAACTCCTACATGGAAAGGCGACTATTCAACTGCAGAACATCACGTTCCTGCCAAAGGTATAGACGGTGACTGGGAGGCTTGTCAAACCTTGAACGGTACATGGGGATATTCAGCTTGTAATCAACGTTGGAAAACTGTTGAAGAACTGTTACATGAGCTGATAGATGTAGTTAGCCGTGGAGGAAACTTCCTTTTGAACATCGGTCCCAAGCCTGATGGTAGCATTCCTGAAGAAAGCGTCCGCTTGTTTAAAGGTATCGGTGAATGGATGAAGAATAATGGTGAAGCCATTTATGGCACAAGAGCCAATCCTTTTGATGTGGAATTCCCTTGGGGACGAGTTACTAGAAAAGGAGATAAAACTTTATACTTGATTGTGTACAACTTACCTGAATCGGGCGAAATCAGTATTCCTTGTCAATTTGTGGGTAAGGCAAAAGCGACATTATTATCTAATGATAAAGAAGTCTCCATGCGTCAGAATGCAAAAGAATGTATTTTGAATTTAAAGGGATATTCTTTTGACAAGGCAGCAACTGTTATTAAATTATCAGGTAAATGGAATAACCTTCTCTAATCTTACTATATATCACAGAATCTGTTCAATCCGTTTGTTTAAATGGGTTGAACAGTTTTCAACTGCGCTTCTGTAGCATTCCCCGACTTTACTCGCGGACACTGGAACGATGTTAAAGGCTATAAGCACGCATTCGCATCGGCAGAAGACGAAGCTGAAGCTGAAAGAATAGCAAAAGAAGCTACTGCAAAAATGAAAGAAGAAGGTGCTAAGCAGTGGGCTAAGATTGCTAAACAAGAAGCTAAAGCCGCTAAAAAGAAAAATCAGAAATAAGGGAACTTATTCCTGATATACTATTATAAAAGAGAATGTATTAAAAGTGAATTAAAGCGGGCTGAAAGTCCGTTTTAATTCACTTTTCTGATATAAGAATAGACGTATTATCTTATAAATAGCAACTCACGATACTTAGGCAGAGTCCACATCTGGTCGTCTACGATAAGCTCAAGCTTGTCGATGTGATAACGTATCTGCTCCAGCATAGGGGCGATGTTATCATGATAAGCTATAGCCTTGGCACGCTGACCTTCTATGCGGTTTGCCACCTTACGTGCTTCTACCAACGCATCGATGTGCTCTTTGATATAAGCGGTGTGCTCTGCTATCTCCTTGATGATAGCGATGTTTTCTGACGAAAGTGCTGCGGCTTCTTCGGCTGGGAACAAGCTTTTCATCTTATAAGCGTTGTCTACCAACTTGGTTTGATACTCTATAGCTACAGGTACCACGTGGTTCATAACCAAGTCGCCCAGTACACGAGCTTCAATCTGTATCTTCTTGGTATACATTTCCCATTTCACTTCGTTACGGGCCATCAACTCTTTACGGTTCATTACGCCGGTCGATTCGAACATCTTGATAGACTCCGGTTTCAGGTAGTTGTCGAATATCAGCGGACAGCTTGTTTCGCAGTCCAAGCCGCGGCGTGCAGCCTCTTGCTTCCATTCTTCGCTGTAACCGTTTCCGTCGAAGCGGATAGGCTTGCATTCCTTGATGTAGTTACGTACAACCTGTATGATAGCCGAAATCTTAGGTTCGCCTTTTTCTATTATTTCATCGACTTCTTTCTTGAACTGGATGAGCTGTTCTGCCATAGCCGAGTTGAGTACAATCATTGCGCTGGCACAGTTGGCTTCAGAACCTGGCGCACGGAACTCGAAACGGTTTCCGGTGAAGGCGAAAGGCGAAGTGCGGTTACGGTCGGTATTATCGATGAGCAATTCAGGTATCTGCGGAATATCAAGACGCATACTCTGCTTGTTGCCAAGTGACACGAGGTCGTTGCTTGTACTCTCTTCCAGATGGTCGAGCACCTTGCTTAGCTGAGTGCCGAGGAATGAAGAGATAATAGCGGGCGGCGCTTCGTGAGCTCCCAGACGGTGAGCGTTGGTAGCACTCATAATAGAAGCCTTAAGCAGTCCGTTGTGATGATATACAGCCATCAGCGCATTTACCACGAAGGTGATGAAACGCAAATTGTCTTCGGCTGTCTTACCGGGAGCCATAAGCAGTGTTCCGTCGCTTGTACCCAATGACCAGTTGTTGTGTTTACCAGAACCGTTGATGCCTTTGAACGGTTTTTCGTGAAGCAACACACGGAAGCCGTGGTTACGTGCCACTTTACGCATCAGCGACATGAGCAGCATGTTATGGTCTACAGCCAAGTTGCACTCTTCATAGATAGGAGCCAACTCAAACTGATTAGGAGCAACTTCGTTGTGGCGGGTCTTTACGGGGATTCCCAATTCTAAAGACTGCACTTCGAGGTCTTTCATGAATGCGGCTACACGTGGAGGGATAGCACCGAAGTAGTGGTCTTCAAGCTGCTGGTTCTTAGAAGCCTCATGGCCCATCAGCGTACGTCCGGTAAGCAATAGGTCTGGACGAGCGGCATACAAGCCTTCGTCTACCAAGAAATACTCCTGTTCCCAACCCAAGTAACACAATACCTTGGTAGCTGCAGGTTCAAAATATCTGGTAACGTCGAGCGCAGCCTGTGTTACGGCGCGTATTGATTTCAGCAGTGGAGCTTTATAGTCGAGCGATTCACCGGTATAAGCGATGAAGACAGTAGGAATACACAGCGTATCGTCTACCACGAACACTGGCGATGAGGGATCCCATGCACTGTAACCACGAGCCTCGAAAGTATTTCGTACACCACCGTTAGGGAACGAAGAACCATCGGCTTCCTGCTGTACTAACAGCTTGCCCGAGAACTCTTCGAGCATACCGCCCTTGCCATCGTGTTCTACAAAAGCGTCGTGCTTTTCGGCAGTACCCTCTGTAAGCGGCTGAAACCAGTGAGTGTAGTGTGTTACACCTAATTCTATGGCCCAGCGTTTCATGCCAGCGGCAACCTCGTTTGCTATACTGCGGTCTAGTGGAGCACCGTTGTCTATTACGTCTACCAGCTTGCTGTATACCTTGCTTGGCAGATATTTGAACATCTTCTCACGGTTGAACACATATTTAGCGAAGTACTCGCTGGGGCGTTCTTTAGGTGGGATAACTGCTACCGGCTCTTTGTGAAAAGCCTTTTCTACCACTCTGAATCTTAATTTTGACATTGTACCTACTAATTTAATCTATGGTTGTATGTATTGGTCGTTTATTTTTTTTCTCTTATTTATATGCACTTGCATATTCTCTGCATGGCTTCTTCGCATTTCTCTTTTTTGCAGAACGAAGTGAGTCGGATATATCCTTCTCCACTCGGGCCGAATCCTACTCCGGGAGTAGTTACTACCTGTGCTTCGTAAAGGAGTCGCTCAAAGAACCTCCACGAAGGCATGTTGTCTGGCGTCTTAACCCATAGGTACGGAGCGTTTTCTCCTCCAGCCACCTTCAGTCCGATGCTGCTCAACGCCTTTTTCATGATTCGGGCATTATTCATGTAATACTGTATGTTGGC
>FR881275.1:10759-42646 GCA_000434735.1 Bacteroides sp. CAG:530
CTTTCCCTTCGGGGGTATATATAGCCTCCGCTCCGCGCTGCGTAATGTACGAAGTACCGTTGAACTTGGTTTCCTGATGCCGGCGCCATAACGGGTTAAGCGGAATGCGCTTGCCGTTCAGAGTAGCCGCCGTTACCTCTTTAGGTACTACCACGTATCCGCATCGTACACCTGTAAACCCAGCTGTCTTAGAGAAACTACGGAATTCGATAGCTACCTTTTTTGCCCCTTTTATCTCATAAATAGAATGAGGAATATCAGAGTTTTGTATGTAAGCTTCGTAAGCGGCATCGAATATGATGAGAGTATCGTTTTCTATAGCGTAGTTCACCCATTTTTTCAGTTCGCTTTTGCTTAGTACAGTACCCGTAGGGTTATTGGGATAGCACAGATACAGAATATCCACCCGTTGCTCGGGCAAGTGCGGAATGAAATCATTCTCCATAAGGCAAGGCATATATACCACATTGCTCCATTTGCCGTCTTCCTCTAGTTCTCCGGCTCTGCCGCAAGCTACATTAGTATCTATGTAGACAGGATATATAGGGTCTGTAACCCCGATACTGTTGTCGTGCCGCAGTATGTCGCCTATATTTCCGGTGTCGCCTTTGGTGCCGTCGCTAACAAATATCTCGCTGGCTTCCAAGCGTACACCCCGTGGGGCATAGTCGTTCTTTATGATGGCTTCTATCAGGAAATGATATCCTTGCTCGGGGCCGTATCCGTGAAATGTAGCTTCATTTTCCATTTCGCCTACGGCTTTCCGCATGGCTTCGGTACAAGCGTGTGGCAGCGGAAGGATGACATCGCCTGTACCCAAACGGATAATGTCGGCTTTGGGATGAGTGACTCTAAACAGGTTCACCCTTTTCTCCAAATCCGAGAAGAAATAGTTTTCGGGCAGTTTTAGGAAATGTTCGTTCACTAATGCCATAACTTTGTGGAGTTTTAATAATTTCCAAATCGCTGCAAAATTACGAAAATCATTGGAAAAATTACATAAATGGGGGCTGTAATAAAGAAAAAACCGCAACTTTCATGGTAGAATACGGGCTTTATGGCAAAAGCATAAGGCGTTTCTTCCGAAAAATGCGGCTTACGGTTTTACACGATGCTACGTGTAACTTGGTAAATAGCAGTAGCTATCGGATGTATTTCCCGACAAAATCTTTAACTTTCAGGGTGTATTCTTGAGGAAGGATGCGGTAAGATGATGCATGTTCCGCTCCCGGAACAATCCACAGTTCTTTGGGTTCTGATTTGGCATCGTACAGAGGGTATACCATCCATGTTGGTACATAGTCGTCTTTGTCGCCATGGATAAAGAACATCGGTTTTTGGCATTTCGCCACTTGTTTCAAGGCTGACGCTTCTTTAAAGTTCCATCCGTTTTGAATCTGGCATAACCGACTGGCTGTGTAAAGCAAGGGAAATGCAGGCAAGTGGAATTGGGCTTTCAGTTCTTTTGCGAATTGGTCCCAAACGCTGGTGTATCCGCAGTCTTCTACAAAGCAGCGTATGTATTCGGGTGTTTTTTCTCCGGATACCATCATGGTGGTGGCGGCTCCCATTGATATGCCGTGCACTACAGCTTGCAGTGAGTCGCCGAAGAGAGTAGGGGCTATATCAATCCATTGCAACACATCCTTTCTGTCTAGCCAACCCATCTGTATGGCGTTGCCTTCGCTCAGTCCGGTGTAGCGTAAGTCGGGCAATAATACATTATAGTCCAACTCATGATTGTATAAATAGCCTATGTGAAACATTCGGATAGCGTTATCCGTATATCCGTGCACTATTACAGCCGTGCGCTTGGTGGGGCGAGACGCATATGCGTAGAAAGCGTGCATCTTTAGTCCGTCGGGCGAAGTGATGAACGTATCTCTCAGTGCTTTATGCTGGTTTAGGCTATCTACCCAAGGCACTATCTGCGGATAGGTATTGCGCATATATTCCATCGATCCGGCCATATCTTTCCCACGGTTATCGGGTCGGAGAGAGAAATTAAGCATATATAAGCTTCCTCCGGTAAGAATGGCGGCTATACTTGCCAAGACTATTCCGCAGGTAATGAAAATAGTGCGCTTCTTCATTGTGCGTATGTTTTAATGTTATTCGTTCCAGATTTCCCAAGCGGCAAAAGCTTGCAACAGCAGCATTTCAAGTCCGTTTTTGGTTACCGCTCCTTTTTCGCTACCCTTCTTCATGAATAAAGTGGTGTTAGGGTTGTACACCAAATCATAAAGCAGATGGCGTGGTGTCAAGCATTCGTAAGGGATGTCCGGACATTCGTCGGTATGTGGATACATGCCTACAGGCGAGCAGTTTACTATTACCTTGTACTCTTCCATCACTTCGGGAGTGAGCTGACTGTAGGTGAAAGTTTCATCGTCTTTTTTGCCTCTTGACACGAATCGAGTCTCAAGTCCCAGTTTCTTCAGTCCGTAGTTTATGGCTTTCGAAGCGCCTCCGGTACCAAGTATCAATGCCTTGGTGTGATACGATTCAAGCAGCGGCTCTATGGAACGTGTGAATCCGATAACATCAGAGTTATAGCCCACGAGTCTCAGCTTACCTTTGCTGCGGTCGAATTTAATCACGTTTACCGCACCTATTTCTTTTGCTTCAGGCGAAACCTCATTGAGGAAATGCATAACCTGTTCTTTATACGGAATAGTTACGTTTAAACCGTTAAGTGTAGGATTGGCGCTTACCACCTGCGGAAACTCATCGATTGTAGGGATTTCAAAGTTGAGGTATTCCGCATCCACTTTTTCAGATTCGAATTTCTCGTTAAAGAAATTACGAGAGAAAGAATGCCCCAGCGGATAACCTATTAAGCCATATTTTTTCATATATACAGAAAATGCTGAAGTTTTATTTGGTTGCAAAATAAAGGGTGCAGATGCCAAGCGTAAGTCTCTTGAACTCAACTTTGCTGAATCCTGCTTTTTGAATGATGCCTCGCATTATTTCTCCTTGCGGAAAGGCTTTTATAGACTGTGGCAGATAGTGATACGCACTTTTGTCTTTCGAAAAGAACTTTCCTACAGTAGGGATAATCAGGCGAGAGTAGATACCGTAGAGTTGCTTCATAGGGAACCACTCCGGTTCCGACAGCTCCAGTATTACTAAATGTCCGCCCGGGGTAAGCACCCGATACATTTCGGACAGACCCTTATCCAAGTCCTCAAAGTTACGTACTCCGAACGCTACGGTGATGGCGTCGAAGCGTGCTTCGGGATAACTTAACGATAAGCAGTTCTGCTTTTCGAACGTGAGTCGGTTGCCTAACCCTGCGCGGACAGCTTTTTGTCGTCCTACTTCCATCATTCCCTCCGAAATGTCAGTACCTTTCAGTTCGTCGGGCATCAGTGTGGCACACGCCTGCAACGCGAAGTCACCGGTTCCTGTAGCCACGTCGAGTATGCGGCGAGGCTTGAACGGACGTAGGCGATTGATGGCTTTCTTGCGCCAGCGTTTATCTATTCCCCATGAGAGTATATGGTTCAAGTCGTCATAGGCAGGAGCGATATTATCGAACATCTTTTCTACCTGTGAAGTTTTACTTTCGCTCTCGTTATAGGGTTTGATATTTTCTTGTGGATAGTGGGACATGGTTATGTTTCTTCTTTGTAGTTATCTATAATTATTTCATCAAATAGTCGAGAACATTCTTTTCGATGCGCTCAGTCAGGTTGTCTGTATCGCCCTTAACGAAAGTTTCGCCGGTGATGTGCTCAAACAACTCGATGTAGCGGTCGCTGATAGAATTAACGATTTCCGGAGTCATTTCGGGCACTGTCTGTCCTTCTTTTCCCTGGAATCCGTTAGCCATAAGCCATTCGCGTACGAATTCTTTAGAAAGCTGTTTCTGAGGTTCTTCTTTTTCGAATCTTTCCTGATAACCTTCTGAGTAGAAGTAACGGCTTGAGTCGGGAGTATGGATTTCGTCCATCAAGTAAATCTGGCCGTTGTGTTTACCGAATTCGTATTTGGTGTCTACCAAGATCAATCCACGCTCTGCAGCCATCTGAGTACCGCGTTCGAACAATGCCAAAGTGTATTTTTCGAGAGTAGCGTATTCTTCTGGAGTAGCGAGGCCCTGAGCCAAGATTTCTTCTTTAGAGATATCTTCATCGTGCAGACCCATTTCGGCTTTAGTAGTCGGGGTGATGATAGGCTGAGGGAACTTTTCGTTTTCGCGCATACCTTCGGGCAAGCGAACACCGCAGATTTCGCGAACACCGCTTTTGTAAGCACGCCATGCGCTACCGCACAAGTAACCGCGTACAATCATTTCTACAGGGAATCCTTCGCACATTACGCCTACAGTCACCATAGGGTCTGGAGTAGCCAACTTCCAGTTAGGGCAGATGTCGGCAGTAGCGTCAAGGAACTTAGCGGCAATCTGATTCAGCATTTGGCCTTTGTAAGGGATGCCTTCGGGCAAAACCACGTCGAATGCCGAGATGCGGTCGGTTGCTACCATGATGAGCTTTTCATCGTTAATGTTGTAAACATCGCGCACTTTACCGTTGTACACACTCTTCTGACCGGGAAAGTGAAAATCTGTTTTAGTTAAAGCTTTACTCATTTTCTTTTTATTTTTGTGTAATGAATAGTAGGGTTGGTTTTAATTATTCTCGTCGTTCTGTGCAGCCAAGCCTTTCATGATGGCCTTTAGCTGAGTGGCCGACGCTTTCTTTTCCATCTTACGTCCTTCTTCGAACTTCTCGTAGGCTTCTACTATGCGTGTTACCAGCTTATGGCGTACGATATCTTTCTTGGTAAGTTCTATGAAGCTGATACCTTTTACTCCTTTCAGAATCTTCATGGCCTGCACCAATCCTGATGTCTGCGAAGTAGGTAAGTCTATCTGCGTCATGTCGCCAGTAACTATCATCTTGGTGTTCATGCCCATTCGTGTAAGGAACATCTTGATTTGCTGTGTGGTGGTGTTTTGTGCCTCGTCGAGTATCACTACGGCATCATTCAGCGTACGTCCGCGCATAAAAGCCAGCGGAGCTATCTGAATAATGTTCAGTTCCATGTATTCTTTCAGCTTGGCAGCCGGAATCATGTCTTGCAGTGCATCGTAAAGGGGTTGCAGATAGGGGTCGATTTTATCTTTCATGTCGCCCGGCAGGAATCCCAGTTTCTCTCCGGCTTCCACGGCGGGACGGCTAAGTATGATTTTCTTGATTTCTTTATTCTTGAGAGCTCTTACAGCCAGAGCGATGGCGGTATAGGTCTTGCCAGAACCGGCAGGTCCGATGGCGAATATCATATCGTTTTTATCGAATTCTTTTACAAGCTTCAGCTGATTGGCGCTTCGTGGACTGATGGGCTTACCGGTTACGCTGTACACTATCACGTCGTCGGGCTTTTCCACGTTCGGCTTATTACCTTTTATAATGTCGAGTATGCTTTCTTCGTTCAGAGAGTTGTATTTGGCGCAATGACGTTGCATCGCTATTACGGCTTCTTCGAAAGCACACATTTCTTCTTCATCGCCCATCACCTTGATTACATCGCCTCGCGCCACGATTCTCAGCTTTGGGAATAAAGCTTTTATCATTTGTATATTGGCATTGTTCACGCCGTAGAAGATCACCGGGTCGATGTCTTCTAAAACAATATGTTTTTCAATCATCTAAAACCTGTTTCCTTTTTCCTTTGTTTTTTGTTATGTACGCCGATTCGCTTATGCAAACCCTGCATACAACTTATTTTTGCTGCAAATTTAATCATTCCTTTTCATTGTAGAATCTCTATCCGCATAATTTATTCGTTTGGGCTTGCTAAAAAACGTTGCTGCGTGTTTTAAAAAGCGTCAAGAAGTTTTTTTAGAGCATCGTGCAAATTTTATATCTTTGCAAGCGATATTTTGAAATTAGGTATATAAAAACATTGAGGATGAGAAAACTATTGACGGCGTGTGTGTCAGCTTTGCTGCTATGTACTCTGTTTGGAGCTTGCAAGGAGAAAGACATGTCTATAAAACTGAATAATCCGCACAATATCCGTGGGGTGATAAGCTACAAAAGAAGTTTTAATGATTTAAACGATGTGCAGTTGGCTACGGCCAAGCGTATTGGCATACGTCCTATATCATCGCGCGAGGCGGCTCGCGACGGCGGAAGTGGTATTGAGGAAATCACGTCGTGCGAACGCTATCAGGTTGATTCTCTTACACATTCTATCCCTTTCTTGATTCCTAAGGCAGTGGCATTACTCGATACGTTAGGTCAGAATTTCCTTGATTCTTTGACATGTAAGGGACTGAATCCTAATCAGATTATAGTTACTTCTGTGCTTCGTACTAAAGATGACGTAAAGCGTTTGCGCCGCTCTAACGGAAACGCTTCGCTCAACTCTTGTCATTTCTATGGAACAACGTTCGATGTGAGTTGGAAACGCTTCTTTAAGGTGGAAGATCCAGACGGACGCCCCATGCAGGATGTTAATGCCGATACGCTTAAGTTAGTGCTCTCTGAAGTACTGCGCGACTTGCGTAAGGCTGATAAGTGTTACGTGAAATACGAACTTAAACAAGGATGTTTCCATATTACGGTACGATAAGATATGAAGCACAGATACTTTATTTATTTGGCATATGATGGCACTCGCTATCATGGATGGCAGATTCAGCCCAACGGAATCAGTGTGCAGGAAACGCTGAATAAGGCTTTGGCCACTTTCTTACGCGATGAGGCTATAGAGGTTACCGGAGCAGGACGCACCGATGCCGGAGTGCACGCCCGATTGATGGTAGCTCATTTCGATATAGAGCGTGAGTTGGACTGTAACTCGGTGGTAGATAAGCTGAACCGTATCTTGCCGCCCGATATCGCCGTGTACGATGTGAAGCCAGTAAAGCCCGAAGCGCATGCTCGTTTTGACGCTACTTACCGCACCTATAAATATTATATAACCACACGCAAGGACCCGTTTAACCGTACTTATGCGTGGCGTGTATTTCAGAAACTCGATTTCGATAAGATGAACGAGGCGGCTAATACACTCTTCGGATATACAGATTTTACCAGCTTCAGTAAACTGCATACCGATGTCAAGACCAATAACTGTAAGATAATGGCAGCTCACTGGGAACAATTATCGTCCGACGAGTGGGTATTTACTATTCAGGCCGACAGATTCTTACGTAATATGGTGCGTGCTGTAGTAGGTACTCTTGTGGAAGTTGGTCGAGGAAAGCTTACGGTCGATGGTTTCCGTAAGGTAATAGAAAATAAAGACAGGTGCACAGCCGGAAGTTCTGTTCCGGGCCATGCACTGTTTCTTGTAGATGTGGGTTATCCGGACGAACTGTTTATTACTTCACATCTTCCAGAATAATAGAATATCCCACTTCAAAGCTCTTGCCCGGCTCTACGTGCTGCATCCACTCTCTATCTTTGAATTCACCGTGGTAGCCAACTTTGTCGCATCGTCCGTACCAAGGTTCGATGCAGACAAACGGCACGTCGGGATGGGCGGCAGAGGGCGACCATACAGCTACCAGCGGACTGCTGAACTCCAAACTTAGGTAGGGAACTTTCTGCTTATCCATCAGTGTGATTTTCTTCACTTGTCCGTTCTCGAATATATAAGTATCGCAACCGAAGGTGTCACTGGTCAGCTCCATCAGTCCATCGTGCAGTTCCAGGGTATGTTCCTTTTCGCTAACGCATCCCTTTTCGGCGGGAGAGATGTATTTCAGTGTCTTGGTATTCTTTCCGAAGTCGAGGAAACCTCTTTCGCATGTGTTGGCATCTAAGTCTCTGTAATAGAAAGCCGGATGCGCTCCAATCTGGAAATACAAATCTTTGTCGCCGCAGTTCTGTACGCTCCACATTACTTCTATACGGTTGCCTTTCAATCGGTAGCCTATTTCCAGAACGAACGGGAACGGATAAACCTTCATGGTCTCTTCATTGCTTTCAAGCGTATAAACCACCGCATTATCTTCTTCGTAAGTCAGCTGGAAATCCATATCGCGTGCAAATCCGTGCTGTCCCAACTTATATATTGCTCCTTCGTTCTTATATTGATTATTCCATACTCTTCCTACTATCGGGAATAAAACCGGAGAGTGTCTGCCCCAATACTTTGGGTCGCCTTGCCACAGATACTCTTGTTCGTTTGCCATGATGCTGGTAAGTTCAGCTCCGTGATTTGCTATCTCGATGCTGATTTTGTCGTTGCTTAATGTTTTCATAATGCATTTTCGTATTTATGATGTCAAAAATACAACAATTATTATTTGGTAGGTTGGCTTTATTCGTCTTATTTTTTTGTGTAAAATTGAATAATACATATTTTTGTAGCAGTAATATAATTAATTAGTGTTATCTATGTATCTCTCTCGTTTCGCTATTGTTTGTTTACTTGGATTTTCGCTATTAGGTTCGTGTGTGTCTGGTCCGAAGAACAAACGTGTGGATGAAGATAAGGTTTTGTTGTACCTTTCCTCTTTGTCCGATTCCATTGGCGTTAATCCGTTGTCGGTGTGCGCCAGTGTAGATAGCGTTCTCCCTACGTTGTCAGACAGTAGCGACTATTTTCTCTCATTGATATTAAAGTCGAAAGCCTTAATGATGATGTCTAAACCCGATTCAGCGGCATCATTGCTTCATCGCGTTTCCGGATATACGCATCGTCAGTCGGGCGAACTTCGTCAGAAAGATTACCGCTTGCGCATGGAACTCGCCAATATGGAAGGCAACCTGTTTGCCAGACAGTCGCAAACCGATTCGGCTATTAACGCCTTCCGTTTGGCTTTTGAAAATAGTCTGTATGCCGGCGAAGCTCCGAAACGCCTTGATATCTGCTTGAATCTTGCCGATGCTTATGTACGTTACAGTCGTTTCGACTTAGGTTCCATGTGGTATCGCCGTTCACTTTCGTTGGCAGATACGCTCGGTTTGCCCGAAGAAAAGCGTTTCCCAATTTATTACGGCTTGGCTCAAGTAAATATGGAGCTGCGCGATTTCGCTACCTGCGATTATTATTACGATAGGGCAGCGCAGTCGTACGATAAGATGATGCTGTTCGAAAAGCACATCTACTTGAACAACCGCGGCAACTCATATTATTATCGTCAGGATTACGTTACGGCCTTGAAGTACTTCCGTAAATTGTTCGCCTTGGTTTCTTCGTATAAAGACATGGAGTTCGAACAGAACCTCACGATGGTGAACTTGGGAGAAGTGTTCTTGCTGTTGGGGCAGACAGATTCGGCTTCGTATTACATTAACCGATGCCAGCCGTTTTTTAAACGTACTAATAATGAAACAGCTCTTTATTATATAGATACTCAGTTGATAGAGTTGGCACTGAAGGAAAATAACGTGCCGTTGGCCCGTAAGCGTTTGGCCGAAGCCGTGCGTCCGGCGTATGTAGACCCGAATATGGTGCATATACGCAACAGATATCTTCAGCATTATTTCGAAGAGGAAGGCGATTATAAAAAGGCGTACCACTACCAGATGGCCAATGCGCGTATGGACGACTCCATCCGTAGCGAGCGTGTAAAGATGCGTACTGCCGAAATTGTGCAACGATATCGTCAGGACAGCACGCTCATGAAGAAGGAAATGATTATAGCCGAGAAGCAGAACGAGCTGCTTGTGCTTAATCAGTATATATATATAGCGGTGTTTGCCGTGCTGCTCTTAGGTGCCGTACTCTTCGTGTGGTTCTTGATAAACAAGCGCAAGCAAGAAGAAAAGGTGTGGAACATGCGTGCCGCCTTTGTATCTCAGAAGTTGGAGAATATCAGAAACCGCATATCTCCGCATTTCATATTCAATGTGCTGAACCGTGAAATAAGTCGCCCTTCTGCCGAAGAAGAGGAGCGTAAGGAAAGCTTGATGAACCTCGTCAAACTGATGCGCCGTAACTTGGAACTGACTGACAGACTAGCGGTATTGCTACGCGATGAAATAGATTTTGTAGAGACCTATATTAATTTGGAAGCCGAGGCGTTGCAGCCTGGATTCGAGTATAAATTGGATATAAGTAAGGAGATAGACGTAAATAAGGTAGAGGTGCCGGCTATGCTCTTGCAGATTCCTGTGGAGAATGCCATTAAGCACGCATTGCGCATGAAAGAGGGCGAGCGCCGCTTGTGGGTAAGTGTGAAGCTACAGTCCGACGGCAGTTATCTACTAACCGTATGCGATAATGGAGGAGGCTATAGACCTTCAAGCTCCAACCGTGGTACAGGCACCGGAATGAAGGTAATCACCCAGACGATACAATTGCTTAATCTATATAACGACAGTCCCGTTGTGATGACTGTCAATAATGTCGACACATTGTCGGGCGAAAAAGGCTGTGAAGTGCGATACGTCATACCTGCCGGCTATGTTTACGATTTAAAGAAAATGAGGCATAAAATATAAGAGCTTAAATGGAATACATGGAAAATGGAAAAAATGTATAAAACTGTTATCATAGACGATGAGAAGAGTGCGGCCAGTGAGTTGAGTAACGCACTGAGCCGATACGCTTGTGTATCGATAGAGGGAGTGGCCAGTACGGGGAAAGATGGCATTGACCTGGTATTGAAAACACGTCCCGACTTGATTTTCCTCGATGTTGAGTTACCCGATATGCTTGGCATGGAGGTTTTGGCTGCTGTACGCGAGGTGGTAGACTGGAACCTTAACGTGGTGTTCTATACCGCTCACGATAAATACATGCTCGATGCATTGCGAAGCAAGGCTTTCGATTTTTTGATTAAACCGATTGTGGACGACGAACTCGAAGGAATAATAAATCGCTTTTTAGGACGAATGGAATCTGGAGAGCAGAGCGCAGCGATGGTTCTGCCTGATATGGGCGGAGAGAAGCCTCTGGTGGTAGTGACTCCAGTCGGCGACTTGCGTTTTCTTAAGATCTCTGATATAGGGTATTTTCGCTATGACCTTACGCGTAAGAATTGGGAGGCGGCGGTAGCTGACGGTACTTTTATCCCTTTACGCCATACTGTAAACTCTGATTATCTGTGTACGTTTAATCCCGCTTTTGTGCAGGTAGGGCGTTCTTGCATCATAAACACGCGCTATCTTGTCATGGTGCAAGGGGTGAAGTGTATTATGTATCCTCCTTTCAATGTAGGCGAGGAACTGCAAATCTCTAAAAAGTATAAGAAAATGCTGTTGGATAAATTCTGCCAACTCTAATATAAAAACACGTAGTTTTTCATTCAATTCTCTATACTTAGCTTAAGTATATAAAAACTTAACCTAAGAATATATATACTTAGCTTAAGTTTATATATCCTTAGGCTGAGAATAGGTTTTTTCATTCAATCAATCATCTTTCTCTTCGTATACTTTCAACTTAACTACGTGGTAACAATTGATTTTATTTTATATTGAAATATTTGTAAATGCGTTTTTTGACCTCTTAATCTTGATATCTGGCATAATATCCTTAAAAATAGCATTTTTGAGTCTGATAATTATTATTTACTTGTTTGTATTGTTTAATAATTGTTTAAATTTGTACCGTAAACGTATAAAGAAATGTGAAAAAGATGTCAAAAAAATCGTTTTTAGTTATTTGCGGACTGGCGTTGGGAATGTCGGTTAACGCCCAGTACTTGCGTACTTCTTATTTTATGGAAGGTACAAGTTCAAGATTGCAGCTTAATCCGGGTTTGCAGCCTACACGCGGCTATTTTAATTTCCCGGTTATAGGCTCGTTTAATGTAGGTGCGTCTTCTAATGTACTTGGAGTGGAAGATATTAAGGATATTTTGGATTCTGGAGATAATTTGTTTGAAAACGACAAGCTTTATGATCGCCTGAAAGATGAGAATCACCTAAATGTGAACTTAAATACCGATATCTTGTCATTCGGATGGTATAAAGGAAAAGGATTTTGGAGTTTTAATGTAGGTTTGCGTTTAGATGTAGACGCTTCTATTGAGAAGGATATGTTCAAATACTTGCGTCAGGTTAATAGCTTTGAAGGTGTGAACACTATCTCTGATTTACAGAAACTGAACGGTGGATTTCAGAATACTGACTTGAATGTTCGCTCTTGGATGGAAATCGGATTGGGATATTCTCGTCCTGTAACAGATAAGTTGACAGTGGGTGGACGTGTCAAGGCGTTGCTCGGTGTAGGTAAGGGCCAGATGAAGGTCAATAACTTTAATTTAAGCATTGATTATAATCAAGAATTCGCTAATCTTTCGCAAGATCAGATTTACGAAGGTATAGCAAATGGGAAGTATAATGCGAATGACCGTTTGGGTACGGTTAAGTATACTGCCGATGCACAGGTAAGCACTACCGTAAAGGGTGGTGGCTTGAAATATAATCAAGACGGTACTATCAGCGGTTTCGACTTTAAGGCTGAAGACGCTGGTGTGGCAGGTCTCGGTTTCGGTATCGACTTGGGTGCCAGCTATAAGGTTTTAGATAACTTGACTGTATCGGCTGCTGTGCTCGATTTGGGATACATTAACTGGAAGGGTAGCGAAACAACTATGGCTACTATCAATGCTACTAAAACAGAGAATATCACCGCAGGTAACTATCAGGAAATAGCTGATAAGTACTCAAGTACCGACTTCTTGAATATGGACCGTTTCAACTTGAAAGAAGACGGTCAGAGCCACGATTCAGAAAAGAAGAAATTGGCTTCTACCATCGTGTTGGCTGGTGAATATGCTATGCTTAATAATGCGTTGAGTTTTGGTGCTATGTATACTTCACGTTTCGTTCAGCCTAAGACTATGAACGAACTTACTCTTTCGGCAACTCTTCGCCCTAAGAACTGGTTCAACGTAGCTTTCAGTTACTCGCCTATTATGGCAGCCGGAAAGTCTATGGGTGTTGCGCTTAAGTTGGGTCCGGTATTCTTGGGTACCGACTATATGTTCTTCGGAAAGAACTCACAGACTGTTAATGGTTTTGTGGGTATCTCATTCCCTATGGGAAAAAAGAAAGCTTCTATTGATTGATGGTAGAGATATAATAAATAATAAGGAATAGAAAGACTGTTTTGTCTAGTAGAAGTGTACTTGTCTGTCTCTAATCTTTAGCCTTCTCTGACGTCAGTCTTTCTTGTTTGAATTTTCTCCCGCAATCATGCTATAATATCGCATGGTTGCGGGAGTTGTTTTTTTGTAGAGAAGCCTACTATGTTGTTAGAGTTCCTTTATTAGCGTGCCGTTCAGGCGGTATACTGATACCTTTCCATGTTCGTATACGGCGAAGGTGGGTTCGTTTCCTCCTTTGGGAAATGTTATAGAGCCGGTGTTACATATAGTGGTGCCTTGCTCGTTCTGTTCCAACGTCCATAAGTGTGTATGTCCGTAGAAAAAGAAATCGTGCTTTCCTTTGGGCATGTTGTTCTCATTATATATATGTCCGTGTGTAAGGAACAGCTTCTTTCCTTCGTCTACCAGCAAGGCATAGTCGGCCATGATAGGGAAGTCGAGCAGCATCTGGTCTACCTCCGCATCGCAGTTGCCCCTTACCGCTATAATTTCGTCGGCCATGCTGTTCAGTCGTTCGGCTATGCCTTTTGCGTCTATCCCTTCGGGAATTCGGTTTCGCGGGCCATAGTTCAGAATATCTCCCAAGATGCAGAGCATATCACATTTTTCCTTACGGTAGAAGTCGAGCACCAGCTCCAGCGTAGGCAATGCCCCATGTATATCGGATACAATCAAATATTTCATAAGCGTTTTTAAATGATAAGATTATAATAAAAATGCCGTGCACTCAATAAGGAAGCGAGTACACGGCATTGCTATGTTCTTATTAATTATCGTACAGATTCTTATTTCTTAGAAGCCGGTACGTAACGTGCGTTCAATCCTTCAACGATTTCGTTGGTGATGTTGAAAGCAGGGTCAGCATACAGCAAGTTGTCGAAACCAGTGTTGCTGATGATGAGGCTGTAACCTTTATCCTTGTTGTAGATCTTCAAGAAAGAGTTGATAGAATCGCGAAGCTGCAAGCTGTTCTTCTGGTTTTCAGCCTGCAATTCGTTTGATAACTTTTCCTGCAACTGCTGCAAGTCGCGCTGCTTCTGGCTGATACGCAAGTTTTCCTGCTCAGCACGTTCGCGGCTAGCGAAACCGTTGTTTTCAAGCTTACGCTGGAATTCTCTCATTTCAGAATCCAAATCTTTAGCTTTTTCGTTCAGTGTAGTACGGATGTTTTCTTCTTTCTTAATCATCATCTCGTTCAGGTCATTCCAAAAACGATATTTGGTAAGAAGAGAGTCAATCTCTACATAAGCGATTTTCATGTTAGCCGGTCCGCTTACTGCTGCTGGAGCATTGTTAGTGCTACCGTTTGACTTATTGTCTGCACACTGAGTAAACATCAGTACCAATGCCAGCGCCATTAATCCATTCAGGATATACTTCATTTTTTTCATGATTAAAAAGTATTCTTATATAGTTATTAATTTTCTACCAGGTTTTCTTTGTCTTCGCTCTGCCTTTCGCTTATTGCGTGTTTGTTGTGTTTTCTAGCTTCGCGGTCTTGCGATTGTACGCATCCTATACCACGTTCTCGCATTGCTTTGCTTCCGCTTACGTGAGTATTAGGAAAGCGGCCATTCTTCTTAAAAAGTATCTTGACCGATAATAGTGCCATGCAAATAGCAACTATTAACACTGTAATAAGTATTGTCTTGAGCATTTCAATTAAATTTGTGGTGCAAATATAAAGTTTTTGTATTCTATTTAGTCTTTTAGCGGGAGAAAAAAGACCGAGAGCCGTTGTTAAAAGGCTTTTTTAACTTCTTTTCACCGACTAAGAGAAGTAAGAAATAAGTAAATATAGTCTAATTATGGAAAAAAAAGATTTAAGACCTGCGGTAGTGTTTCATTATTTTGATGAAGTATGCCAAGTGCCGCGTCCCTCAAAGAAAGAAGAAAAGATCAGAGCTTACTTGCTCGATTTCGCCAAGAAGCATAATCTCGAAGCGAAAACCGACGAAGCAGGAAACGTGTTGATAAAGAAAGCGGCTTCGGCTGGCATGGAAAACCTGAAAACAGTGATACTGCAGTCGCATATAGATATGGTGTGCGAAAAGAACAAGGATACAGAGCACAATTTCGAAACTGACCCAATCCAGACTTACATTGACGGCGAATGGCTGCGTGCCAAGGGTACTACATTGGGTGCCGATAACGGTATCGGTGTAGCTACAGAGTTGGCTGTATTGGCTTCGGATGATATCAAGCACGGTCCTATAGAATGCTTGTTTACAGTAGACGAAGAAACCGGACTTACCGGAGCGTTCGCCCTGAAAGAAGGATTCATGAATGGCGATATCCTTCTTAACCTCGACTCAGAAGACGATGGCGAACTCTTCATCGGCTGTGCCGGAGGTGCTAACACTACAGCTATCTATCCTTTCCCTAAAGAAAAAGCTCCGCAGGGATGGTTCTTCTTCCGTGTGTCTGTAAAGGGTCTTACCGGAGGACATTCTGGCGACGATATCAGCAAGAACAGAGCTAATGCCAACAAGTTGCTTAACCGCTTCCTGGTGCAGACTATGCAGAAATACGGTATGCGTTTGGCGGATATCGAAGGCGGAAACTTGCACAATGCCATTCCACGTGAAGCACATGCACTGTGTGCCGTGCCTATGGAGTACAAAGAAGCTGTACGCGTAGACCTTAATATATTCATTTCTGAGATAGAAAACGAATATTCTGCAACAGAGCCTAATCTGGCAATGGATCTTGAGTCAGAAGCTCCGGTAGAATATGTAATGGAGCAGAAGGCTATGGAGCGTTTCTTGCTTTCTATCTATGCCGTACATCATGGAGTATATGCCATGAGTCAGGATATTCCGGGATTGGTAGAGACTTCTTCTAACTTGGCTTCTATCAAGGTATGCGACGGCACTATAAAGGTAGTTACCAGCCAGCGCAGTTCTATCTTGTCTTCTCGTAAAGATATGTCGCAGATGGTATCGGCCGCATTCATTTTGGGCGGAGCTACCGTAACCACCGGCGAAGGCTATCCGGGATGGAAACCAAATCCATCGTCAGAGATTCTGAAGATTGCTGTAGAGAGCTACAAGAAACTGTTTGGCGTAGAACCTAAGGTTAAGGCTATCCATGCGGGACTGGAGTGCGGACTATTCCTCCAGAAGTATCCTTCGCTCGATATGGTTTCGTTCGGTCCTACATTGCGTGGTGTACACTCGCCCGACGAACGTATGCTGATTCCTACAGTAGAGAAGTTCTGGAATCATCTACTCGATATTCTTGCACATATTCCAGCTAAGGCGTGATACGTAGATTACATTATATCATAATAGGGCTTGTTGCTTGCCTTGCCTGTATTCCGGGCAAGGCACAACAGGCCTTTTATGTTATGGAGTATAATGTAGAAAACTATTTCGACTGCCGTCACGATTCTCTGAAGAACGATTACGAATATTTGCCTGGAGCACTGCGCGGATGGAGCAATAAACGTTATGCCGATAAGCGCGACAAGATAGCCAAGGTGATATTAGCGGCGGCACGCGGCGGTGTGCCCGATGTAGTTGCTCTGTGCGAAGTAGAGAATGCTGCGTGCATGGATGCGTTGATAAAATACTCTCCGCTACGCGATGCGGCCTATCGCTACGTGATGACCGATTCGCCCGACGAGCGGGGCATCGATGTGGCATTGCTTTATCAGCCTTCTTCCTTTCGTTTAATTCATTCAGAATCGATTCCGGTTCCTCCACTTTCCAAGTCGTGTCGCCCCACACGCGATATTCTGCACGTAGCCGGGCGACTGGTAAGCGGTGATACCCTCGATGTATTTGTGTGTCACCTTCCGTCGCGTATGGGAGGCGAGCGTCAGACACGTCCTTACCGACAGCATGCAGTACGCATTCTGCGCCATGCAGCCGATTCTGTTATGCAGGTACGTAAGAATCCGTACATTGTAATTACAGGCGATTTCAATGCCGAGCCTTCTTCGCCGTTGGTACGAGAAACCCTCGGAGCGAAGAATACTTCTGCCGTAGTAGAGTCCCACTCGCTTTATGAGCTGATGAAAGAATCAACCATAGGAACTTATCGTTATAAAGGCGAGTGGAGTATTATCGATCATCTCATAGTAAACGGCTCCTTGCTGCAAGGCGAAGATAATGCCTTGAGTATTTCGTCAGATGGGGTAGGCATTTTGGCTTTTCCTTTCTTATTAGAAGACGATGGACAGTACGGAGGCGAAAAGCCGTTCCGCACATATCATGGTATGAAATACCAAGGCGGCTTCAGCGACCATCTACCGGTGTTGCTAAAACTCCTGATAAAAGAGTGATAGGGTAGCGTTAAATATCCAACCCCATTATATAATCATTCATATAAAAACCGTTGCCGATGGGGAAATCGCCCTCACGCAACTTCTGCATACCCATGTGCTCATAAAATCCCAATGCCTTGTTGTGGCGGTTCACATTCAGTTCCATGCGGCAATCGCCGGGATGCATTTGCTTGATGGCTCTTATGGCTTGCTCAAATAATAGTTTGCCCAGATGATACTTCTGGAAGTAGGGGAGAACATAAATCTTCTGCAGATGAAACACGTCGGCCGATTCTTGCTGTATCGATACATATCCGGCAGCCTCGCATTCTTCGTAAGCTATGAAATAGATATGCCCTTCTTCCTCTATCTGTTTTCGCAGATTTTCTTCAGAATACATCCATTCCATCATATAATCCAGTTGTTCCGGAGTCAATATCTCTTTATACGTAGCCGGAAACACTACGCTTGCCATCTGTCGTATTGTCGGGATGTCTTTTACTGTAGCTCTTTTTATTGTAAACATGATTGCGGTTTTATTAAATCTTTCGATTTATTGTTGTGGCAAATGTAGCAATATCCGGCTGAACATGCATATTTGTACTTCTCCGTATGCGTTAAAATATATAAATTACAGTACTATGTAATACAAGGTATTAAGATAATACATATATTTGCCTATACAAATAACTAAAGACAATAAAAGATGAATGTAGACAATGTGAAATCTCAAATGCGAAAGGGGATGCTAGAGTATTGCATCTTGCTACTTTTGCATAGGGCGCCATCGTATTCTTCAGACATTATAGCTAAGCTGAAGGAGGCCAAGCTGATAGTGGTAGAAGGCACCCTTTATCCGCTTCTTACCAGGCTAAAGAACGATGAACTTTTGTCGTACGAGTGGGTGGAGTCTACCCAAGGTCCCCCACGTAAGTACTATACTCTTACTCCTAAAGGCGAGGCATTCTTAGAAGAACTCGACTCGGCTTGGTCGGGACTGGCCGCTACAGTGAATCATTTGAAACAAAACGTTTAAAAGAAGAAAAAGATGAAAAAGACATTAACCGTAAATTTAGGCGGCACTATCTATAGGATAGACGAGGACGCTTATAATTTGCTCGATACTTACCTCAAAAACTTGCGCTACCATTTCCGCAAGGAGGAGGGAGCCGATGAAATAATAGCCGATATGGAGAGTCGTATCGGAGAGCACTTTGATGAAATCTTGTCGCACGGTCTTTTGGTAATAACCATAGACCATGTAGAGCAGGTGATAGAGCAGATGGGAAAACCAGAACAACTGAACGAAGGTGATGCCGATGCGGACAGCGAAAACGCTGAGGCTGACAAGGAGAAAAAAGAAGCCAACTCTACGACTGGCGGAGATGTGAAACGCCGTCTTTTCCGTAACCCAGACGATAGAGTATTAGGTGGTGTAGCATCGGGCTTGGCAGTTTATTTAGGTTGGGACCCTACATGGATGCGTCTCGGCTTGGTGATACTGGGATTCAGTATTCCGTTCCTTTTCTTATTCCTTTATGTAATAGCATGGATAGTAGTTCCGTTGGCGCGTACCGCTACCGATAAGTTGCAGATGAAAGGCGAGCCTATCAACGTAGAAAACATCGGCAAGACGGTGACCGATGGGTTCGAAAAGGTAAGCAATAGCTTCGATAAAGTGAGCGATGCCGTGAACTCGCAACAGTCGCGTTCTGGCTTGCACCGCATAGGGTCGGCCATCATATCGATTGTGGGATTCTGTATAAAGGTGTTCTTGGTAGTGATTGGTGTTTGTTGCATCCCCGTACTTTTCGTGGGACTGATGTTTATATTCGCTCTGCTGATGATTGCCGTAGGCGGTGCGGTAAGTGTGCCTGCCATCCTTTACCAGTCTTGCCCCGATATTGACTGGAGTGGACTCTTCGCTGTATCTCCCGCATGGGTCATTACATTCTGCATTACCGGTGTATTGGCTATAGGCATTCCGGTGGTTGGTATTATCCAACTCATCATGCAGGCGTTCAAAGTGTTCCGCCCCATGTCGCAGGGAGTTAAGCTAACATTAGTTATAGTATGGATAATTTCTGTGGCAATGTCTATCACGCTGCTCACAATGGGATATATGACACTTCCGTTTTTGCACGGACTTTGGTAAATAATAAAACGCCGTATGCTTTCTATGAGTGAAGCATGCGGCGTTTTTCTTTTATTGATATCGTCTCTTAGA
Organism: Bacteroides sp. CAG:530; assembly: GCA_000434735.1. Taxonomy (GTDB): domain Bacteria; phylum Bacteroidota; class Bacteroidia; order Bacteroidales; family Bacteroidaceae; genus Phocaeicola. The sequence continues at coordinate 30,284 of FR881275.1, forward strand.
AAATATTTTCTTTTTTCACGGCAGCTATTTCCATTGCGATAGTGGCGAATAAGAATGGAATGTAACCGCTTAGGAACGTATTAGCGTCGCGACCGAATTCATACCTTATATCAGTCTCGAGAAAAGATTCGTAAATTACTCCAATTATTCCTACTACAACGCACTGTAGAAGCAGATTGTAGAAAAAGGTTTTTATTACATTCTTCCAGTGGAGTTCCCAGTAAAAAGCGATGTATTCCTTTATTTTAATGTTAACTCTGATTAAAGGAAGAATTGATATAACAGCTACGGCTCTTATGCCCTCACTCTCGAACATTGCATCGAATATGTAATATCCTCCCAGTGGTATAAGAGGGGCCAATATAGCGACAGCCATCAACGTAAGCATTGAGTATTTCGCTTTTTTATGGTGCGTCTCTTTTGCCGGCTCCTGCTTCGGTTCACTTACGGCTGGTTTCTTGGCAGACAGCATATTCAGAAAATCGGCTACGCTCTGCGGACGGTCTTTCCTCTTGGGCTGCATAGCTTTCTCTATAGCCTGTGCCGTACCTACCGAGATGTTATTAGGCAAGGGCGGCAGTCCGTCTTCGTTAACAATAGACGCTTCGGGCGGTACTTCGCCTGTGAGCAGATAGAATAGCGTAGCTCCAAGCGAATAAACATCGGTGCTGGGGTCGAACCCCTTAATGCCACCTTGCGAATACTGTTCCATAGGAGCGAACCCTTTGCTGATGCCTACCGGAGTAGAGCTGGTTTGATGTCCGCTTACATCGTATCTTTTAGAGATTCCGAAATCTATCAGTATAGGTTGCTTATCGTCCAGAAGAATATTGGCTGGCTTTATGTCGAGGTGAAGAATCTTCTTGCCGTGTATATAGTTTAGCGCACTACCTATTTTGCGGATAAAGCTTAGCGCCGTTTTTTCGGACAATGCTCCTTGTTGTTCCACTATATCTTTCAGCGATCCGTTGGCGATATATTTCATTACATAATAAGCCGTACCGTTTTCTTCGAATACATTATAAATGCTTATGATGTGCGGATGGTTTAGTTGGCTTATAGTATTAGCTTCTTTCAGAAACTTAAGTCGATAACTCTCTATCTCTTTTCTGATGCCTTGAGTACCTAGTGTAACATGCGTGGAGTTAGAGCTACGCTCGCAGTGTTGTTTCATGAAGAACTCTTTTATCGCTACAGAACGTCCCGTAGAAGTATCGGTACCCAGATATGTTATGCCGAATCCTCCTTGTGCCAATGTAGAAATAATGCGGTATCTTCCTTTACATAACATGGTACCAGCAGCCAAGGCACAAGTGTCATTACCTGTGCCTTGCTCTATATTAAGTATTTCTATTCCTTCTGATGAAATCATGCTTTTTAAAATACGTTTTTGGGGTTATCTAACTGGATTTCCGTTATTCCATTGACCTTTAAACCATACGCTTCCGTCGGCGTTATAGTGTACGCCATAACCATTTTGTTTGTCGTTTTCCCAGCTACCTTCGTATTTGTCACCGTCTTTCCAGTAATAAGTTCCGGAGCCATGCTTGAGTCCATTGCTGTTAAAATTACCTTCGTATCTGTCTCCGTTAGTGTAGTAATAAACTCCGTAAGATCTTTTTTCGTTAGAATCGAAACTTCCTGAGAATTTATCTCCAGTTTTGTAATAGTATACACCATTGCTTATTTTCCCGTTTTTGAAATCTCCTTCAAATCGGTCTCCATCTGGCCAATAAAAAGTTCCATTTTCCCTTTCTTCGTTAGAATCGAAACTTCCTGAGAATTTATTTCCAGTTTTGTAATAGTATACACCATTGCTCATTTTCCCATCTTTGAAATCTCCTTCAAATCGGTCTCCATCTGCCCATGTAAAAGTTCCTTTAAGGCGTACTCCGTTCTTGAATGTTCCTACAAACTTAGAGCCTCCTTCGTAATTTTCAGAGCCTTTTGTTATTTCGTCATTGCTTTGGTTCTTTGGGGATACATAGCTTACGTCATTATCAGTGTCGTCAGTGTATATATCTTCGTAAGATGCAGTACTATCATCCCATGCCACTGCTGTAGTGTCTACAGGTTCATACACTACACTGTCTAAGTCTTCGTCAGAGCTGTCGTTCGATGAAGAACCGCCACACTTATTAAATAAGAGACCTATTATAACTACAAACGCAATAACTGCGCCTATTATAAAAACTGTGTTAAGATTGTCTTTCTTAGTTTTTATGGGCGTTGTTAATACCTCTTGAGATTTCTTGTATTGACTCTTTAAGATAGTATCCTCTTCTTCTGGAGTGTCTATGTTACTTATAGGTTCGCTATCCAGTAACTGAAGAAATTCGCTGATGCTCTGCGGACGTTTTTTTCGTGTCTGTAAGCATTCTGCTATGGCGTTTCGTGTGACCTCACTTACATTTGACGGATATGGCGGAAGTTGTTCGTCTTCGTTAAGCAGAAGATTAGATTCGGGTGGGGTGTTGCCTGTAACGAGCTTGTATAGCGTAGCGGCCAGCGAGTAAATATCAGTAGCCGGACTGAAAGTTTTTACGTTACTGCCCTGAGCGTATTGTTCTACAGGCGAGTAACCCTTACTGATAGCCGGAGGAGTGGTGCTGGTCTGCTGTCCGTCTTGGTCGTATTGTTTTGATACGCCGAAGTCAATCAGAATGGCGTTTCCTGTATTCTTGTCAAGCAAGATATTGGCGGGTTTCACGTCAAGATGGAGCAGCTTTTTCTGGTGCAGGTAATCTAACGCATTTGCTACTTGGCGAATGTATTTCAATGCAAGCGGCTCAGATAAGCGTCCTTTACCCTCTACTATATCGCTAAGGTTATTTCCTTCTATATAATCCATCACATAGTAAGCCGTTCCGTTGTCTTCAAAGACATCGAACACGCGGATAATGTTGGGGTGTTTAAGCGCAGCCAGCGTCTTTGCCTCTTTGAGGAACTTGGTGCGGAATCTTGATGCCAGTTCACTGTTGCTTTGCGATGTAGTGACATGCGTAGAATTCTCGTCGCGTTCACATGCTCCTTTCATAAAGAACTCCTTGATGGCTACGGTAGTACCCAGCATGGTGTGTTCACCTTTATAAGTGATGCCGAATCCTCCCTGCCCCAAAACCGCTACAATGCGATATTTGCCTTGCATCAGTGTAGAACCTACAGGGAGTGAATATGTGCTTCTTTTCATTGTTGTTTATTTTAGTCTTACGAAGTATATAATAATCATACTGATGCAGAAAACGGCCAATGCCACAAGAGCAAGAAATAATACATAACGCATCTTCTTGTCGATATGACATATTAGAGAATGCTTTGCGGGCTGTTGTGCCTGAGTGGCTGTTGCTTCAACTTTCTTTTCTGCAGGTTGCTTTGCCGGGCGAATAACTTCTGCCGTGTTATCTACGGGTTGCGGTGCGACGAAGCGTTCATTTGGCTCCTCTTCTGTTGACTCTTCTTGCGTAGTGCACGGAGTATCATTTTCTTTCGTATCTTCGGTTACGCCTGTTACGTGAATGATATATGCAGAATGATTATCGCGGTTATCTTCTGTAACCTTTACCAGGATTTCTCTTTTCTCCTCATCGGTAGTATCCGGGTCTGAGAATATATTGAGCAGATTCTCGTCTTCGGTCTCTTCAAGCATACCGTCCGAACAAAGGAAGAAGAAGTCGCCTGCCTTTACATCCGTAATTAGTTTAACGGCTGCTTTGCTCCGTCTTTCCTGTCCCGGCTGCATGGCGCGTGTAATCACGTTTTTCTGCGGATAGTTCTTCATATCCTCCAGACTGATTTCGCCTATTTCATACATGTCGTTTACCAGCGAGTGATCGCGCGTATGCCATATATAATGTTCCGCCGGGCGAATGTGGTAAATGCGGCTATCGCCCATGTGCGCTATGGTACAACCTCCTTCGTGTAGTTTCAGTAAGGTCATTGTAGTACCCATCGTCTTTACGGAGTCGTGTCCTATGTTGGCTTCATCCAAAGCATTGTACGCATAGTCTATAGCTTGCTTAAGCAGAGTATCGCTGAATGTGTCTCCGTTGGCATTCTCATTTATGAATTTGCTCATGGCCTGGCACACTGTGTTACTTGCCACTTCTCCCGATTCATGTCCCCCCATGCCATCGCACACTAAGAATAGACGGTCGTCGGCTGTAGCGTTTCCTATCACCGGATAGATAGCGTCTTCCTGATTCTGGCGTTTCCCCAATTCGTGAATAGCCAGAGGGGTATTTATTGTAAACTTCATAATTTGTCAGTTTTGTTTAGATAAGAGTTTCTGTATCGTCACAAGCCTTCGCCTTCATAAACTTTACGTTAGAGTCACCCATTTGGATTTTCTCTCCACCTTGAAGCACTATACGGTCGCCGTCTTCAAGCTGCTGTCCGTTTACGTATGTGGCGTTCTTGTTCTTGGCGTTCGATAAGTAGTGAATATAGCTACCGTTCGACAGCTTCTTTACTTCTATGGCGCAGTGGCTGCGGCTCATGGTTCGGTCGTCAGTATCAAGCTGAATGTTGGCGGTAGAAGTCTGCGCTTTTCTGCCCACTATATTAAGTCCTGGTGTCAGCTGATAAGATTTTCCTGTGTCCTCCATAATAAGTCGTCCTATGCCACCGGTAGGAGTTTGTCCCGGTGTAGTCTTTTCGTCTTTCCGCATAGTATAAGCCGGACGTGTGGCGTCGTCTTCGGTTTGGCTCTGAGGCTTATTATTCGGCACTACTTTTTTGTAGTTAGAGAATAAGTTGGCTTTTTTACATACCGGGCAAGTTACAGTTTTTGCTTCTATCCCCTCAAAGTACTTTACGGTGAGCTGTACTCCGCAGTTGGGACATTTAATCTTTACTATATCTTGCATATTGTTTATATCCATATCAATCTTGGTTTAAGGTAAATAGAGTGTGTTACCATACCATAACGGGCATAGAGTCTTTAAACTTGCCCCACATTACGGGATGTTGTTCGTCGTTAGAAAGTTTTTTAACTTCTTTACTTACATAGTTGAATAATTCTTTTGCTGTGATAGTGCGGTTCTTGTCGGCATCAGCACCTCCGCGCAGTCCGTTCTGTAGGGCTGTGGTAAAGAAACCGTTGGCCAGGAATGGCGATTCTAGTGATGTCTCGTTGTCTCTTGATGAGAGGAACAACATTACATTGGCATTCGAGTTAGAAGAACCGCTTCCGTTCTTGTTCTCGCGCATCTGGCCCGAGAAGCAAGCGTCGGCAAATATCATTTTGTTGAGCGACTGACTCAATGACATAGCTTTACGCACTTCACCGTAAGTAAGCTCTTCGTCGTTATGACAAACGAATCCTCCGGGATATCCGTGACCGCTGAAATAGAATACCACGATATCCTTTTTACCGGCTTTGGCGAATTGTTTTTTGATATTCGATAAGATTGAGCTTTTAGTAGCCTTAGAGTCGGTAAGCAATACTGTGCTGGCTTTTTTATTCTTCTGATAGAGCCAACATACTTTCTTGGCGTCTTTAGCCGGTAGCCTCAAGTCGTGATCGTTGCCCGGATAATCTGATATCCCAGCTGCTACCAAATAGATTTTCTGAGCGTATGCTCCTGAAAATAACAGGAGCATACATATCAATGAAGCAAACAGTCTTTTCATCATGATGATAAATTTTGGTAGTTTGCGTTAAGCGTTAAATTCTGAAGGATTAGCGTCGTTAATGTAATCAGGCTGATTGTTTTGTGCCAGATAGTCACCGTTTTGCATAGCCGATTGCTGCTGCAGGCTTGCCACAGAAAGGTTCTGATCTGTGATGTCGTATACTTCATCACTTGTTATCACGCCGTCGCCATTATCATCGTGCATAAGGATGTCGAACTGTCCGTTTTGGTTAACGTCTACTACGTATACATCATCACCTTGTTGCTGCAGATGTCCTATGGTTACCTGTGAGCCGTCTTCCAAAGTCTCGTTAGATACTCCTAGAATCTGAACTTCGGCTTCTTGTTGTTCGTGGCTAACGTTTATTATTTGCGGTTCTTCAGGGTCTACATTCAGTTCCGGTTCCTGAGGATCGACAGTTGCTACAGGTTCTTCTTGCTGATGTCCTACGCCTCCATAATTAATATGTCTGCCGAATTCAGCCTGTTCCTCTGGAGTCATCTTGTCCCATTCGTCGGCATAATAAGTACCGTATACGCCACCGTGCCATTCGAATACGCCGCCGGGACCAACTTCTTGGCGTGCTGCCGCAAACGCTTCGCCAAAGCTCATGTCATCGTTTACGGTAGGTGCCACTGGCAAATCTTCTACAGTGATATCCGGATTGTTGGGCAGCGGAGTTATGTTATGGTCGTCATCTTCGTCTTTCTTAGGAGCGTCCGGATCATTAAGAGCGCTTGCCGAGCCAGACAGTATAACACCTCCGGATCCTAATACGATACCTGCTACCCCGCCCATTACAACTTTCTTCCAACCGCTTTTCTGCTGAGGCACTTCATTGTACTCTTTATCATCACGGAATGCTGGATTAGTGTCTTCATCGTCGTCGTACATAGTATCATCAGTCTCTTTGTCGTTCAACAATGTTTCTTCGTCTTTAACTACAGTATCTTCATTGTTATTATAGTTGGCTGATCTGTTCACCATTGTTTCGTCATCTAAATTTTTCATAATAGTGGGTATTTATGGGTTTATATTTTCTTTGTTTATACAAATTGAGTTCCGAAAGAGTCGTCCATTCCAAGTGGATTTGCGTCGTTGCTGTGTGGATCATAATCGCCAGGAGTGCTGGTGTCAAAGATTTCGAAATGATCAGAGTGATCTGTTTCGTTACCGTAATTGTCGTCAGTGTAACAATCTTCAGATTCTATAGCATCCTCACCATAATTAGGCGATACGTCGATAATCATATCATCGTTAGCTTCTATATGCACTTCCGCTGTATAACTATCTGTGCCATCTATTCCTAAAATCTCCACATCGTCTTCATGCTCGTTAGATTGTGGCACGTCTACATCTCCCGCATCCGCCAGAGTAGAAGGATTATGCTGATGTTGCTGATGCTGTTGCTGATTTTGATTCTGCTGCACGGGTGATTGTTCATGGCTTTCTTCTTTATCAGCTTTCTGTTCAGCTTTTTCCTCTTCTTCGTTGCCTATCATTCCGGATGCCCATAATGCAGCAGCCATTCCAGCGGCACCAGCCACAGCGCCTGCTGCCGCTGATTTAGCTTTCTCTGTTTCCATATCGACTTTCGGTTTTTGCGAAAAGTCATTAGCTCCGTTCTCTTTCATGTCGTTATAGTTTTTTATGCCAAATATCCGTTTACGTCTCCGTGGTTGTTATAGTCGTTTTGGGCTATCGGGTCATATACATCTGGAGTAGGTGTAGCCACATTAGCTTCCAGTTCGGCCATGTTTACATAACATTCTATAGGAGAAACTTCATTTTGGTCTATCACACCGTTACCATCCCAATCGGCTATCAGAGCGTCGGCAGTACCGTCGCGGTCTATATCTACAATGGCAGCTGTTGTTCCATTGACATCAACTATCGCCACATCCATTAAGTTGCCATCTTCGCCAGGTATAGTTTCGTAAGAAAGAACTGTAACAAACTGTTCTTCTTCCGGGCCTGGTGTAGGTCCAGGAACGGGGATTGGATCCTGTTCTGGAGTTGGCTTAGGTTCTGGTTCTGGAGTCGGCTCCGGGTCTGGTACCGGTATTGGCTGAGGCTCAGGTTCCGGAGTCTGGTCTACATCAACATCGCCATGCAGCGTATCTGCCAAAGCACTTGTGCCAGATGCACCGATAACGGCACCTACCGCCATGCTAACACCAACTTTCCAATTATCATTTTTAGTATTCTTGTTGTTCTGATCTAAGTTCAAGTTTTCTTCTGTTTTCATATGGCTTATAAGTTTAATAGGTTTTTGTTTCTGATGCAAATGTATTCAGCTTTAATGTCTTGGCAAAACAATTAAAGGCATACTACACGAAACCCCCAGTTTACTGTACGAAATGTCTGTTTTGACCAAACATCTTCATTTTGTTATTCTTCGGTGTATTTGGCGTTACACTGATAACATCCTTTTGTCTTGCGCAAGTCGCTGTAAGGGCTATATCCCAAAAAACGACGGCATTTTGGGTTAGGGCAAACATAATCCTCGTGGAACTTCTTATCTAAGTCGGCCATATAGCGCGGAGCCTCTTCCGACTGCTTATAACGTATTACAAAGAAGTATATACCCAGTACCAAAGCTATCAGATACAGCACAACACGCAGGCCGAGAGGAATTCCTGGAATAAATCCGCAGGCGATTGAAAGCATAGAGATGATTCCCACTACCGACTGTACGCTGGCCGATTTACGTTCCTTTATCTGAAACTGCAGCTTTTTATCGTTATACTCATCCCACACGCGCTGTAGCGGAAGGATAGAGAACGTTTGCGGCATTTCTTTTCCGGTTACGCTTTCTATGATTTCTTTTTGGTTGATTCTAAAATGCTCCGGACCCAACTCTACGCGGTCTGAAAATGTGATGTGTTTGGATTCTATCGCCACCCCGTTCACTAAAGTACAGTTCTCAGGCTTCAGGTTTATTATGGTGCAGTTGCCCTGTGCGTCAACGCTGAGCTTACAGTGCTGTCTGCTTACCGATTTTGGCACACTGCCCGGATTGCCTAAAAACTTCTCTAGATTATAGCCACTGATGTGCAGGCGCGATGAGCCCGATTCTCTTCCTATTATTACTTCCATGCTTTTTAGTTATAAAATGGTTTTAATGGCTGTAAATTTATAAAATATTCATTAAACCCTTTTATGAATGTTAATAATTTCGCTCTGAATCAGTCTCTGCCTTTTAGATACAGATCTTTCAGCTTCTTCAGAGCGTCTTTCGATACTTCAATTTGAAAAGCGAATGTGCTATAGTCGCTCAGCACCAGTCGCTGTTTCAGCACGTTTATCTGAAATACGTAATTCAGGTTGATGATATATCTCTTTCCGATGCGTGCAAAACACTGAGCTTTGTCTTTCATTTTAGCCGCTAATGCCTTCTCCGTTTGCGACAGATTCATAGCGATAGGGCATCGCATCTTGTTGGTAAGTATCACATAAGTATAGTTTCCGTCCGATTCAAAATAGACGATTTTTGATACGTCAATGCGCAATAGTTCATCGCGCGAATTGAAGAAAAGATAATTGGTAATCATACTATCTAGTTTTAAGTAATTAGTAATGCAAAGTTATCTTTTTTAACTTATGATATTGTTTTGTAATGCTTAATGACGGTGGCTGTAAGACCATTACAGAAGCTTAAGATGGATAAAGTGCCAAAATTAATGGTTGAAATATTCATTTCTTAGGTTAGAAATAAATGTTAAATAATAAAAAATAAAGATTATTCGTGCGCTGAGGTCCGTGTAACGCCATCTCATAAAGCCCTAAAAAGGGAAAAGTGCGGCATGTTTTGTCATTAGCCCATTAAATATTTATATTTGCAGCATAATAAACGAAATGAAAACATAAGACAAACTATGGAAGCAAATAATAAAATAGTTATTTATCAAATATTCACTCGCTTGTTTGGCAATGAGGAAGTGCGTAATGAGTACAACGGCACCATAGAGCAGAACGGCTGCGGAAAGATGGACGATATTACCAATCAGGCTTTACACGACATTAAGAAGCTTGGAGCTACACACGTGTGGTACACCGGAGTTATTGCCCACGCTTCGCAGACCGATTACTCGGCTTACGGTATGCCAGCCAATCATCCGTCGGTAGTGAAGGGAAAAGCCGGCTCACCGTATGCCATCCGCGATTATTATGATATCGACCCCGATTTGGCGGTAGATGTGGAAAAGCGAATGGAAGAATTCGAGAAGTTGGTTAAGCGTACACACGATAACGGATTGAAGGTAATAATAGATTTCGTGCCTAATCATGTGGCTCGTCAGTATCACTCTATAGTTAAGCCTCTAGGTGTGCACGATTTGGGTGCCGACGACGATAATACAAAAGCTTTCTCGCCCGACAATAATTTCTATTACGTGCCCGGCACTCAGCTTGGGGGAGAGGTTGACCTTAACGACCCGGTGCATGGCATGTACATTGAAAAGCCCGCCAAGGCTACCGGTAACAACCGCTTCGACGCATGGCCCAACAAGAACGATTGGTACGAAACCGTGAAGCTGAATTATGGCGTAGACTATATGAACAATACAGGAAACCACTTTGACCCGGTGCCCGACACTTGGAAGAAGATGCGCGACATACTGCTGTTCTGGTCGTCTAAAGGCATCGACGGTTTCCGTTGCGACATGGCAGAGATGGTGCCGTGCGAGTTCTGGGGATGGGTAATTCCGCAGATCAAACAGAAACATGCCAAGCTGACTTTCATAGCCGAAGTATATAACCCCAACGAATACAGAAACTACATCCATAACGGCCACTTTGATTACTTATATGATAAGGTGGGACTCTATGACACCCTCAGAGCGTTGACTTGCGGATACGCTTCGGCCACAGCCATCACCGGATGCTGGCAGAGCGTGAACGACATCCAGAGCCACATGCTTAACTTCCTTGAGAATCACGACGAGCAGCGCATCGCTTCAGAATTCTTTGCCGGCGATGCACGCAAGGCACTACCTGCACTGATTGTTTCGGCTTGCATGAATACCAACCCGATGATGATTTACTTCGGTCAGGAACTTGGCGAGCCTGGCATGGATAGCGAGGGATTCAGCGGAAGAGACGGACGCACCACAATATTCGATTACTGGAGCGTAGACAGCATTCGTCGTTGGAGCAATCACGGACGTTACAACCTGCACTTGCTTAATGACCAGGAGAAAGAATTGCGTCATTTCTATCAAACCGTACTTACACTGTGCAACAAAGAGAAAGCCATCTCTAAAGGCGAGTTTTTCGATTTGATGTACGTAAACAGCGACGGATGGATGATGAACCCGCATCGCCAGTACGTATTTATGCGTAAGTGCGACGATGAGATTCTGCTTATTATCACCAACTTCGACAGCATACCTGTAAATGTATCTGTAAATATTCCGCAGCATGCTTTCGATTTCTGGGGAATGCGTCAGTACCTCGAAATCAAATCGAGAGATTTGTTGACCGGCAAGTCAGAAAAGATAGCGTTCTGTGCTGATAAACCGGTAGTAACAGATGTTCCTGCTTACGGTGGAAAGATTCTTAAGATTAAGTTGTAATAGTTTAAATAACTACCGTTTTATGTAAAAAGTTACGGAGAATGTATATAATCTCCGTAACTTTTTACGTTTTAATATTAAAAGAAATCTTAACCCAAAAGGCGAATAAACAGTGAGGGGGCTTAGTCTTTATGGAAACGCAGTAAGCTTATCCGCTATGTTAGCATAATATACTTATAATTCTCTTAGATTAATTAATAACACTAAAAACGAGAATCTTCACCTAAATTGCAGAATAACTACCTAAATATTATATCTTTAATGGTCACTTTCGGCTTTATTCATACATAAAAGAGAAAAGAACAATGAGAATATAATAGGAGAATATATCTTCATGGCTGAAAGCGACTCAGGCTGGAGATTTAATGAATATATAAAAAGGAATAAAAACGTAGGAACATATTATGTTGGGAGCAATCATAGGTGACATTGTAGGCTCTACTAGAGAGTGGCACAATGTAAAGACAGAAGATTTTGAACTATTGCCACAAGGCAGTAGATTTACTGATGATACGGTTATGACCTTAGCCGTTGCCAAGTGGCTGATGGATGACCCTTCGCATAAGGCTGACAGCCTTGTAAGAATTATGCAGGATATGGGTCGGCGCTATCCCAATGCGGGATATGGCGGTATGTTCCGTAGGTGGCTTAATTCAGACAATCCGCAGCCATACGGAAGCTATGGTAACGGCTCTGCTATGCGAGTAAGCCCTGTGGGAATGTATGCCAAGTCGTTAGACGAAGCCTTGGAACTGGCACGTATCACAGCATCCGTTACACACAATCATCCCGAAGGAATTAAAGGTGCGCAGGCTGTAGCTGCTGCGGTCTATATGCAGTTGAATGAAGAGTTTGATGTGAAAGGAGAGGTTAAGCGTTATGTGGAAACGAACTTTGGTTATGATCTTGACATCAAATTGGAAGATATACGTAATGAGTATCGGTTTGATGCATCCTGCCAAGGCAGTGTACCAATAGCTATCATGGCATTCTTGCAGCGATATAATGCATTCGATACTCTGCGGTTGGCCATATCGATGGGTGGTGATTCTGATACCATCGGATGTATGGCCACATCTATTGCTTATGCTTGCCCGTTTAATATTATTTCATCACACACAAACATTCCGGAGGATGTTGTTGCCAAGTGTAG
>FR881275.1:42661-52003 GCA_000434735.1 Bacteroides sp. CAG:530
CCAAGTGTAGGGAATTGTTACCCAAGGAACTTCTGGAGATAAACGACCGATTCGAAGCCTTTGTTACAAGACCGCTCTACCAGTCGTATTATTTACATACAAGAAGCATTTTCGCAGGGGAATATCCTAGTGATAAATATGGCGAAAAAGAAGAGGAGCGCAAAAGAAGGGTGAAAGATTGTATCCGTGGTAGCTTGATGGCTGGAGCGGCGGGTGATGCCCTCGGTTATCCTGTTGAGTTTATGAGCAGGAATGCAATTCTGGCACGATATGGCGATAAGGGAATCACAGAGTTTAAGCTTGATAGTGATGGGAAGGCACTGGTTAGCGATGACACGCAGATGACCCTCTTCACTGCCAACGGAATGTTGATGGGGCTTACGCGAGGTTATATGCGCGGCATCGGCGGAGACCCAAAGAACTACGTAGGAGGTGCTTATATAGACTGGTATTATACGCAGACGGTAAATAAGAAATCTGAGCGCGATGACTTTCACTATACATGGTTGCGCGATTTGCCTGAGTTGGCATATCGCCGTGCGCCGGGCATTACATGCTTGAATGCCTGTGAAAGTTTGCTGGCACATCGTGATGTAGAGAACAACAGTAAAGGGTGTGGCGGAATTATGCGTGTGGCTCCTATGGGGCTGCTTGATGCATCATTTAAGGAAAGTGGAGGTTCTGGATTTTATTATAAAACCGTGTATCTTGCAGAGGCAGGTGCACATATTGCGAGAGTAACTCATTTACATCCGTTGGGTTATTTGCCGGCGGCATTGATGACGCTACTGTTGTCTCGTATCGTTCCGCTTACACCCGACGAAGTGAAGGAGTCTATCATAGATATTATCAACGACGGACTTGACGTAATGATGAATATGTATAGCAATGATTATGCCAAATACAAGGAATATCTTAGGACACTCACTTTAAAGGCTGTTAATCTTGCCCATTCTAATATTTCCGATATCCAAGCTATCATGCAATTGGGTGAAGGATGGACTGCCGAGGAGGCGTGGGCTATATCGTTGTATTGTGTTATCCGTCATATAGATAACATGAAAGAAGCCATCATCGCTGCGGTGAACCATGATGGTGACAGCGACTCTACAGGTTCCATCACGGGTAATATCATGGGAGCCATCTACGGTTATGAAGCCATTAAACGTGAACGATTATTCTGTCCTTACGGGAAGAAATTTGAAGACACTATTGAGTTGCACAATATCATTCTTGCCATTGCCGATGACCTCTACACTGGTTGCATCATCTCTGAATACGATCCGATAGACACACCCGAAAAGAAACAATGGTATGCCCGCTATTGCGAAATGAAGCCTGTGGGGATATAAAACTGATAAGACTTCGAGCTTTGCCAGTCAAGGCTCAAAGTCTTGTAGATTTTAAACGATTATCTTTTTAAAGTAAACTTCTTGACTACCTTGCCTTTTCTGTCAATAGCGCCATAAAGACTGATTTCTTGAAAATACTGTTTCTGATACATGAAAAAATCTCAATGTCGTATTCCGTGCAACTACAAACTTCTATGCGGTGAAGGATAAAAAACGTGGTTGGGGTATAAAATAAGCCTTTTTTGAGAAAAAAAGATTGATTTTAAAACATGAACCAAATTGAACTTGTGGCACTATGTTTTAATTCATTCCTTTGCTGCCAGAAGATAACAATGGAGCAAACGTTCCAGTATTACTTCAGGCAGATTTGTTAATCGTATGAAATATTATGGTTAATAATTATTTGAGGAATACCCAATCTATATAAATATGGAAAATAGAATTAAAGTAATCGGAAAATCGCAAAATGGAGTTGCACTAGGAGTCATGAAGGCTTATGTCACTATGTATCCTGGCACCACATTGGCTGATTTACGTAAAGTCTTTCCTAACGAATTAGCACCCGACAAGGGGGTAAAAGAAATATTTTTGCCTTGTAAAGAGGCTGAAGCGGTTAACCTGCAATCAAACACAAGCCTTTATTTCGTGAAAGATCAGCGTCCTATTCTCCTTTCTAATAGACAACGGGTAGCTGTTTCTCAAATCTGGACGTCAAAATCATTCTCCAATCTTATTGAAGTGGCCGCTAAATTGGGTATTGCGGTAGAGTTGGACAAGGATACTGACAAGGATGTGAAGGAGACAGGGTATGTACTCGAATATTTAAATGGGTGGAAGCCCGCAACTCCTAAAAAAGGGTGTTTAGGTATGGCTGCTCTTTTGGTTATAGCAGGTGGCTGTACACTTTTTGGATTAATGGAATTAATTTATTGTTTAACAAAATAAACTTTGTGATATGGCTATACAACGTACAAAATCCGGAAAAATTGACAAGCGTACCAAAGAAGGTAAGGCTATGTTAGAGAATTTGGCAAAAGCTCGTAAAGCAGCTGCTAAGAAACGCAAACAAGAGGCTAGCCTCATGGGACGTATAAGAAGAATGTTAAAATAAAAAAATCAAGAATTATGAAATCGGACATAAAGAATGTAGCCGCATTTTTAGCGGTAGCTATTTGGGCAGATGGCGTATATGCTGAAGAAGAGAAAATGATTCTCGCAGAAATTGCAGAGGTGTTGAATGTAGAGGAGTCTGAACTTACTGAAAATGTAGATAAGGCTTTGAAGGTTCTGCAAGATAAAGATGATGAAGCTGTACAGGCTTATATTATCGAAAACGCTTCGGCACTCGATGAAGAAGATGTTAAGGTACTAATGCAGTGTGCAATTGAAATTGTCCTTGCCGACGATGTAATAGCACGCGATGAAGTACAGGTATTGTTCGACTTGGCAGATGCTACAGGTTCTGTAGAACATACAGACGTGGCTTTGATGTTGGCTGACTTGGTTAAATATAACCCAGATATAGAAATCGAATTTTAAAATTATGGTAGTAGCAAAGAAAACTACAGCGAAGCCGGCGACTAAGCCAGCTGCCAAAAAAACTACAGCGAAACCAGCTGCTAAGAAAACAACTGCAAAGCCTGCGGCAAAACCAGCAGCAAAAACTACCACAGAATTGTCTGTTTCTGGAAACAAAAAGATTATCACTTTACAAAAGGAATTCAATAAGAAATTTCCCTACTTGCAGCTTTGCATTTTCTACAGCTACGTACGTCAGCAGGTAGCAAAAGGTGAACGCATTTCGCAGATTGATGGTGAAAAAACTTTGGCTAGTGTGCGCCGTGCAGGTAGTGGGGGTGATATATCCATTTCTGGCAACAAGCGTATCGGCTCGTTGGAAAAGGAATTTGACACTGTATTCGGCTTGTATTGTCAGGTATGTTACACAACAGCAGATGGTCACGGATATTATACCTCGGGAGTTAATGATACCAAGACATTATCCGCTTTTAATAAAGAGTGCGAGTTGAATAAATGTAAAAAAGGAGTTTATAGATAAAACTATATACAAACTTTTTTATTGTTGCTGTCCGCTAAAGCAGTATAAATATCACTTGTTGGCGGTATTAAATTGATAAGATAAACATGCTTAAAAGGTTGTGCATATTATTGATTTACTATCAAACTATGCACAACCTATATGCTTTATTCTTGTAAAAAGTAGAATTCTCATAATGAGAGATTCTTAAGAAAATCGTATAAAATAATTGAAACTATGATTAAGTTTACAGCATCCTATCAGAAATGGAAAATTGATATAGAAGACAGTGGCACTGTGCTAGTCTATGACAATGGCGTATTGTGTGACAATACGAAGAAGGCAGTTTCTGAAATCGCTCAAAAAGTTGGATTGGAACTTCAGGAGAATATGAATACCCGACAAATGGGTCGTAAACTCGTTGATTTCTTGAACGATAACGGAGCGTCTGCTTCAACCGCAAAGCCAGCAGCTGCCACTGCACCGTCTGAGCCAGCGCAGAAAGAGGAGAAGAAGGAACGTTCAACTCCTGCCGAGAGCTTCGAAACTGATTCTACTGTGGCTGCCAACGCAAAGGTGCGCGTATATGGTAAGGCTCAGAATCGTACAGCGCTTGGTATTGCTCACGCTTACATGGTGATGTATCCTCACGCTACGATAGAAGATTTGCGCAAGGCGTTCCCTAATTCTCTCAATCCTGATTCTGGCGTAAAAGAAAATTTCGTTTTTGCGGAAGATAAAGGCACAACGGCAGATTGGAACGGCTACTTTAAAGGTGAGGATGAGTTAATGACTATGGGTGATGGTAAGAAAGTCGCTATAGTTTCTATGTGGACTAAACCAAGTTTTGAGCGTATGGTTGCGCAGGCGCGCGCATATGATATAGTAGTAGCTAAGTTTGAGGCAGCCGACAAAGGTGGCAAGAAGGGCGGTTTCCGTTTAGAGTACCTCAATGGCTACGTTCCTCCTGTACCAAAGCAGAAGAAATCTTTGTGGTGGGTATGGGTGTTACTGCTCCTCTTGGTTGGCGGCTTGGCGGCATTCTTCGCACTGCGTAAACCTAAGGTTGTAGAAGTAGAGAGGGTTGTCCAGGTAGAAAAGGTTGTTTATGTAGACCGCATTGAGGAAATTGAAAAGAAATTTAATGCAGCTCAGTTTGCTCAGGGTAAGTCAGAATTGTCAGAAGAGGCAAAGTTCGTATTACACGACCTTGCAAAGATGATGAATAAGCACAAGGAGATTAAGTTGCAGATTGTAGGTCATACATCTTCTGAAGGCGATGCTGATTTTAACCAAAAACTTTCTGAAGCACGTGCACAGGCGGCAGTAGATTTTCTGGTTAGTCGTGGCGTTGAACCTAGTCGTTTGAAGGCTATCGGTAAGGGTTCAAGCGAACCTCTCGACGAGAATAATCCAGAGGTTAATCGTCGTACTGAGTTTATTGTAGTTGAGTAATAGTTTTGTCGAAGCTATAATAATAGCATATGTCAGACCTCGTTTCATTACCATTATGTGGAATAGAAACGAGGTCTGATTGTTTTTGTCAGTATCCAAAAATGTGTATTTTTGCGTCCATGACAAAGAAACTACCTATCATACTGCTCAATTTCTCGGGCGTATACGATTACGAGTCGTTCGCCTCAAGCCAGAACATAATTCATGTAGACTGTCGTGGCCTTAATGGTACAGACTGCTATTGCGATGAGGAAGGAAGAGAAGAACTGCGTCGCTTACTTGCTCCGTATCCTGCCAAGGCCCTTCATTTTATCGATTCGGGCGATTATCATTATCTTACTGAATATTGGGTGTCTAAACTGCAAGAACCGTTTTCATTAATAGTGCTCGATCATCATCCCGATATGCAGCAGCCACAATGGGAGGGTGTCATTTCATGTGGCGGTTGGGTAACTGATGTGTTAGAGAAGAATCCTTTTGTAAGAAACATCATCATTGTTGGCGCTTCCGACGAGTTGATATCTCAGGTTCCCGTTCATCTTAGAGAAAAGGTGATGTTTTATAGCCAAGCGGAAATAGACCATCATAAAGCATGGCCTTCAAAGGCAGGCAAGTTGATACACGAGCCTGTTTACATATCTATAGACAAGGATGTGCTTAGAAAGCAAGATGCCATTACTGATTGGACAAATGGAGATATGACTCTAATGCAACTTCAGGCAGTGCTTCGCATTATCTACGCCCACGAAGAAGTGATAGGCGTAGATATTACGGGCGAATGTTCTGCCACCCTTGACTATCTTTCAGAGGTGAAAGATGCATCAGTCAACAATAAAGCTAATGAGGAACTGATGCAGATGATATTGTCTGAGGGCTTGGAAACTTAACTCATTGTTACCTTCACGAATTTTTTTCAAAATAATCATTGTTTTGCTTAGCTTTTCGTCTCGTTTAACTGTATATAGGGTGTTATGACACAGGAAAAGGACATGGAACAGCTGTTTCGTCGGCATTACGAGAAGATGTACAATCTGGCCAGATACATTCTCTCTGACGACGACGAGAGCAAGGATGTGGTGAGCGATGTATTCACACAAATCCTTGTTGACAATATAGTCCTGTTGCCTGAGAGCGAAGAAGGCTATTTGATGCGGAGCGTGCGCAACCGTTGCTTCAACCTGATAACTCATAAGAGCGTAAAGGAGAGGGTAGCGAAGGTGTTGCTCGATGATGCCGACGTCATTCTTTCAGAAGAAACCGACGAGCGGCTAGAACAACTGATGCTTCTTATCGACAACCTTGAACCGCCCATCCGAAAACTTATCTTTCGCCTGCGCTATCTGCAAGATATGTCTTATCAAGAGGTAGCCGATAAAGTAGGAGTAAGCAAGGTGACGGTGTTCAATCATCTCTCAAAGGCGATGGACTGGATTAAAGAACATTTTAAATGAGCAAAACAATGACAGAAATGAACAAAGACGAAAAGCGGTTAATGCTCTTTGACATGCAAGAGCATCCAGAGAAATATACCGACGAGCAAGTAGCGGACTTGCTTGCCGATGCGGAGGTGAAGGAATTTCTACGCGACATGGCTATGGCAAGAATGGCCGTAAAGAAAGCCAACCCGCAGAAGGTTGATGTGGACGAGGCTTGGAAAGAATTCTCCAAAGCGAATGTTGCAGATAAGGTGATGCGACAGACTAAAACAAAGGCCGTTTATCGTAGTAAGATTAAGGTTGCCGCATCCATAGCCGGTATTATCTTCCTATCCGGATTCACATTTGCCGCTGTACAAAACGGGTGGTTAAGGTTTCTTTCTTCCGATAAAACTACGGATGATGAGGCTACGCCGGAACAAGTTACTGCAACAATTGTTCCTGCAAAAGACAGCGAGGAAAGAAAGGATACACTCAGCATGAAGCCGATAGTGTTCGACAATACCGAGTTGGACGTTATCCTTGCTGAGATGTCAGAATTCTATCGGGTTAAGGTAGAATACTTAAATGCCGAAACCAAGCATGTTCGCCTCTTCTTCAACTGGAACAAGACGAATACCTTAGAGCAGAACCTTGAGATACTGAATGCTTTCGACCGTATTCAGATAGATTACGTTGATGGTATATTAAAGGTGAAATAAGAAAGGAGTGCGTATTATGAGAAATTTATATATTCTTTTTTTCCTGCTATCTTTTGTTCAGCAGACTCATGCCCAGCGCATCACAGCACAATATAATAACGTGTCGTTCTCTGAGGCTTTGAAAGATTTGAATGCCCGACAGGATAAATATACCATCAACTTTGTTTACGATGAGTTAGAAGACTTTAAGGTCTCCAAGAGCATAGAAAACATGAGCGTTCCCGATGCCGTTATGTTTCTGATAGGCTTCTATCCCATAAAAATGACTCAGGTAAAAGATAACATTATGGTGGAATGCACACAGAAATCATCTACAAAGATGATAGGTAGAGTTATCGACATTAAGAATAACCCGATAGAACTTGCCAATGTAGCGTTGCTTAATGTGCGCGACTCATCTTTGATAAACGGTGGTGTCACTAACGAAGACGGGCAGTTCGTTATTCCATGCAAAACCAAGAAAGCCATAGTAAGGGTGAGTTGCGTGGGATATCAAACTACATTTCAAACATACAGCACTGGTGTGATAGGGGCGATAATGCTCCATGAGAGCACGATAAACTTGAAAGGTGTAAAGGTTAACGCCATGCGCCAGAATATAAAGATGGGCCGTGAGGGTATGGTGGTGGAAATTGAGCACTCCGACATTAGCAGGATAGGTACCGCAACAGATGTTTTGCGCGAAATACCTCGCGTTGATGTCAGTTCTGATGGTTCGGTGAGTGTGTTTTCCAAAGGTACTCCGCTTATTTATATCAATAACCGTCAGGTGAGAGACATCAACGAACTGCATCAACTTAAGTCGGATAATATTAAGAGTATAGAGATAGTCACCGCACCCGGCGCCAAATACGATGCGTCTGTTAAGGCAGTGATACGTATCAGGACAATACGTCGCCAAGGCGAAGGATGGAGTGGCGAGAGTTATACTGCTGCTAAATTCAACAAGTGGTGGGGTGCTTTGCAACACATGTCGTTGACATACCGCAATGGCAATGCCGAAGTGTTTGGCGAGTTTTGGGGCTTAACTGCGCCCAGTGGCGAGGATAATATATTATCTAACGAAATAAATGGTGCTAAGAATATATTCATTGAGCAGACTTCACCGCTTAGTTATCGCTCAAAGGCAGCTGGAGCTAAGGCAGGCTTTGCTTATTCTATAGATGATAACAATACGTTTGGATTGAGTTATGAGAATCAGTATGGCTCTGGTAAGGGAGAAACGACAGACTCTTATCAGAAGATTATGGAAAACGGAGTACAAACGGCATTCGTAAGCGAAGAAACCAATATTGATGACATCAATAGTCCGATGCATAACGCCAATGCTTATTATGTGGGTAAGATAGGTAAGTTGGATGTAGATTTCAACGCCACTTATTTCTGGAAAAAGAAAGGCAGAACTATGTCAATCAAAGAAAACAGCTTAGACATTGAGAGTCGCGACGTTCATACCCGTAGCAGACAGCATAGTGATATGGCAGCAGCCAAACTTATCTTGTCTTATCCCGTTTGGAAAGGAGCGATAAGCGTAGGCACTGAATTTACATCCTCGCGTATTCGTGGCGAATATGCCAATGCCGAGCAATATGTAGATGCGTCGAACACAAAGATTGAGGAGCGGAACATAGCGGGATTCGCTGAGTATGGATTGAAGTTTGGCGGTTTCTCCGTAAATGCCGGTGTGCGATACGAGAATGTAAAGTCCGATTATTATCTCTTCGGCAAATGGCAAGCTGAACCGAGCCGCAGATATTCCGATTGGTTCCCTTCGGCATCAATGTCATGGAACAGCGGCAAATGGGGACTGCAACTTGCATATGCGTGCAAGACTCAGCGACCCAGCTACAGCAGTCTGCGTGACGAGGTGCAGTATGATAACCGCTATACTTACGAGGGCGGAAACCCTTATCTCCGTCCGTGCATAATAAATAATGTTGATTTTAATGCGGTGTACGATTGGCTGTCGTTCAATGCCGGATATAACTATATCGATAATCCGATGGTTTGGGTAGCTACGCTTTACCAAGGTAAGGATATCGTCTTCCTGCGCAATATTAACTTCAATTACAGTCAGGATATATATGCGTCGATAGTGGCTTCACCCCGTTTCGGTTGGTATAACCCGATGGCGGAGATAGATTACTCGCAGTCGTTTCTGCATACCGACGGCTTCGATATAAACAAGCCTTCAAACAGGCCATGTTTTAATTTCCGGCTCAATAACCGCTTTAACATCACGCGCTCGCTGAAGGCATTCCTCAACATGAGGTATAAAACAAGTCAACTTAATGACCTTCAATATACCAAACCATTTGCTCGTGTTGACGTAAAGCTCACCAAGTCGTTCCTCAACGACG
>FR881275.1:52036-58128 GCA_000434735.1 Bacteroides sp. CAG:530
AGATAGGTGTTTATGCCAACGACTTGTTTAAGACCGACAAGGAACGTTGGACAATGTACGGCAGCCATACTATAATGACCAAAGATTGTTATGGCTATGAGCGTTGCGTAGGCATGACCGTCTCTTATAACTTCAATACAGCGAAGAGTAAGTACAAAGGTACCGGTGCCGGTAATGCCGAAAAGAGACGATTGTAGTTTCTTAGGGTAAGAATGAATTAAACTAAGCCAGCGTAAACTTGATAGATAGTAAGATTTATAAACACGAAAAGCATACTTAAAAACATGGGAAAAGCATTGCGATGGTTCAATCAGATCATCGCAATGCTTCACTTATCCATTCGCATATTGCAGTGTTGCAATTCGCATTCTTTCCCTTGCACATCGCAATGTTTTTTTATCCCATCCAGAATGGCTTCTGAGGCCGATTTATGAAAGCTAAATACCGTGGGCTTTGGGTTGATGAGGCTTTGATGTTTTGTTGGTGCAGGTAAATGAATTGTACATGGTGTATGATTCGAGTTTTCTTAGTGTTTAAGTCAACTCCAATTCAATTCCAGACGATTATTTATGCATCCGCCGTAGCCTCAAATGTCGGAGATGTGTCGGAGATAAAACTTACTGAACGTCAGCAAAATATGATTAAAGAGAATCCTTCTGTTTCTGCCAAGCAAATGTCGGAGACTTTGTCGGTGTCTTCTCGTACTATCGAACGAGACTTGTCATTGATGAAAAAAATGGCTTCTTAAAGCGAGAAGGCTATGACAATGATGGTAAGTGGATAATAGCTGGTAATTAAAAGATAAAGTGTAAATATCACTATAATATATAACAAAATAGATTGTCAAAGGTAGAATAAATGTAAAAAGAATTATCTTTCCTCTATGAAAGAATAAAGATTACCCATGTCGTCTTTATGGCTAACATGTTCATTAGTGGAGTTTAATAGCATACGTGCAGTGACCGTTCTTTTATGAACAGTCGAATATAAGGTGTAATTTGGAACCAAGAGCTCGTTATGCATAATTTGAGGCTCACACACTGAGATTTCAAATGCCATAAAGATAGGGGTGGTCTTGATTTTTTCTTATAGCACTGGCATATAAATCGTGATTTATATTTAGATTTGCAACAAGTGATAATTTTTAAATTGATGGCTTATGAAAAAGAACCTTTCTTATTGTTTAATTGTTATTTTGTCTTTTTCTTTTTATCAATGTAACAACAGTGACATTGTAAATTCGGAAAAGTTGCACAATGAGACATTTTCTGCTGTAATGAATAGTAATACTACATTTGCAGAAAATAAGCGAGCTAGAGCTGAAGCCAATAAGCTTATCTTTTATGATAACGATTTTCTTCAGACAAAAGAACCTATGTCAGACAATGCCATAGCCCCTTTTGATTATAAAACAGGTTTAGTAGGAAATAAAGCCTATAATATTAAAGTTTATACAACTGCATTAGAAAGAGTTAAAAGATACCTTAGCGTAAAAGACAATCAGTTAATAATCAAAGCTAAGTCTGGGAAAGAGCTTAATATGGCCGAGGATTTATTTTCATACATTTCAGAACTTATGTGTACGTGGAATAAATTAATCAAAGAGGGAGAATTTGATATTGTAAACATCGGGGATAGCTATTATAGTATTGAGCCTAATATTAAGAGTCTCAAGTCTACAAGAACAGAGCCAATTAACTTTGCACGCATAGGAAGTCAGGGTGAACGCTGGCGTATTGTAAAATTAATTGTGGATTCAGAACCTGTGGAGACTTATTTAGGTGAACATTTCGTTCTTAATTTCGGTCAAGAACTCGCAGGACAATACCGCATATCAGGAAAAGTCAGAAGATATTATATATGTAATGCCTGCATGGTTCACGGCATAAATGACCCAGCTTGTGTCTATAATTATATTGCGACAAGCGTAATTGTCCCTGATGCAGATGTCTATGTCTGTTCGCTAAGGAACGTAAGTCACCTCGCTATCATAACTTACCAACAAGAAAAATAAATTTTAAAGAAACGGAAAAGCGATAACTTTTCTATTTTTTCAACTCTAAAAGCCATACAGCATTATGAAAAAGACATGTTATATCCTTTCAATCATCATTTTACTAATATCTCTATGTCAATGCACTGGCAACAAGAAAGATGCAGTAATTGAGAACAGCAACCAAGTTTTATCTATGGCAAATAGCACTGACACAGAACAAACAAACAGAGAAAAAGCATGGGAGGAAGCAAATAAATACAAGGCATCCATTACAGACACTACATTTTTACAGACTAAAGACAAGATGTCTGACAGTGCTGTAGATCCATTTAATCCCAATTATGCATTTAACCAAGTAGTCTATCTTAAAGCACTGGAAAGAATGAAAAAGCACCTTGCTATCAAAGATAATCAGCTGATTTGCAATACAGATTCCGGAAAAGATTTAAGTATATCAGAAGATTTATACCAATATATTATGAATATATTAGAAAACTGGAATAAAGGAATAAAAGGGAAGCAATATAAAATCATCAAGACAGATGACGGCTACGACATTAAGCCTATCATTCAAAAGTAAATTTTCGCTTTACTCTTCCCCCTCCCCGAGCCCATTGAAAGCTTCATGCAGTGGCTATTATCGCTAAAAACAAGTATCGCTGTTAAACCAAGCATTACGCTCAGTTTAACAGCGATACGTTTTTTATAGTACGACTTTCGCTGTCGTTAATTTATCATTCAGCTATAAGTGAGAACTCTGCACCCGAGGCGAAGTCTTGACCACGCTGCTCGTTCAGTGCACGCAGGCGGATGTAGCGGGCTTTCACCGGCTTATCGAACATGATGCGCTGAGTTTCTGCAGAGTTCTTGAAAGAACCCTTGTTTACAGGGCTTCCCCAGTTCTTGCCGTCGTTGCTTACATAGATTTCGTAATCCTTGATGCGACCGTTGGCGCTGTCCTGACGAGGCTGGTAAACGAAGCCTTTTATAGTCTTAGTCTGCGAAGCGTCGAAGTCAATCCAGTGAGGATAGTTGGCTACGGTTACAGAGTACATGGTGTGCCAGTAGGTATTAGGATTACCGTCTACAAGGAATGTGGCTTCTCCTTCTTTCGGCTCGAATGATGAGCAGAACATTACATCGAGAGGAATGCTGGTTATCTTGTCGAAACTCATATTCATCTTGAAGTAAGGTGAGTCTTTATACCATGCTGTTACAGTACCTTCTTGTAAGAAGTTGAACGGCTGAGTGTAAACCTGGGCTTTCTTCTTTCCGTTTACCGAGTACATTATAGTACGGCTCGCATCTGCCGAGCGGAGAGTAACGTCGCCTTTGGCATTGCGTACTATGGTGATAGGACGCACACCCGAAAGTGATGCGTTGACTACTGCCGGAGCATTGCCGTTGGTAACTGGGCGGATAGCGAATCCGAAGCTATAGCTGTCGCTAAGTGTACGGTCGGGTTTAAGCGGGCCGCCTTGTCCACAGCTGGCGCCTCCCAATCCGGTTACTTTAGCGTCGAGGTGGAGATAAACTCCGTCGCTCTTTACAAGCTGATAGGGGTGGGGCGCTACGGTAAGTTGCTGTTGGCTCCAAGGAAGTGCAGAGGCAGACATTACGCTGTCGGCAATGAACGCTGCTCCGTATCCGTTGTTGTCGGTGAGGGCGCACCAGCGTACTTCTTCACGGTTACCCATAGACTGAGGCTTAGGAAGCATTATGTCTTGCTCGCCCACGATGCCTTTATGACGCTCTATGAACTGTCCGGTCTTACGGTCGGCATAGTTATTTACCGGTCCGCGTCCGTAGTACTCAAAGTTCTGCAGTGCTGTAGGTAGTTTCATTACATATCCTATGCGAGGCAATACCACGTTTGTCTGGTTGGCAGAGATAGTGCTCTGAAGTTCTATGCTTCCGTCAGGATAGATGGTGTAAATCTGTGTGGTGAGGAACTTGAAGTCGTTTTCGCCCAATTTCTTCACGCCTTCTTTAAATGTATATGCCTTTTCTGGAGTACGGTCGCGGTTGCCATAGTTCTGGTCGCATCCTTCTTTGCCTTGGCTTTCTACGGTGAGGCTTATCTGCAAAGCACCATTACCTTTCGATGCCAAGATGTTAGGTTCGCCTATTACACGGTGCTGCAAGTCGTACAAACCATTCTGGAACCATGCTTTAGGATAGCCTATACCAGCGTCGTTATCGGTAGGCGCACGGAAGGCATCGAGCTTAGGTCCGTTGCCGTCGGTTATGATGCGCTGTGTTCCGTATGTCAGTTCGCTGATAGCTCCTGTAAGTTTATCGAACTTCACGCTGAAGCCCTTGCCGGTTACGCATATAGAGTTTCCATCGTTGGTGTATTCTACAAACTGTTTTCCTTCGCCGGTGTTCTGTTCTTCTAATGAAGGAGCGGCTTTTTCGGCACCTTTCACGCGGAGCTGTTCTTCCATCTGCACGTAGCCTTTCTTAGCCCACGGCATGTCTTTGCCTTGCAGGAACTGAACTTTTACAAAGTATTCTGAAGCGGCATCGAGTTTGCTGTAGTCATAATCGAGAGTATAAGTTACGCGTTCGCGCGGACCTACAGGCATCTTAGGACCAGTGAGAGACTGATCGGCCAATACGCACTGACCGTCTTTCCACAAAGACCATACTATCTGATAGCGAAGCGGTTCGAAATAATTCTTGTTGAATATCTCTATGAGACCTTTCTTGAGGTCGATAGCTTTAACGCCTACGTTCTGATATACTTTCTTCACTTCGAAGTACTGAGCCTTGGGCGAGAAGTCCGGACGCAAGATACCGTTCATACAGAACATACCGTCGTTAGGCTTGTTATCGTAGCCAAAATCGCCTCCGTAGCCCCAGAAGCGGTCGCCAGTCTTAGAGTCGTAACCATACATTGCCTGGTCTACCCAGTCCCAGATAGCACCACCTATAAAGAAGTTAGTACTTTCTATGGCATTCCAGTAGTCGATAAGATTTCCTACGGCGTTACCCATAGAGTGAGCGTATTCTGATACGTGGAACGGATATTTGATATCGTACTTACCTGTTACGGCAGCCTGCATCCATCCGATAGAAGGATACTGGTTAGAACCCATATCTACGATGCTATTGTTGCGCTCGTACTGCACAGGGCGGCTTGTATCGTAAGTTTTGATAGCTTTATACGCTTCTACAAAGTTTACGCCCGGTCCGGCCTCGTTACCCAAACTCCATATTACTACCGATGGATGGTTAACTGTGGCGTGTACCATTTCCATGTTTCGTGCTACAGTAGCGTTCTTGAACTCTGGCACGTGCGACAAGCTTTCCTTGCCATAGTAATACTGATGGCTTTCTATGTTTGCCTCGTCTTCGAGGTAGATACCGTACTTATCGCATAGATAATACCAGTAAGGAGCGTCAGGATAGTGGC
This sequence comes from Bacteroides sp. CAG:530, assembly GCA_000434735.1. Taxonomy (GTDB): domain Bacteria; phylum Bacteroidota; class Bacteroidia; order Bacteroidales; family Bacteroidaceae; genus Phocaeicola. The sequence goes on from FR881275.1 coordinate 57,451, forward strand.
AGTTTCGTACATGATTAATGTTGCCGCGCTTCATGATGAAGACTTCTTCCAGCATCTGTTCGCGCGGAATGTAGTGACCTGTAGCGGGGCTTGTTTCGTGGCGGTTCACACCTTTCATCTTGATAGTCTTACCGTTAAGGTAGTAGTAACGTCCTGCCAATCCGAATTCGTCGTCTTTAGCGGCAGTCTGCTTTATTTCTATCTTGCGGAATCCTACTGCGGTAGAGAATGTTTCTACCACTTTTCCTTTCTTGTCTTTCAGCTCGCCCACAAGTGTATAGCGGTAAGGAGCCTCAGCGCTCCAAGGCTTAACTTTATCGCCTGCCTTAAGAGTTACGGTAGCTGTCTGCTCGCCTTTTTTCTCCAAATCGCCTACGGTAGCTGTAGCGCTAACGCCCGGCACCAGAGTATTTTCGTCAGAATAGAGCTTGTTGGCATAGAGTGTATAGTCGATGGTATATCCCTTAGCCGCTTTGTTGGTAAGGTTACGAACGTCGGCAGATATGCAGAGCGAAGCGTCTGTGTAAGAAGCGTCGTAATCGGGGATAGCCTTAAGATCGCGCACCTGAATCTGCGGTTTAGCGGTAAGCGATACGCTACGGAATATACCCGGCAGGCGGAACATATCCTGACTTTCGAGGAACGAGCCGTCGCTGTGGCGGTAAACTTCTACAGCCA
>FR881275.1:58140-141013 GCA_000434735.1 Bacteroides sp. CAG:530
GGCGGTAAACTTCTACAGCCACTACATTCTCGCCTTTCTTATTAAGATAAGGTGTGATATCGAACTGCGCCAAGTTTCTAGAGTTCTTTGAGAAGCCTACATAACGACCGTTTACGTAGAGGTAGAAGAATGAATCAACTCCGTCGAAATTGATATATACATTCTTGTCCTTCCAGTCGGCGGGTACGCTGAATGTTCGGCGGTATGCGCCCACTTCGTTACGGTTTTTATAGGTCATCCAGTCGTGGGGCGGAGTACGCATTACGCCACCTTTCCAGTCGCCCTCTGCCACTTTATGCTGGAAGATAACGCGCTGGTTAGAGTAAAGCGGTTCGCCGTACTTAAATGTTCCGTCTTTCTGAATACCTACGATGTTCCAGTTCATGGGCACTGTAACCTTATCCCATGCCGAAGCGTCGAAGTCGGTTCGATAGAAGTCTTTTACTCTTTCCTCAGGATTCTTAGACCAATGGAAAAGCCACTCTCCGTCGAGCGTTCTCCAGAGCGAACTGTTTTCGGGCAGTACCTTACGTGCCTCGTCTACACTTCCAAACGAGAAGAACCACGCATGTGGTTGCTGTTTGTTATACGCTAAAGAGTCGGGACTTTGCCATTCCCATCCCGATGGGGCGGTAGTGTCACCATAGTAATAACCTCCCAACGGTGGAACTCCTGCCCATACCGGCAGTGAAAGAGCTCCGAGTAAGAGCATTAGGTTTCTTTTGTACATAGATTATAGATTTTATTTTAGGGTTTGTAATTTTAAAAATTGCAATTAGGCTTTCAAAATCTGCTCTAAACGCATGCGTAAGTTTGAGATATTTATAGGCTTCGTCATATATTCAGTCATGCCACAGTCGTAGCCCTTCTGCTCGTCATCCGGAAAGGCTCGGGCGGTAAGTCCTATAATAGGTACGGTGGCCGATAACTTTCTTATTTCGCGTGTAGATTCATATCCGTCCATGCCAGGCATTGAGATATCCATCAATACTATTTGCGGTCTGTGTTGTGCGAACAACTCTACGGCTTCTTTTCCTTCCCATGCGTGCAGCAAATTGTAGCTCTTAGATAGTATCGCTTCGAGTAGTTTGTAATTGCTTGCATTGTCTTCCGCTATGAGGATGCTTTTTTTGTCTGCCATAGCTGTAATTGTATTGTTGTTATTCATAATTCCCCCCCCCCATATATATGAGGTTAGATGTCTTTTAAATGTTATATGTTTTCTTCATGGTTATTTGTTTGCTCTTCGGATGTAGGGTCTATCAAAGGAACGGTAAACATGAATCGTGCCCCTTCGGTATACGAGGTGTCGAGCCATATCTTTCCGCCCAATCGCTCAATGATTACTTTACAGAGCGAGAGACCGAGGCCCGTACCCTGTATATATTGGTTGAGCTTAACAAAGCGTTCGAATACCTTTTCAGCTTTATCTTTAGGAATGCCCATACCGGTGTCGCTTACTGATACTGTTAATGTATTCGTTTTTTCGTCGGCAACGAAGCTAAGTAGTATATGTCCCTCCTTAGTAAACTTGCTGGCGTTGGTAAGCAGATTTATTACTACCTGTCTGAACTTCGTGGTATCGATTCTGGCAGGCAGCGACTTTACAGGATAACTCTCCTTATATTCTACATGCTCTAACGGTCTTGCTTGTTCTACCGATACCAAGCAACTGTGGCACAGCTGCACTATGTCGCACTGGCTATAATCCAGTTCTATATGTCCAGCTTCTATCTTCGACATGTCGAGGATATCGCCGATAAGGTTTAGCAGAAGGTCAGAGTTCTCCTTTATTATTCTTCCGAATTCCGCTTTTTCTTCTTGCGAGTATTCGTCCATGCTTTGTAGCTCTGAAAAACCTACTATGGCGTTGAGCGGAGTACGTATCTCATGACTCATGTTCGCTATGAACGCCGATTTCATTCGGTTGGCTACTTCAGCCTTATCCATAGCTATTTCTAGCTCTTGGTTCTTCTTGTTAAGAGCGTTCTTTAAACTTCGGATATGTGCGATATAATATATGGCAATGAGTAGTCCGATGGCTAACGTCAATATTATAGACGCTACCAAAAGTATTGCGTCTCGGTTCTTCTGATAGAAATTCTCGCTGGAGTTTATGATGATGGAGTTTGCCGGTACCTTATCTATTGGCAGACCGAAATGGTCAAGTCGTACCTGATCGAAAGTGTATGTGTTATGGCGGATTATAAACAAATCGTTGTTTGGCGCTTTCTTTGTAAGATATTGATAAGCTAATTTTGCAAGTTCTTTGCCGGATAGCGAATACTCTGGAGTATAACCGCCTATTGCCCAATTGCCCATGCCTACGGATGATAGCGAGAAAGCGGGTATATGTGGTGCCGCTTTACTTATAGGGCCTGTTGTGTTTGCCAATACATAGTTATCGCTACTGTCTATTCGCCATGTACCCAATAGCAATGTGGTGTGGGGCGGCAACTTCTGTATCTGAGTGCATACTTCGAACACAGTACTGCGTCTGCCGTCAAGGAGTATCAAGTTTAAGTCCTTGTACTTTTCTTCCATCGTTTTTCTGACCAAAGCCTGAAGCGTAAGGCCACCTAATGTGAAGTCGGAAAGAAAAGCTATGTTCTTTGTGCCGGGATAGAACTTGCGAATCAGTTCGATGTTGCGCTCTACATCGTATTTGTAGAATATACCGCCTACAATGTTGAAGTTAGTAAAGGAAGGATATTCCTTGCTGTTCGGCATAAATGTGCGCAGGTTTATGTCTTTTTCTTTAGGAGCCTCTATGGCGTTTGTACCTATCATAGCGCCCATTGACGGGGTTTTGCGTGCCATGTCTGAGGTTTGCGAGAGGAATGATGCCCACGCTTCTTGTCCTAATAATATAATCAGATTGGGAGGTGTGGCTTTGTGGTTCTCAAGCAGTTTTGCCATTCTGTCTTTCCATAGCATACCTTCCGACAGGTTCTTACAGTTCATGTTCTCAATGCAGATGTTTGCCGTATATCCTGTCAGTCTTTCGTATTCTTTGAAGAAATCCTTTAGGTTTGCGTTTGTTTTCTCTGTATCTGGATTGTACGATGTGATAATCAGAATACGCTCGTTCTCAATGTTTTCGGCTGCTACGCTGATACTTAACAAGCATAGCATACAGCAAAATAGCGCTTTTAGAATGACATTGTAAGCTTTCATATAAATAATGCCTATAGAGTTTTCTCTTTTAAATAACTTGGAAGCAACATGCTATTGCAAGTGCTTGCAACTTTATGGTGTCTCAATTGTTTAGAAATCAATTCTTAATAAAACAACTGCGAAGCTACTAATTTTACATGAGCTTACAAACGGATTGTGTGTAAAAGTTAAAATGATGATATTTTTTTGATATGAGTTAATTTCAATAAAAAAGAAGGCGTGCATTTCTACACACCTTCTTAACTTGTCTCTAATTTTTATTACAATAATAGCCTTCTCTATTTTTTTATTAAATCTCATCTGGCCATGGACATGGCTGATGGGTGTTCTTGAATGAAGGGCGTTGGGCATTTACTTTACGTAGGTACTCGCCTAATTCTTTCGATAGCCTCTTTACGATATCGGGATGACGTGCTGCTTGGTTATCTTTCTCGCCTATGTCATTAGGAATATTGAAGAGCTCTTTCTTACCGGTTTCGTAGTAGTACACCAATTTCCATTCGTCTTTGCGTATAGCACAGTTCAGGTTGATGCCGGCTCCGTCGTTTCCCCAGATATTTGGGAAGTTCCATACAAGCGATCGGCTTTTAGGGGTATGGCCGGTTTGTTTTAGCAGAGGCATAAAACTGATACCGTCTATGGGGTTTACTGTAGTGTACTTCTTTACGCCTGCCATTTCAAGGATAGTAGGGTAGAAGTCTTCTATCATCAGATAATCGTCGCATCGACTTCCGGCTTTTACTTCGCCTGGCCAGCGTACTATCATTGGCTCGCGTATTCCTCCTTCGTACATTGAGCCTTTGCCGCTGTTAAGTGGATAGTTCTGAGTATCTTTTGGCCCGTCGCGCCATTCCGGTTCGGCTGCCAGCCCGCCGTTATCGCTCATGAATATCACGATTGTGTTATCGGCTTCACCGTTCTTTTCAAGCCAATCGAGTAAGTCGCCAAGACTTTTGTCCATGCCTTCTATAAGCGAGGCGTAGGCGGCTTCTTTATCACTTAGTCCTTTACGCACGTATTTTGGGAAGAAACGCATGTCTTTATCTACTGGCACATGGATGGCGTAATGCGCCATGTACAGATAGAATGGCTGGTTATAGCGTTTGGCCTTATCGAGTGCTTTGATAGCCTCTTGCGTAAGAGCTTCAGTGGCGAAGATGCCTGTTCCCCAATAATTCTCCAGTCCCGGAATAGACATTAGCGAAGTTGCTTTGCCATCTTTTGTGTGACCGTAGTTTCTTTCGCTCAGATATGTTGCCAGTCCTCCGGCTGCGTGTCCTGCTATATTTACTTCAAATCCCCAATGGGCGGGGTTCTCTCCCGGAGTGTCTATGGCTCCAAAGTGCGCTTTTCCGCAGTGAATGGTATGATAGCCGCTATTCTTCAGTAATTGTACGAACGAGGTTCCAACGAAGGTGTTGTTTATACCTTCTACTTGACTTACTCCGTTATAGTTCCAATCCGGCAGTTCTAGCGTCTGGCTTTTGCGGTCGGTTGTCTTATCTCGCTCCAGAGTCCAGTTTGTTACTCTATGGCGGGCATTGTTAGAGCCGGTTATAAGGCTGCATCGGGTAGCCGAGCTTAGCGGACAGGCATAGGCTTGGGTAAACATCATACCTTGGCTTGCCAGTCGCTCCATGTTTGGCGTTTCGAATATCTTATTATAATGAGTCTTTTCTGTCCAGAAAGGCACTGAGGTATCTTGCCACCCCATGTCGTCTACCAGAAATAAGATAATATTGGGGCGTTTGTCTTGGTGTACCGCATTGTTTGCCACAACCGGCATTGCGACGCTGGCGAGCATCATGGCGGAAGTTACATTTAATAGCGTATTGTTCATGGCTTTATGTTATTTTATAGATATCTATATAAAAAAGAATCCGGTTGATGCATATACTGTATGTCATCGGATCCGGATTCTTTTTAAAGCGTTCATATTATTCCGCTCCTTCGTAACCCGGATTCTGCGACAGGTTCTTGTTGGCTTCGCGTTGACGCAGTGGAATAGGGTATAGCTCCTGATAAGCTTTGGCGTTTTTGCCTCTTGATACGGCGTCGGAAATGAATTTTCCGTGGCGGATTAGGTCTTCACGGCGTAAGCCTTCAGAGAAGAATTCGCGTCCACGTTCTGCCAAGATAAAGTCGCGTAGCTTATCTTTTGTGTTATAGTCTGTCAATTCAATTTCCTTAACCTTTGCGCGTTTACGAATCTCGTTGACTAAGTCTATGGCTTCTTTTGTAGGACCGTTAAGTTCGTTGAGGGCTTCAGCGCGGCACATCAGGATATCGGCATAGCGTAGGTAAACTATATCGTTTCCATTACATTCGCTCGCTGCGTTAGGGTCAGGCCAATATTTAAAGCTACGCACATTGTTTAAGGCCTGTCCGTTTTCATCGCGTAACAGTTCAACCTGCTTTCCGCTTTGGTCAACGTAATTGGTTACGAACGACTGTGTACGGATATCGCCTGCTTCGAAGGTATCGTAGAAAGCGGTGTAAGTACGGAACTGCGCTCCGAAGTTAATCCAGTTGCTCTGGATGGGGTAGTTGGGAGGGAACGCATGAGCCATGTAGTTGTTGTGATAGCCATCTTGGGCTATACACGGAGCACGATAGATGTATTCCATATTGCCTTCGCCGTCTACGCTGAACATCTTCTTATAGTCAGCGTACAGTTCGTAGTGGTGTAGGTCTATTACATCTTTTGCAGTAGAGGCCGCATTACTCCAGTCTTTTTCGTGCATGTATAGCTTGGTTAGCATACCCAAAGCGGCTCCTTTGGTGGCTTTTCCTATCGGGTCTTCTTTTACCGGCAGATTTTCGGCGGCGAATTTAAAGTCGTCTACCAGATACTTCACGAAATCTTCTTTTGATGCACGTGGAGTAGATTTACCTATGTTTTCTATTTCATCGGGCGAAGCGTTCTTGGGGATTTCTATGATAGGAGTAGTGCCGAACAGGTTGTATAGGAAGTAATAAGATACCGCACGGATAAAGCGTGCTTCTCCTTGTATGGCCTTTACCTTGTCGCTCGATAGGCTGGTTAGGTCTTCTGTAACGCTGAGCACAGAGTTGGCACTCGAAATAGCCTCATACATCTGAATCCAGAAGCTGTTTAGCAAACCATCGTCTACAGACCATGTGAAGTTGATGAACGGAGCGGCGTTACGTTCTAGTCCACCGCCAGTCTCGAATGCTATGTCGGTAGGGAATTCGTTCATCAGGTAAGTATAGTTTCTATGTGTATAGCTAATGATACGTGAACGCGAATATGCGCCGGCCAGCAACGCGTCTAATCCAGACTGTTCTTGCAACATTGCGTTTGGATCATATTCTGTATAGACTTTTTCTTCAAGAAAGCTATTGCATCCTGTAGTTCCCAGAGCCAAGCAAGCCACTACAGGTATATACATATATTTTGTTAGTTTCATATTCTTTTATTTTTAAAATGTAACATTAAAGCCAAATCTTACGGTTCTTGCCAGCGGATAGCTGTTGAAGCTTACCTTCGATACCGATGTACTGCCTGCTGCACTTGCGTCGGGGTCGAATCCGTCGTAGTTGGTGAAGGTAGCTACATTGTCGATAGAACCATATACCTGCAGACCTTTTATGATATTGTTTTTCTTCAAGGGCACATCGTAGTTGAGGCTGATGTTCTTGATGCGTACAAACGAAGCGTCGCATACGGTAAGTGAGTTCACTGCATACTGTCCGCCGTAGTTTGATGGGTTTACTCCGCTAGGATATTCGTTGGTAGGATTATTTTCAGTCCAGCGGTTGCGGTAGTATTTAGCTATTCTGTTACGATATTCGTTTGTAGGATACAGAGTCTCCAGTACGTTGACGTCTAAAGTGCTGATGCCGAATACGCCCTGTAAGAATACGCTCAGCGTGAGGCGTTTGTATCTCAGTGTGTTGGTGAAACCGAATGTAGAGCTCGGGAATGGTTTGCCCAGTACAACTCTATCATTAGAGTCGATGGTTTTGCTGCCGTCTTGGTCTTTGAACTTCAGTTCGCCCGGTTTGGCGTTAGGCTGTGTAGAGTGAGCAATGTCATCGTTCTTCTGGAAAATGCCTTCTACTTCATATCCGTAGAATGAATAGATAGGATCGCCTACACGTGTAATTTCATATCCTGATACAAAGCTTGCTATTGATCCGGTGATGAGTTCTGGGATGAAGTCTGGCAATTCTTTTACTTCATTCTTCAGGAAAGAGAGGTTGAGCGAAGTATCCCATCCCCAATTCTTGGTGTCAAAGTTCACAGTATTAAGTGTGAAGTCGATACCAGAGTTGCGAACCTTACCTGCGTTAACCTTCATGTTGCTGAAACCGATTGCTGATGGCAGGGGTTTATCGAATAACTGATCTTTGGTGTCGCGCATATATAAATCTACGCTACCTGTGATGCGGTTATTGAAGAGACCGAAGTCGATACCCATGTTTGTTTCGGCGGTGGTTTCCCACTTCAAACCTGTGTTAGGAAGGCGAGACTGTACTACACCTTGCGACAGAGAGTTGCCGAATACAGCCGAGCCCCCAGCTTTCAATGTGTTCAGCGTTTGGTAGTTATCTATGCCCTGGTTACCCATTTGTCCGTAACCTACTCTGAACTTCAAGTCGCTGATTTATTCGATGCGCTTGATGAACGGTTCCTCCGACATACGCCATGCGAATGCTGCAGAAGGGAAGAACGCATATTTGTTATCTGAAGAGAAACGTGAAGTACCGTCGTAACGGAAAGACAAGGTAAGAAGGTAGCGATTCATCAAGTCGTAGTTGATACGGCCTAGGAAACCATTCAGACGGTTGCGACTTTTATATGAATATACATCGTCACCGTTAAGATTGTCTCCGCTGTGCATGTTGTTGGTGCCTGTAACGTCAGAAAGGAATCCTTGTGCGCTACCGTTTACGTATTCCGACATGAATTGTTCGAATGTAGAACCGGCCATTACGCTTAATTTATGTTTGTCGCCCCAGTTTTTCTTGTAGTTTACAAAGAATTCTGCCAACCATTGAGTGTCTTCACCGCTCTTCTTTGTAGCTACACCTTTACTTGAAAGACCTGTCATGGTTTCACGGCTTCTGTATTGCGAAGTGATATAAGAATCGAGGGTAGCTCCTAAGCGGGCAGTGAATACCAAGTCTTTCAGAGGTTCTATCTCGGTAGTGAAAGTACCGTATGCGTTATTTTTGTGTTGTTCTGGCGAAACACCGTAAAGTAAAGCCAACGGGTTATCGAGAGATATATAGCTGTTTTGGTAATAACGTCCAGTTTCCGGGTCCTTACCGACAGGTAAAGTCGGGTCGAACAAAAGTGCTGCATTAATAGGACCAGCGTTTTCGTTTACTGCATTTCTCTCGTATATTTCACGTCCGTCTTTTCTAGTGAAATTCAAGTTTACCTTAAAGCGGAGAAAATCCTTCGGAGTGAAGTTCAAGTTGGCGCGTATATTATATTTCTTTAAGTCAGAGCATTTAACGATACCTTTCTGGTCGAAATAATTCAAGCCGAAGTAATAGTCGTTGCGGTCTCCACCACCTGCTACCGATAATTGGTATGACTGCACCGGCGCTCCGTTTCTGAAGATTTCGTTTTGCCAGTTTGTACCTTCGCCAGCAGCTGCCACTTGGTCTGGGGTGTAGATTATTCCGTCTGAGTTGTTAGATTCTTTACGCAGTGCGTTCAGTGTTTCCATATATTCTTTAGCGTTCAGCATCTCCATTTTCTTGGCTACCGATTGGAAACCTATTTCCGCACCGAATTTTACGCTGATGTCACCTTTCTTACCGCTTTTCGTGGTGATAAGCACTACACCGTTGGCGGCACGTGTTCCGTAGATGGCAGCAGCCGATGCGTCTTTCAGTACCTCTATAGATTTAATGTCACTCGGGTTGATAGATGATGCATCTACTCCTGGCAGACCGTCTACTACTACCAATGCCGAGTTACTGCTATTGATAGAACCGGCACCACGAATCTGAATCTTTGTGCTGGCGCCCGGAGCCGAACTAGTCTGGCTTATGTTTACGCCGGCTGCCTTACCGTTTATCATCTGAAAAGCATTTGTATTTACGCCTTCCGTAAACTTACCTTCGCCTACTGAAACCACAGATCCTGTGATATCTTGTTTCTTCTGAGTGCCGTAGCCTACTACAACTACTTCGTCAAGTACCTCATTATCTTCATCTAATAAGATAGAGAAATTACGTTTGCTTCCGTCTACCAGAATGTTCTGCGAGCGATAGCCTACATACGAAACAATCAGAGTGTTTCCTTTCGACACATTCTGGAGTTCGAATTTACCGTCAACGTCGGTAATGATGCCGTTGCTCGTGTTTTTGACTAAGATGCTGGCCCCTATAATAGGGTCGTTTGTCTTCTTGTCATGCACCGTTCCGGTGATGCGAAACTGCTGTGCACTGACTGCCACTACACACAGTAACATCAAGAGTAAGGAAAGTAGTTTTTTCATGAATCTAAGTTTTAATTAAACATCTTTAAGGTTTTAACATCACAAAATTAGCCGTTATGGTTTGAAAAACAGGTGCATGTTCATTTCAAAAAGGGTGCATGTTTAATTCAAGCTCCTGTTTTTGTGCATTTTTGCCTTTAATGCTTTTATATTTTTTTAGATTAATCATATCTTTGTTTTTTGGATAATGACCTAAGAAAATAATATGAAACCACTTTCGGGACATCGCTTATATATAATGTATGCCGTACTGCTGTTTATGGCGTTTGCCGTACTTCCCATACACGGACAGGTTAACCTGAACAACCGTTTTAAGAATCTTACCCTTCAGTCGGGACTAGCGGACAACAAGGTTAACACCATTTATCAAGACCCGAAAGGATTTGTGTGGTTCGGAACGGATTACGGATTGAGCCGCTACGACGGAAGTTCGGTAAGGAATTTCACGCTTAACGGCTTACATAATTACGTGAACGATATCGTCTTGCTGCAAAAGAAAACCCTATGCGTGCGTATCGGAAGTCGATTCTACGCATTCAATCAGGTAACCGAACAGTTTTCGCCTATAGAAATGCCCATACCCGATAAACAGATATTGGGCATATATCCCGTTTCGGAACACAAGTGCTGGATTTTAGGGAAATACAATATTCATTATTGTGACATCACAGCAGAAGATTCGGCAAATCATCCCATATCCATACTTCCAGTCTTCAGCGTTTCTTCTGATAAACTTTCTTCCTCTGAGATAACAGCCTATACGCTGTCTGATGACTTCTCTACCTTATACTTGACAAACACATCATCGCAACTGATTGCATTTGATTTGGCTTCGCGTAAGAAGAAAGTGTGTTTCGATATAAAAGGCTTGACGCAAGATATTCATAACATCTTGGATTTTAAAGATTACGTATGGATTGGTACTACTGCTCAAGGTATATACAGGGTAAATAAAAAGACTGGCTACTTGCAGCACTTTTCATACGACAATACTGCGAAAGAACATCAGCTGTCGCATACAGACATCTACCAGATATTACCCATAAACGATCGGCAAATAGTAGCTGTGACGTGGAACGGGTTTACTATTCTCACTGCAGAGGACAATGGCTTTCATCAGTTTCATACTTCTATATATAATAATGTGACATTGGCTTGGCAGGATGTAGATGTGAGAATGATATCTGCCTACTACGACGAGACCGAAAACGGCTTGTGGATAGGTACGTATGGAGGTGGAGCTGTATATATCGACTTGAAGCAGGGTAATGTGTATAAGTATAGGCAGAAAAGCCATAACGAAACGCGAGGCATTACGATGGACAAGGCTGGCTATTTATGGATAGCTACTTATCATAAGGGACTGATGCGGAGTGATTATCCTTTCCGGCAGGATAATCCTGAAAGTCTGTCGTTCGATGTCGCAAGTAGTTTCAAACATTCATCGCCTATATTATGCATGTATAACGATACTACCCAAAATACGTTGTGGTTGGGGAGTATGCAGGGTGAATTGTTTGTGTATGATTGCGACAAGCAGAAATGTAAAGTCGTTCACTTACCAGAAATAGGAACAATATGGAGCGTTATTATTGACTCTAAAAGACGGGTGTGGATAGGTGGTGATAATGGGCTGCATCTATACAGGCAGGAGTCAGGAAAATGTGTGCCGTTCAGTATAGGAAGCGAGACCTCGGGCGATGCTCAAGAAAGATACTGTGTAAAAGCCATAGCCGAGAGTAATGACGGACGAATTTGGGTAGGCATAGAAAACAGAGGGTTAGGTAGAGTGTTGCCAGATAGAACCATTCGTATTGGCTACGGAAAAGAGCAACAGTTGGATAAAGTAGACGTGCTGGCTATACACGCCACATCAGACCGTGAACTATACATAGGATATGCTAACGGACTTGGGGTGATGGACCTTGACAGTGAACGCATAGTTCAGCGTTACACCACTCGCAGTGGACTATATAATAACTATATAGGTAGTATACTTGAAGACACCGAACACGAAATCTGGGTGGGGTCGAACTCTTGTATCTCTCGTTTCGACCGTAAGAATAAGCTGTTCTTCCATTATCTGCTGTCTAGTAATAACAAGTCGGCTTATGCCTATCGGCAATTCGTGTTTTGGGGAAACAATAGAAGTGTAACTTACTTCAACCCACGCCTCATAGACATAGTGCCTACCGAAAAGAGGATTGGAATAAGTGCTTTAGAGATAGATAATCAGCTTGTGGGGATAGGCGACACAATTCACGGTCAGGTTATCTTGAAAGAAAATATCTATTATGCGAAGAAAATAATACTTAATGACCGGAACCGCGATTTCGCCTTGTCGTTCAGTAGCCTGTCATATTCTAATCAGCATCCACAAATAAGGTATCGCCTATATCCTTATCAGAAAGAATGGATTGTGGTAGATAGAGAAGGCTACCGTGTGAACTACAATAATCTGGATGCGGGTAATTACAGGTTCGAACTACAGGCGGTCTATCCTGGCGGACTGCTGGGTAACGTTTCGCGGTTGGATATATGCCTTTCTCCACATTGGACCGAGACATGGTGGTTTAAGGTGCTTGTAGCTATTGCGTTAGTGCTGTCATTCATTATGCCGATGCGACATTTTCAGAATCGCAAACGCCGTTTGCAGTACGAGTTACAACTAGAGCATGAAAACTTTACCATGAAAATGGAGAGAGAAAAGGAATCGCAGATACACCGTGAGCGCGAAAACTTCTTTACTAATACGGCGCACGAGTTGCGTACGCCTCTCACCTTGATAATCTCTCCGTTGCAAGATATCATGAGCCGCTTGCAAAAGGATGATAAGTTATATCATTCAATCGAGATGGTATATAAAAATTGTAAGTCTCTGCACACGCTGATAGATCATCTGCTTTATGTTCAGAAGATAGAGACCGGTACTGTACGACTTAACGTTACGCAGGCTGATATCAATGAGTTGGCCCGTTCTGTAGGCGAAAGTTTCCGTCCGCTGGCCGAGACTAAGCATATAGATTATTCCATTGAGATACATTCTGACGTGTATATTCTGTGGATTGACGAAAACAAAATTACTTCTGCCATACAGAATTTACTGTCTAACGCATTTAAATATACCACCGATAAAGGCAAGATAACCTTGCGTATAAGAAATGTGGAGATAGACGGACAGCGCCGCTGTGAAATTACGGTGGCAGATAATGGTCAAGGCATACCTGAAATTTATCAGCAACGCATATTCGATTCGTTTATTACGTCGCCAAATCTGCCAACGTTGTCATCTACCATCGGCATTGGGTTACATATCGTGAAGAATACAGTCGATCTTCATCACGGCTATATCTCATTGAACAGTGTAGAAGGAGGCGGTAGCACATTTACCATCTTATTACCCGAAGGAAACGAGCATTTCAAAAACGATTCAGAAGTGCTTATTCAGGAAACCCCGCCTTCTTTAGCTGTTGTGGCTACTGCCGAAAAAACAGATTCTTCTGAAAATCCGTGCAGTTTGCTGATTATAGAAGACAATACTGCCGTAAGACAATACATTTGTAGTCTCTTCAGTCAGAACTATACCGTATACGAAGCGGAAAACGGCGAAGAAGGTGTACGGATTGCTTTGTCGAAAATACCTTCGCTAATAATTTCCGATATAATGATGCCTGTAAAAGACGGATTCGCTTGTTGCCGCGAGATACGCGAAACGCCAAAGACAGCGCATATACCCATTATTATGCTTACAGCTAAGGCCGAAGACGTAGATTTGCTGAAGGCTACACAACTTGGCATTGACGATTATATAACCAAGCCGTTCAATCCGCAGGTGTTAATATCTAAAGTAACAAGTCTGATTAAACAGCGCAAACGCTTGAAGCGAATCTATACGCAGACTCTTATGCTTGCAAAGCATGAAGGAACAAATAGCGCCGATACCGGAATTGATGCAGAAAACGAATTCTTGAAGTCGGTGATACAGACTATAGAAGTCAATATATCTAACGAAAACTTCAACGTGAAGATGATGGCCGAGCAGTTGAATATGAGTCAGCCTACTCTATACCGTAAGCTGAAGGAGGTAAGTAAGCTCACTGCTATCGATATGATACGCAGTATGAGAATGAGTAAGGTAGCTGCTCTAATTCTTGAACGGAAATATACGATACAAGAAATAGCGGAAAAGGTGGGATATAATGACCCACGTACTCTGAGAAAACATTTCAGTGAACAGTTCGGCATTACGCCTTCGCAATTTATAGAACGTGAAAATAATGCGAAAAAAGAATAACAAACAACCATAATAATATACTTACACAGTTATAATACCATGAAAACCAATAAGTACTATCAGGAGGTAATAGAAAGAATTTGTAAAGAAATACAGCCGTTTGCGCACGAAGGGAAACAGGCCGATTATATACCGGCGCTTGCCAACGTAAACCCTGACCAGTTCGGCATTTATCTGAGCCTTATGAATGGAGAGCATTGTACGTATGGCGACTATAACACCAAATTCTCAATACAGAGTATATCTAAGGTGTTCTCGCTAGCCATTGCACTAAGTATAAAAGGAAAAGAACTGTGGAACCGTGTAGGCAAAGAACCGTCGGGCAGTGCTTTTAACTCTTTGGTGCAACTTGAATATGAGCATGGAAAGCCTAGAAATCCATTCATCAATGCCGGCGCTATAGTGTTGGCCGACGTGTTGCTGTCTAACTTGGATAATCCGTATCAATTCTTCATCAACTTTGTGCGTAAGTTGTGCGGAAACGACTCTATCAACTATTCTATCGATGTGGCGGAGTCGGAAATAGGGTGTTCTTATCTCAATGCATCAATAGCTTATCTGCTAAAGCATCACGGCAACCTTGAGAATAAGGTAACAGATGTGCTTCGCTTCTATAGCACAATGTGTTCTGTGGAGATGAGTTGTAAGGACCTGTCGAAAGCGTTTCTTGCTTTTGCCCATAGCAGCGAGCCATTCTCGCACGGCGGTGTAGAGCTGAGTGTTTCCAGAGTAAAACGTATCAATGCCATTATGCAGACTTGTGGCTTTTACGATGAGGCTGGCGAATTTACATTTCTTGTGGGATTGCCCGGCAAGAGTGGTGTAGGCGGAGGCATTGTAGCAATATACCCGTCGCGTTACTCCATTGCCGTATGGAGTCCTAGACTTAATAACAAAGGAAACTCCATTATGGGCATCAAGGCACTCGAACTGTTCACTACAGAAACAAGCGAGTCGATATTCTGATTTATAGCTTTGAATTTTAGAATTTATAGCGTCAATAGACGCTGAACTCCAATATTGATGGAGTGTCTACCGATTGCGTTACGGTCAGCCGCAGCTCTTGTGTGCTGACCGGAGCAATCGTTTCCAGACGCTGGTGTCCTACTGACAGACCTTCGGCAATGACTTGCCAACGGTTGCCTACCTTTGCTTCTATCCTATAACTTCGTATTCTTTCTCCTTTTGTGATATCTTCTTTCAATCTGTAGCCTTTTACGCTATTGACTGATTGCAAACGGAGATACAGCTTATTTTTATTGCCGGCTGTTTTCGCTATGGGGCATCCCCAAGTTTGAACAATGGCATTACCCCATTCACTCAGTCGTTTTACGTCGTCTTCAGGCAATAGTCCGGATGGGTCGGGGGTAAGTCCCATGATGAGAGTGGCGTTTCTGCCTACCGACTTTTCGTAGATACTCATCAAACTGTCTAATGGCAATATATTATTGTTATCATCGGGTTCCCAGAACCACTCATGGCGTCCGTTTATTCCTCTAAGTGGAAAGTCGGCCATGGCAGGCAGCCAGTATAGTCCGTCCTTGTCTCCGTGTTTCAGAAGTTCTAGCCAATTGGGTGATGTCTCTATTCCTTTATGGTGAGAGCAAGGGGTAGGGAACGATGACCAGCACGGATATCCCACAGTGCCGGTTTCAGAGCCTCCCCAGCGGAAGTCGGCCTTGTTTACGTTATGATAGAACAGGCAGTTAGGCTGATACTTGCTTACTATAGGCTCAACGTTGGGGCCTATTCCGTGTGGGTCGTCCGCTCCGCCGTCAAACCAAATCAGAAACCAATCGCCATATCGGGTACATAATTCCTTTACCATTCGTTCGCAGTAACGTCTATACCAATCTTGTCTGTTTTTTGCGAATTCCCCTTCTCCCTCTGTCCGGAAGTTGTGTATGCCTAGCAGTGAGTTCCACCGTATGCCTACATATATGCCAGGCATCAAACCGTACTTATGGCAAGAATTGACAAAGTCGCGTACGATATCTCCCTTTCCGTCTCGCCACTTTACTGCTTTCAAACAATATGGGTTGACGTCGCTTTGCCATAGTCCGAATCCCGTTTCGTGAGTAGCTGTAAGAATTGCAAATTTACATCCCGCAGCCTTGGCGGCTTTTATCCATTGGTCGGTATCAAGCTGTGTAGGATTGAAAATGGTATAATCTTCTATCGGGTGGATACGGTTCTCTGATTGAACGTATCGTTTTCCGTCGAACACATGAAGGTCGTAGTGAAATATGGCTCCCATTTCGGCATTATGCCATCTAAGTTGTTGCGCCGTGGGGCTTGGCTGCGTTTGTGCTTCGCCTTTTACCATGCAGCAAACCATAGCCATCACAAACAGAAAGATTGTCTTTTTCATATTCTTAGCGTTAGTTTGGTGTAAAAATACAAATATCTCATTGAATGCGCTAACAAAGTCGTGCAAATAATACGGCAAAGTCGTCTCACTTCGACCGATACGAACGTTCACGACGACCGATACGAACGTTCACAACGGTCGATACGAACGCTAACATCGACCGATGTGAGACGACTTTGTTGTGGTTTTTCTCTGACTGATATTGTTGCGCCAACGCATATCTTACGCATCTTTTAAGCTTTATATAGAGAAGTATACAGAATAAATTAGTAATTTTGCCGTGATATGAGCAGAATTTTAGCAATCGACTACGGAAAAAAGCGTACCGGCATAGCGGTTACAGACCCTATGCAGATTATAGCGAACGGACTTACTACAGTGCCTACACATACACTTATGGACTTCCTTATGAACTATGTGCAGAAAGAACAGGTAGAACGAATCATCATAGGGCATCCTAAGCAGATGAACAATGAAGACTCTGAAAACATGAAGAATATCGTACCCTTCATGAATCAGCTAAAGAAGAAAATGCCTCAAATGCCAGTAGAGCTGGTAGACGAGCGGTTTACATCGGTGTTGGCGCATCAGGCTATGCTTACTGGTGGCCTGAAAAAGAAAGACCGTCAGAATAAGGCGCTGGTAGACGAAATCAGTGCTACCATCATACTGCAGTCGTATATGGAATCGAGAAAATTTAAACTGTAAAAAACAACAAAATAATAATTATGATATTACCTATTTACGTCTACGGACAGCCCGTGCTTCGCGAGGAGGCACAAGATATTACTCCCGATTATCCTAACTTGAAAGAACTGATACAGAATATGCACGAAACTATGGACCGTGCAGAAGGTGTGGGACTTGCAGCTCCGCAAATCGGTTTGCCTATCCGCGTGGTAGTGATTAACCTTGACTGTATGGCTGATGATTTTCCTGAATACAAGGACTTCCGTCACGCATACATCAACCCGCATATCATAGAAACAGGCGACCATATCGTATCTATGGAAGAAGGATGCCTCAGTCTGCCGGGCATACACGAAAGCGTGAAACGCCCCGACCGTATCCACGTGACTTATCTGGACGAAGACATGAATCCGCACGATGAGTGGGTGGAAGGATTCTTGGCACGCTGTATGCAGCACGAGTTCGACCATCTGGGAGGAACAATGTTCATAGACCATCTGTCGCCGCTGCGTAAACAAATGATAAAAGGCAAACTCACCAACTTGGTGAAAGGAAAAGTACGCTGCACGTACAAGACGAAAGCAATTAGATGATAAAACGACTTACACACATTATATATATAGCATGTATGTTTCCGGTGGTGGCGTTCGGGCAGATAAACACCGAGCGTGTGATGACCATCGGCCGTAACGCCCTCTACTTTGAAGACTACGTGCTGTCTATACAATATTTCAATCAGGCTATAAACGCCAAACCTTATCTGGCGGAACCGTATTTTTATCGCGGATTGGCCAAGATGAACCTCGATGACTTTTCGGGAGCCGAAGCCGACTGTACCGAAGCCATTGAGCGCAATCCGTTTGTGCCCAGCGCATATCAGGTTAGAGGTATTTCGCGCATACACCAAAATAACTTCAAGGGTGCCATACGCGATTATGAAAAGGCTCTTACCCTCGATCCTGAAAATGTAAGTTTGTGGCATAACCTTACGCTGTGTCGTATGCGCGAGAAAGACTATGCGGCGGCTAAGGCGGACATTGATACGCTGATACGTATATCGCCACGATATACTGACGCTTACTTGATGCGTACCGAGGTGTCTCTCAAACAGAAAGATACGCTTCAGGCTATGAATGATGCCGACCGTGCCATTGAGATAGACCGCTATAACGCCGATACTTGGGCCTCGCGCGGTATGCTGTTTCTGCAGCGTAGCAAGTACAAAGATGCCGAGTCGGACTTGACGGAGGCTATCCGTTTGTCGATACGTAACTCTAGCATGTATATCAATCGTGCTTTGGCTCGCTATCATCAGAATAATCTGCGCGGGGCGATGAAAGACTATGATTTGGCTCTCGATATAGACCGTAACAGCTTTATAGGTCACTATAACCGTGGTTTGCTGCGTGCGCAGGTGGGCGATGATAACCGTGCGATAGAGGACTTTGACTTCGTATTGAAGATGGAGCCTGATAATATGATGGCCGTGTTTAACCGTGGACAGTTGCGCGATAAGACGGGCGACTACCGTGGTGCCATAGCCGACTATTCGCGTGTGATTGACGAGTATCCTAATTTCTTGGCAGGATATCAGGCGAGAGCGAAGGTTAGACGTAGGGTAGGCGACCTGCGAGGAGCGGAAGCCGATGAGTTTACGGTGCTGAAAGCTCAGCTTGAGGCTCAGAATAACCGTAAGCAAAATACCGCTTCGGCAGACAAGACTCGTAAGAAGTCGGATAAGAACATGAACAACTATCGTAAGATAGTGGTGGCTGATAACGACGACGCTACGCCGAAGTATAAGACCGACTATCGTGGCCGTGTTCAGGATAAGAACGTGAATATTCTGCCGCAACCTATGTTTGCGCTGAACTACTACGAGCGTCAGGAAGAGGTGAAGCGAATGGTGACTTATAACCGTAGCATCGATGAACTTAACAACCGCCATGTATTGCCCGGACGTTTGCTCATTACTAATAACGAAGCTTCGCTGAGCGAAGAGCAGGTGAAACGACACTTCGCTTCTATCGATACTGAAACAGAAAAGATAGTGAAAGAGCCTAATAATCCGCTGCATTACTATGCTCGTGCGCTCGATTTCTATCTTGTGCAGGATTTCGACAACGCTCTGCGCGACCTTGACAGTACCATAGTGCGAGATTCATCGTTCTTCCCCGCATACTTTACACGTGCGGTGATACACTACAAACAGTTAGAGTATCGCAAGCGTCAAAGTAGTGGATACGAAACTGAGACTGCCCCCGAAGGAGAAAAGCCTCAGATACGAATGCTTGATTATGCTACCGTGCGTCGCGATCTGGACGAAGTGATTCGCTTGGCTCCCGACTTTGCGTACGCTTATTATAATCGTGCAAACATATTGGCGGTGATGAAAGACTATCGTGCGGCGTTGGTAGACTATGATAAAGCTATCGAACTTGACGGACGATTAGGCGACGCCTATTATAACCGTGGTCTTACAAATGTATATCTCGGAAATAACCGTGAAGGCATCCGTGACCTCAGTAAGGCGGGCGAGCTGGGTATTTTCTCGGCGTATAGCGTGATAAAACGATTTACAAGTACGGCAAAAG
Organism: Bacteroides sp. CAG:530; assembly: GCA_000434735.1. GTDB lineage: Bacteria > Bacteroidota > Bacteroidia > Bacteroidales > Bacteroidaceae > Phocaeicola. Next base: position 77,749 of record FR881275.1, read on the forward strand.
ACGAATAAATTGAATATCCGTTTGTTATTCAAAAGTTTTGTGTACATTTGCCACTCGTATAAAAAAAGAAGATTAATACATATTTTGTAATTATGATTAAGATAACTTTCCCTGATGGCTCCGTTCGTGAATACAACGAAGGAGTTACTGGTCTGCAGATTGCAGAAAGCATCAGTCCCCGTTTGGCTCAAGACGTATTGGCTTGCGGCGTAAACGGCGAGACTATAGATTTAACAAGACCTATCGAAACAGATGCCAATTTTGTGCTTTACAAATGGGACGATGAAGAAGGTAAACACGCCTTCTGGCATACTAGCGCCCACTTGTTGGCTGAGGCGTTGCAGGAGTTGTACCCTGGAATTCAGTTTGGTATAGGTCCGGCTATCGAAAACGGATTCTACTACGACGTAGACCCGGGAGAAGCCATAATTAAAGAAAGCGACCTGGCTGCTATCGAAAAGAAGATGCAGGAACTGGCTGCCAAGAAAGAACCGTTAGTACGTCAGAGCATCGCTAAAGAAGACGCTCTGAAGATGTTCGGCGAAAGAGGAGAAACTTATAAGTGTGAGCTTATCTCTGAACTCGAAGACGGACATATCACCACTTATACACAAGGTGCGTTTACCGACTTGTGCCGTGGTCCGCACTTGCCTTCTACAGCTCCTATCAAGGCTATCAAGCTGTTGTCTGTAGCCGGAGCTTACTGGAGAGGACATGAAGACCGTAAGCAGATGACACGTATCTATGGTATCACCTTCCCGAAAAAGAAGATGCTCGATGAGTATCTCGTAATGTTGGAAGAAGCCAAGAAACGCGACCATCGTAAGATTGGTAAGGAAATGGACTTGTTCATGTTCTCTGATACCGTAGGTAAGGGACTTCCTATGTGGCTTCCTAAGGGTACTGCGTTGCGTCTTCGCTTGCAGAACTTCTTGCGCCGCATTCAGGCTCGTTACGATTATCAGGAAGTAATGTGTCCGCCTATCGGTAACAAGTTGCTGTACGTTACTTCTGGTCACTACGCTAAATACGGTAAAGACTCATTCCAGCCTATCCACACTCCGGAAGAAGGCGAAGAGTACTTCCTTAAACCGATGAACTGCCCTCACCACTGTATGATTTACAAGAACTCTCCACGTTCATACCGCGACCTGCCGTTGCGTATAGCTGAGTTCGGTACCGTATGTCGTTACGAACAGAGCGGTGAGTTGCACGGATTGACTCGTGTACGTAGCTTTACACAGGATGACGCACACCTTTTCTGTCGTCCAGACCAGGTTAAGGATGAATTCCTTCGCGTTATGGATATCATCTCTATCGTGTTCAAGAGCATGAACTTTGAAAATTTTGAAGCTCAGATTTCTTTGCGCGACAAGACTAACCGTGAGAAATACATCGGTAGCGATGAAAACTGGGAAAGAGCAGAACGCGCTATCGTTGAAGCTTGCGAAGAAAAAGGCTTGAAAGCAAAAATCGAATACGGTGAAGCAGCATTCTACGGACCTAAGCTCGACTTCATGGTTAAAGACGCTATCGGTCGTCGTTGGCAGTTGGGTACTATTCAGGTAGACTATAACTTGCCAGAGCGCTTCCAGTTGGAATACATGGGTTCTGACAACCAGAAACACCGTCCGGTAATGATTCACCGTGCTCCGTTCGGTTCTATGGAACGTTTCGTAGCCGTTCTTATCGAGCACACTGCAGGTAAGTTCCCATTGTGGCTTACTCCAGATCAGGTGGCTATCCTGCCTATCTCTGAGAAGTTCAACGACTATGCCGAAAAGGTGCGCATGGAACTTAAGAAGAACGACATTCGCGCTATCGTAGACGACCGTAACGAAAAGATCGGCCGTAAGATTCGTGATAACGAAATGAAGCGTATTCCTTACATGCTTATCGTAGGTGAAAAAGAAGCCGAAAATGGTGAAGTAGCCGTACGTAAGCAGGGTGAAGGCGACAAAGGCACGATGAAGATTGAAGATTTTGCAAAAAATATTGCAGAAGAAGTTCATAATATGATAAATAAATGGTAACTTTGCCCCCGTTTTACGGAATATGGTATTTACGTCTTCCGTAAAACGGGTAAACAAATAATCAATAATTAAAAAAGCAACAAACTAGGAAGACCAAGTTTTTAATGAAAAATGACAGTTTAAAAGGGCAGCATCGAATCAATGAACAGATTCGCGCCAAAGAAGTCCGCATCGTAGGAGATGATATCGAATCGGCAGTATATCCAATTAGCCAAGCTTTGAAGATGGCAGAAGAACATGAGGCCGATTTAGTAGAAATTTCACCTAATGCAGTTCCTCCTGTTTGTAGAATTATAGATTATTCAAAGTTCCTTTATCAGCTTAAAAAACGCGCTAAGGAACAGAAGGCAAAACAGGTTAAGGTTAACGTAAAAGAAATACGTTTCGGGCCTCAAACCGATGAGCACGACTATAACTTCAAACTGAAACATGCAATGGGATTCCTTCAGGACGGCGATAAGGTGAAAGCCTACGTGTTCTTCAAAGGACGTTCTATCTTGTTTAAGGAACAAGGCGAAGTGCTGTTGCTCCGTTTCGCTAACGATTTGGAAGAGTATGCTAAGGTAGAGCAGATGCCTTTGCTCGAAGGAAAGAGAATGACTATCTCTTTGGCTCCGAAGAAAGCAGCGGCTCCTAAGAAACCGGCTGCTCCGTCAGCAAAACCTGCACAGCCTGCAAACAAAACAGAAGAATAAAGTGTGAGTAACGCGCCGGTATAGTGCGTTGCCACCTACGTTTAACAACATAATTAAAAATTTAACAAGATGCCAAAGATCAAGACTAACTCCGGTGCTAAAAAAAGATTCACTCTTACCGGAACGGGTAAAATCAAAAGAAAGCACGCTTTTCACAGTCATATTTTGACTAAGAAGACTAAAAAGCAGAAAAGAAACCTTTGCCACTCAGGTTTAGTAGATGCTACTAACATGAATGCAGTTAAGGAACTTCTTTGCATGAGATAATCTTTAAAGAAGAAGCGTAAACGTATCATTTAAATTATTAACCGAATGCTTAGCCTAAAGTCCGGTTGCAAAACATCGGCGCTATCATTCAAAAAAGAATTAAAACTATGCCAAGATCAGTAAATCATGTTGCTTCTAGAGCAAGAAGAAAGAAAATTTTAGGTTTAACCAGAGGTTATTTCGGTGCAAGAAAGAATGTTTGGACCGTTGCTAAAAACACTTGGGAAAAGGGTCTTACTTATGCTTACCGCGACCGTAAGAACAAAAAACGTAACTTCCGCGCTTTGTGGATTCAGCGTATCAACGCTGCTGCTCGTTTGGAAGGTATGTCTTACTCTAAGTTGATGGGTGCTTTGCACAAAGCAGGTATCGAAATCAACCGTAAGGTGTTGGCCGATTTGGCTGTAAACCATCCTGAAGCATTCAAGGCTATCGTTGCTAAAGTAAAGTAATAGAAGTCTGAAGCGCTCTTGAAGCGGAAGAAATAAAAGGGACATGTGAAGAGGTTTTTCTCTGCGCATGTCCCTTTCTTCATTTACTGCCGCTAATTACGTAGTGTTTTTATAGGTGTCGGATACAAACGATTCTTTTTTTATTATCTTTGTTTTTTGATATAAGTAAAACAGAAAATAAGAGACACAATATAAAATCGATGTTAAGAAAGGTATTGATGGCACTGGTTTGGGGCGGCGTGTTAAGCGTGCAAGCCCAAGATAGTATCAGTGCGAAATTTTGTTCTCCGTTTGACTTTCCGCTGCAGTTGAGTGCCAACTTTGGCGAGCTGCGGCCCAATCATTTTCATAACGGATTAGATATAAAGACACAAGGCGTAGTAGGGAAGCCTATTCATAGTATAGCCGACGGATATGTGTCGCGTATTCTTGTGCTGCATGGTGGCTACGGTCAGGCGTTGTTCATCACTCATCCCAACGGGTATACTTCGGTATACGGACATGTGGTGTCGTTCGCTCCGCAGATTCAGAAATATCTCCGCCAGTATCAGTATGAGCACGAAACATTTGTGTGCGATGTGCGTCCGGAAGTAAATCAGATTAAGGTGAAGGCTGGCGAGATCGTTGCTCTGAGCGGAAATGAGGGCGCATCGGCAGGACCGCATCTGCATCTGGAACTACGACGTAATGACAATGGCGATTATGTAGATCCAATGCCGTTCTTCAAAGAGCATCTAAAGGATACAAAGGCACCCGTAGCAAGCTTGGTAGGTCTCTATCCGGTGCCGGGCAAAGGGGTGATAGACGGAAGCGGACGTAAAAAGATTGTGGGCGTTAATGCCCTTGCCCAACGCTTTACTGCATGGGGAGCTATCTATACGGGCATTGCCGCTAAGGATTATATGGACGGTACTGGCAACTTCTACGGAGTGCATTCGGTTACGCTTTATGTAGATTCGGTACAGGTGTTCCGTAGCGTTACAGATGAAGTCTCGCCCGACGAAAACCGTATGATAAACGGTTTTACTGACTATGAGGAACTGATGAAAAACCGCCGTTTGATAATGCGCTCGCATAAGTTGCCGGGTAACAAGTTACGTTTGCTGCATACCGATGAAAACCGAGGACTCGTGACGATAGACGAGGAACGCGACTACCGTTTTATGTATGTGCTTGAGGATAATTTCGGCAATCGTAAGAAGTACCGCTTTACGATTCGTGGCCGTAAGCAGGAGATTCCGGAAATGAAGAATGATAGTTGTAAAATGCTTTGTTGGAACCGGACTAATGTGATACAGGAGCCGGGTATGAAATTTGTAATTCCTCGCGGAATGTTGTACGACGATGCTCCGCTGCGTACGGCGGTGGCTGGCGACAGCAGTAAATTGTCTTTCGAATATACTTTGGATGCCCGACATACTCCGCTGCACGGCTTTTGTCAGTTGGCTATCGGAATACGTAATGATACATTAGCTGATAAGTCTAAGTATTACATCCGTAATCGTGTAGGTAAATGGACTAGCTCGGTAGGAGGAAAGTATGATAACGGATGGATGAAAGCCGACATCCGTCAGTGGGGTAACTTCAGCGTGGCGGTCGATACTATTGCTCCGAGTGTAACACCGATAGGACAGAACCTTTGGAGAACCCGACGTGATATCCGCTTCCGTGTAAGCGACGGACAGACAGGAATAGCCTCATATAAGGTGCTGATAGACGGTAAGTTCGTATTGTTCGCATTGAAGAAAGGAGTACTTATAATACAAGACCCCGATAGAGTAAAGAAGGGAGTACCTCATACGGCAGAAGTGATAGTGGCCGATAATTGTGGAAATGTAACACGTAAACAATATAAATTTTGATTTTTAAAAGTATGATAAAGAAATTCTTTGTTGCCGCTCTTCTGGCAGTGGCATGTGTGGTGAACGGTTGGGCGTGTACCAACTTGATAGTTGGCAAGAAGGCATCTGCCGACGGGTCTGTAATCGTGTCTTATTCAGCCGACTCATACGGTATGTTCGGTTTCTTGTGCCATTATCCGGCAGCTACTCACGCAGCAGGAACTATGCGCTCTATCTACGACTGGGATTCGGGTAAGTATCTTGGTCAGATAAAGGAAGCTCCGCAGACTTATAACGTGATAGGAAACATTAACGAGTTTCAGGTAACCATTGCGGAAACTACATTCGGCGGTCGTGAAGAATTGGTAGATACTACCGGTATCATGGACTACGGAAGCCTTATCTATGTAGCTTTGCAACGTTCTCGTACAGCTAAAGAAGCCATCAAGGTAATGACCGACTTGGTAAAAGAATACGGATATTATAGCAGCGGAGAATCATTCACCATTGCCGACCCAAATGAAGTGTGGATTATGGAAATGATTGGTAAAGGTCCGGGCGTGAAAGGTGCAGTATGGGTAGCAGTACGCATCCCTGACGACTGTATCGCAGCTCATGCTAATCAGAGCCGTATCCATAAATTCAATATGAAGGATAAAGACAACTGCCTCTACGCTCCCGACGTTATTTCATTCGCTCGTGAGAAAGGCTATTTCAATGGTGTTAATAAAGACTTCAGCTTTGCCGACGCTTACTGTCCGCTTACCTTCTCTGGCTTGCGTGCCTGCGAAGCTCGTGTATGGAGTTTCTATAACATGTTCAGCAAGACTACCGGACAGGCATATCTTTCTTATATAGAAGCAAAGAGCAAGGAGCCTATGCCTCTCTATGTAAAACCAGACCGTAAGGTTTCTGTTCGCGACATCCAGAACGCTATGCGCGATCATTATGAAGGTACTGCACTCGATATTACCAACGATTTGGGAGCAGGTCCGTTCAAGATGCCTTACCGCTTGTCACCGCTTACTTTCAAGGTAGACGGAAAGACTTATTTCAACGAACGTCCTATCTCTACTCAGCAGAGTGCGTTCTCTTTCGTATCTCAGATGCGTTCTAACCTGCCCGACGCTATCGGCGGTGTACTTTGGTTCGGCTTGGACGATGCAAACATGACTGTATTTACTCCTGTATACTGTAATACAAATAAGGTGCCCGCTCCGTACGCTCAGGGCGAAGGCGACTGTGTCACTTTCTCTTGGAACTCAGCTTTCTGGATTTACAACTGGGTAGCCGATATGATTCGTCCGCGCTATGACCTGATGATTGGCGATATGCGTAATGTACAGAACGGACTGGAAGATACTTTTGCCAATGCACAAGAAGGCATAGAAAGCGCAGCCTTGAAACTCTATGCTCAAGATCAGCAGAAAGCTAAAGATTTCCTTACTGAATATACTTCAATGACAGCTCAGACTACTATAGACAGCTGGAAGAAACTCGGCGAGTTCCTTATTGTACGTTATAACGACGGTGTAGTGAAACGCATGAAGGATGGCCGTCTGCAGCGTCCTGAAACCGGAAACGTAGCTCCGCTAGACCGTCCGGGTTGTCCTGCCGACTTCCTTAAAGAATATGTTAAAGCCACAGGCGATCGTTATTTGACAAAGGAAATGAAATAAAACAGGGCTTTTATTTAGAAAAAGAACAAATAAAACTTCTTCTTATTAGGATAATTAAAAGGGAAGTCCTATTTTTGAGCGAAGAAAATTAAGATAATCATCAAATATATTTTAATTATGGAAAACGAAGAATTGATAAAAGCGTGTACTGAAAAAGCTCAGCAATGGTTGACTCCTGCTTATGACGCAGAAACTCAGGCAGAAGTAAAGCGTATGCTGGAAAACCCAGATAAAACAGAGTTGATTGACTCTTTCTATAAAGACTTGGAATTCGGTACTGGTGGCTTGCGTGGTATCATGGGAGCCGGTACTAACCGTATGAATATTTACACTGTAGGTGCTGCTACTCAAGGATTGTCAAACTACCTGAACAAATGTTTCGAAGGTAAGAAAGATATCTCGGTTGTGGTAGGTCACGACTGCCGTAACAACAGTAGAAAATTCGCTGAAATCTCTGCTGACATCTTCTCTGCTAACGGTATCAAGGTATACTTGTTCGAAGATATGCGTCCTACTCCTGAAATGTCTTTCGCTATCCGTCAGTTGGGATGCCAGAGCGGTATCATCTTGACTGCTTCGCACAACCCGAAAGAATACAACGGTTACAAGGCTTACTGGGATGACGGCGCTCAGGTTCTTGCTCCGCACGATAAGGGTATCATCGACGAAGTGAATAAAGTTTCTGTTGACAAGATTAAATTCGAAGGCAACAAAGACTTGATTCAGATTATCGGTAAAGAAATCGACGATGAATACTTGCGTCAGGTTCACACTATCTCTATCGATCCTGAAGTTATCAAACGTCAGAAAGACCTGAAGATAGTTTATACTCCTATTCACGGTACAGGTATGATGCTTATCCCGCAGTCTCTTAAGTTGTGGGGATTCGAAAACGTACATTGCGTGCCCGAACAGATGGTTAAGAGCGGTGACTTCCCAACAGTAGTTTCTCCTAACCCTGAAAACGCTGAGGCTCTTACATTGGCTATCAAGTTGGCTAAGGATATCGATGCCGACATCGTTATGGCTTCAGACCCTGACGCTGACCGTGTAGGTATGGCTTGTAAAGACAGCAATGGCGAATGGGTACTTATCAACGGTAACCAGACTTGTTTGATTTTCTTGTATTACATCATCAAGAACCGTATCGCTATGGGTAAGATGAAGGGTAACGAATTCATCGTTAAGACTATCGTTACTACCGAAGTTATCCGTAAGATTGCTGAAAAGAACAATATCGAAATGTACGACTGCTACACTGGTTTCAAATGGATTGCTCGTCAGATTCGTTTGAACGAAGGTAAGAAACAGTACATCGGTGGTGGTGAAGAAAGCTACGGATTCTTGGCAGAAGATTTCGTTCGCGATAAAGACGCCGTTTCTGCATGTTCTTTGTTGGCTGAAATCTGCGCATGGGCTAAAGACCAGGGCAAGACTCTGTATGATGTATTGATGGAAATCTACGTAGAATACGGATTCTCTAAAGAAGTAACTGTAAACGTTGTTAAGCCAGGTAAGACTGGTGCCGACGAAATCAAGGCTATGATGGATAACTTCCGTGCTTGTCCTCCGAAAGAATTGGGTGGCTCTGAAGTAGTTCTTGTAAAAGACTATAAGGCTCTTACTGCTACAGACAACAAGGGTAATGTTACTCCGCTTGATATGCCGGAACCGTCTAACGTACTTCAGTTCTTCACTGCCGACGGTACTAAGGTGTCTGTTCGTCCTTCGGGTACAGAACCTAAGATTAAGTTCTACATGGAAATCAAGGGCGAAATGAAATGTCCTAAGTGCTATAAAGGCGCTGATGAAGCAGCTACTGAAAAGGTAGAAGCTGTAAAGAAATCATTGGGCATCTAATTTCTACTACCGAGATATAGCTAAATAAAAAATCTCCCGCATCCTAGTAATGGAAGCGGGAGATTTTTTTGTCGTTTTACTTTTGAAGGTGTATTATAATAATACAATTCATATGGGCTGATATGATGCACCTTCGCAATATTTGAATTTTGATACGCTTGAGTATTCTATTGTTTCTTCAATGTAAATACAAATTCCAATCCACCCTTAGGGTTGTTCTTGGCGAATATAGTTCCTCCGTGAAGTAGTACAGCGTTCTTTACTATGGCTAAGCCCAGACCTGTGCCGCCCATCTTACGAGAGCGTCCTTTATCAACACGGTAGAAACGTTCGAACAAACGGTTCAAGTGCTCAGGCGGAACTCCTACACCAGTGTCCGAGAAGCTGAAATAGTACTTCGTGTCGTCTTCGCGGAAGCATGTCAGGCGGATGGTGACGCCCGTTCCGGCATAAGCTATGGCGTTGTCTGTTAGATTACGGAAAATAGAATACAGAAGCGAGCTGTTGCCTTCTACCACCAAATTGTCGGGCAGGAGATTCTCCACTGTTATCTGTCTCTCTTCAATTCCCATCGCCACCTCGCTGAATATGCCTTTAACCATAGTGCTTATGTTTACTGCTTCGCGTTCTTGCATCACGGGAGCTTCGTCCATACGTGTCAGTGTAGAAATGTCGCGCAGCAAATGGGTGAGGCGGTTACTTTGCGCATAACTTCTTTCAAGGAAAGTATGCATTGTCTCGGGCGGGATTTGTGGACTGTTCAGTATGGTTTCCAGATATCCCTGTATGCTGCTCACAGGAGTCTTCAGCTCGTGGGCGATGTTCTGTGTGAGCTGTCTTTTCAATCGAGCTTGCTCTTCTTCCTGAGTTACATCGTTTATAGATATCTCGAACGAGCGGTCTTGGAATACTATGCATTCTACGGCGAATATACGTCCGTCTTTAGATATGTGCAGCGCTATTCGTTTCTCTTCTTTCGAACCCTGCTCTTCGTTTTTCTCTAAGAAGCGGACGATAGGGTTAAACTCCGGAATGGAGAAGATATCTTCTGTCAGCGTAAGGTTCTTGTCGGATATAAAGTTGGCATATTGCGTAAACAGATTGTTTACCAAGATTTCCTTCTTGTCTGCAGTGAACACACCCAGTCCCTCGTGCGAAGTCTGCAGGTGCGATATCAGTTTCTCTCGTTCTATGTAGAGAGCTTCTTTTGCTCTATGTAGGCGCTTGTAAATCTTGATGATATGCTGTGAAATTTCTCCAAGCTCATTGTGGGGAAACGTATCGATGATGCTCATATCTATCGGCTCGTTTTTATCGGCTTTCTCCGCGAATTCTTGCAGATTGGTAATCGATTTTCCCAGTTTTCGGGTGAGTCTGTAGAAGATAATGACTAGCAGCAGACTGATGATGGCCGTGAACCACAAGTATTGCGAGTCGGTGCTGAGGTGCTGCATCAAGCTGAGGTTGTATGGCAGAGCGGAGCGTATTATTACTTGCTTCGACGGATAGTATCGTGCCGAGTAGAAATACTCTTCTCCTTCTATACTTGCCGAGTGCCGGCTGATGGCATATCCGCTACCGTACAGTAGGGCGTCTTGTACCTCTTTGCGCGATGAGTGGTTTTCGAATGTAGAAAGCTCTTTCTGTGAGTTGTCGAACACTACCGTACCCTGCGTATTGATGAGCGTTACGCGCAGGTCGGGCATCATGTGTGTGGCTACGTACTGTCTTAGCGAATCGATGTTCTGCTCACTTTTTGTAATGATATGATCGTATAGACGGTCGTTGTAATTCTGCAACTGTATGTTGAGCAATTCGCTTTTAAACGATTTCTCACGGTTGTATTGGAATATAACGAAGCATCCTACGAATGTAACAAACAGTAGGATTACCGACAGGAACAGCCTTTGGCTAAAAGGCAGTACCTTATATGAAAAGGTGGTCATAGGCTAAAATCAATTAAGGTCTGTACTTTATTCGCACTCAAAGCAATAGCCGTAGCCTAAGCGAGTGACGATGTTCTTTCCGTATTCTCCAAGTTTTTTGCGGAGGCGAGTGATGTTTACGTCGATGGTACGGTCTAGAACATAGGCTTCATCGTTCCACACCTTATTAAGTATGTCCTCGCGCGAGAATACACGTCCTTTGTTCTGCAAGAGCAGCAGTAAGATTTCGAATTCCTTTTTGGTAAGCGATGTCTCTACGCCATCTATGCAGGTTCTTTTCTGCGGGATGTTTATAGACAGTCCTTTATATGTCAGTTCTGTTTCACCTTTTCCCTGTGTGTTGGCGGTGCGTCGTAATACGGCCTTCACCCTCATTATTACCTCTCGCAGTGAGAAAGGTTTAGATACATAGTCGTCGGCTCCCAGGTTGAAACCTGTGAGGGTATCGTTTTCGGTGTCTTTTGCCGTGACAAAGATTATGGGTATGTTGGCGGTACTTTTGTTCTCCTTCATCATGCGGGCCATCTTAAATCCAGAGATACTTCCCATCATGACATCTAGCAGAAGCAAGTTGTATTTTGTAAGATCCAGCTTCAGGGCTTCTTCGGCCGAGTTGGCTGTATCTACAAAATAGCCTTCCATTTCAAGATTGAACTTAAGTATTTCACAGAGGTCTTCTTCGTCGTCTACTACCAAGATATGATATTCGTTCATTTTGTTAATTGTTTTATTAGTTCCAACTGCAAAGATGATGCCAACGTATTTCTGTGTTGTGAAATAGATGTTACAATCTTGTTACAAACCGAATTTTATTACCTTGTAGGCATTTCCGGGCGTGTTATTTCGCCTGCCAGAGAGCGACTCATTTCATTTCGTATCTCTTGCGGAGTAAGGTCGTGGCCTAACAGGAACATCAGTTTGGTAAGCACGCATTCTACCGTAGCGTCATATCCGCTTATTACTCCGGCATCGAGCAGATGAATGCCCGTTTCATAGCGAGCCATCTCCACGGTTCCGGTAGGGCACTGTGATATGTTTACGATGACGATGCCACGCTGCGTAACTTCGGTAAGCAACTTGATGAACCACGGTTTCTGCGGAGCGTTTCCAGAGCCATAAGTCTTCAGAATTACCGCTTTCAGTCCGGGTGTGCTAAGCGCGTTTCGTATAATGTTTTCTTGTATTCCGGGGAATAGTGTAAGGATTATTACGTTGGTGTCGAATGCGTAATGCGGATGCATAGGCAGTCTTGGGTCGACTCTCTTTATTCGGTCCAAGTCATATTTAATATGTATTCCGGCAGTGGCTAAAGGTGGGTAGTTAAACGACTGGAACGCATTGAAATTCTCCGCGTTAATCTTGGTTGTACGGTTTCCGCGCAGCAATTGATTCTCGAAGAAGATACAAACCTCGGGCACTATAGCTCGGCCGTCAGGATACTGGGCTGCGGCTATTTCTATAGAAGTGATAAGATTTTCTTTTCCGTCTGTACGGAGTACACCGATGGGCAACTGGCTACCGGTAAGTATGACCGGCTTGTCCAGATTTTCAAGCATGAAGCTCAGTGCCGAAGCGGTGTAGGCCATAGTATCGGTACCGTGCAGAATGACGAATCCGTCGAAATTGTCGTAGTTATAATGAATGATTTTTACGAGTTTGGCCCAGAGCGCAGGTTCCATGTCCGACGAGTCGATAGGGGGCGTAAACTGGTAAGAAGAGATTCGGTAGTTAAAGCGTTTCAGTTCGGGTACATTCTCTTGAAGTTGATCGAAGTTGAATGCTTCTAAAGCTCCGGTCTCAGGGTTCTCTATCATACCGATAGTACCTCCTGTATAGATGAGCAGTACAGAGGGATAGTTAGGCTTTATCATGTCAAAATAATCACGATTGATGTTTATATTGTCACAAAGATATAAAAAATGTCTAAAATAAGGGCTGTGTAGGGGTGAAAAATAACAAAATGTTTTTGTGCCTAAACAAAGTCGTCTTACTTCGACCGATACGCGCTCTCACATCGACCGTTACGAACGCTCATATCGGTCGATACGAACGCTCACATCGACCGATATGAGACAACTTTAATAAGAAAAGCAATAGATTCTTTCCGCTTACTGGCGTAAAGCCTCTTGCAATCGGTCTACTGCCTTTGCCGCATCACCGTTTTCTTCTTTTAGTAGTGTTACGAACTTACTGCCGATTATGCATCCTGCTGCATGCGATGCTGCCGCTTCGTATGTCTGTCGGTTTGAGATGCCGAAACCTATCATGCGCGGGTTCTTCAGCTGCATGGCCTCTATGCGCTTAAAGTACGCTTGCTTCTGCTCGTTGAAATCTTTCTGCGCTCCGGTAATGGCGGCAGATGATACCATGTAGATAAATCCTTCGGTGTGGTTGTCTATCTCGCGGATTCGTTCTTCGCTCGTTTCGGGAGTTATCAGCATGATTACGCGTAAGTCGTATTTCTTTGCCACGGGCAGATATTCGTTCATATAGTCCTTAAACGGAAGGTCGGGGATTATCATTCCGTCTATGCCGCATTCCTTGCAACTCTGGCAAAAGGCTTCGAATCCGTATTGCATAATAGGGTTGAGGTAGCCCATCAGGATAAGAGGCAAGTGAGTGTCTTTTCTGATGTCTTTCAGTTGCGAGAACAGTTTGCGCAGCGTCATTCCGTTGCGTAGAGCTTGTGTGGCGGCATCTTGTATTACGGGTCCGTCGGCCATCGGGTCGCTGAACGGTATACCTATCTCTATCATGTCGATTCCTTTCTGTTCAAGGATACGGATTACGTTGGCAGTGCCGTCAAGGTTGGGACTTCCGGCACAAAAGTAAAGTGATAGTATATCGTGTTTCTTCTCACTGAATAGTTGGTTTATACGGTTCATAGTGGTAAGTTTTTAAATTGTTCGATAAATGATTTTAGGGCATTGGCATCTTTTTGAGCCGGAGCGGTTTCGAAGCCGCTGTTCAGGTCGATGCCTGCCCATTTGGGGTGACTGAAAGCTGCCAGAGCTGGCAGTGAGTTAGGTTTCAGTCCACCGCTTAATAAGAAAGGAGTGTTCCCTTTATATTCCGAAAGGATATCCCAGTCGAAACATTTGCCCGAACCTCCGTAGCCGGGGCATGGGGTGTCGAATAGAAAATATCGGCATGTGCCTTCGTAATCGGCGGTGCGCTTCACATCGTATGGCGTTTTGATAGAGAATGCTTTTATTACTGCGTAGCCATCGTCGGTTAGTTGTCGGCATAGCTGGGGCGATTCGTTTCCGTGCAGTTGCAGCATGTTCAGTCCAAGCGATTCGGCTTTCTGTAGAATTTCTTCACGACCGGCATTTACGAATACACCTACGCGCATGGCCCTCTGCGGCATAAAGTGCGGAACACTCTCTACGTAGCGTGGCGACCGGCTGTAGCAAATAAAGCCCATCCAGTCGGCACCGCATTGTTCCACTTCACGGATGTTATCCGCTTCTCTCATTCCGCATACCTTTATTATCATGACTCCAGTTCTTTAATGAATGTAGACAGTGTATTTCCCGGGTTGGCAGTCTTCATGAAAGTTTCTCCTATTAAGAAACCTCTGAATCCTTCTTGCCTTAGCAGTTTCACAGTCTGCGGGTTCGATATTCCGCTTTCTGATACCTTTAGAATATCGGCTGGCAACTTCTCTGCCATGCGGAACGAGTTCTCTACGTCGGTGTGGAATGTGCCGAGGTTGCGGTTGTTTATTCCAGCCATATCAACATATTCGTTTACGTAATCCAGCTCGCCTTCATGATGCATTTCAAGCAATACCTCCAGCCCTAATTTATGAGCCTCGCATGCCAACGTGCTACATTCTTCCTTGCTCAGTGCGGCGGCTATCAGCAGTACGGCATCGGCTTGTGCTGCCTTGGCTTGCAATAGTTGGTAACGACTGATGATGAAATCCTTACGTAATATAGGCAGTGACACTGTGGGGCGTGCCGCACGAATATCGCGCAGGCTTCCTCCGAAGAAATGCTCATCGGTAAGGATAGACAGTGCCGAAGCTCCAGCCTGCTGATAACTTGCCGGGATGATCTTTGCGTCGGCATCTTTGTTTATCCAGTCTTTCGATGGCGAGCGGCGTTTAAACTCGGCGATGATGCCGGTAGCGGATGCGGCAAGGCTGGCTTTCATGCTATGAACTTTTGCCATGTCATCATTCTTCTCCAGTAAATCTTCCAAGAAACTTATAGGAACGTTTTGTTCTTGCGCAGCTATTTCAATTCGCTTATGCGCGATAATTTCGTCAAGAATATCCTTGCTCATGATTACGCCTCCTTGCTGTTTAGTTCTACAAACTGCTTAAAGGTTCTCCATGCTTTGCCGCTTTCAAGCGATTCGCGTGCTATGCTTACACATTCTTCTATCGTCTTCTGCTGGTCGCACGCTTGTATGGCGAACGAAGCGTTAATCAATACGCACTCGGTCTGAGCCTTGGTAGCCTGGTTCTGCAGTACATTGTCGAATATGCGTGCCGCCTCTTCGGGTGTGCTGCCACCGTAAAGCTCCTCGCGCTGTGCGGTAGAGAATCCCAGATCCGACGGGTGATAGATGGTTTCGTAATTGTTGGTCATCACCTTGAAGTCATCGGTCAGCGAGATTTCGTCGTATCCGTCCAGATTGTTCACTATGGCGAACTCTATGCCCAAGCGTTGCAGGGTGTTGGTGTAAAGTCTCATTTGCTGAAGATCGGCTACACCTAAAAGCTGGCGTGCGGGGAGGCACGGATTAACCAGCGGACCAAGCAGGTTGAATACGGTGCGCACCTTTAACGCCTTACGTACAGGAGCCACGGTTTTCATGGCAGGGTTGAAAAGCGGAGCGTGCAAATAAGCCATGTGGCACTTCTCGATAGAGTTTCTCAGATGGTTTTCATTGTTGGTGAACTTAACACCGTGCTGTTCCATTACATTACTTGCCCCACTTACCGAGGTTGCTCCGTAGTTACCGTGCTTGGCTACGTTATATCCGGCGCCTGCCACTATGAAACAGGCACACGTAGATATATTGAACGTATTCTTGCCGTCGCCTCCCGTACCTACTATATCTATAGGAGTATATTCCTTAAGGTCTACTGGTACACGGGTTTCCAGAAGTGCTTCTCTGAAACCTGTAAGCTCGTTTACCTTAATGCCTCTCATCTGGAATACGGTGAGCAGTGAGGCTATCTGTGCTTCGTTATATGCGCCACGGGTGATGTTGGCCATCAGTCTGTAGGCTTCTTGGTGAGTAAGCTCTTCGTGAGCGAAGAGTCTGTTCAGTATTTCTTTCATTTTGTAGTAGCTATTTGTTGTAGTGTAGTAATGTATTGATTTCAGGCTTGCGCTGCGTGTTCTATCCAGTTGCGAATCATCTGCTTACCGTCGGGGGTGAGCACCGATTCCGGATGGAACTGTATTCCTCTTACGTCGTATTTGCGGTGGCGTAGTGCCATGATGTATCCTTCTTTGCTTACAGCGGTTACTTCAAGGTCGTCGGGGAAACCGTCGTTGTCTACCACCCATGAGTGATAACGTCCTACGGGAATTTCCTTGCCAAGTCCGTTGAATATATAATCATCCGCGGTGATGTCTACAGGACTTTGTATGCCGTGGTAAACGGTAGATAGGTTGACTAACTTTCCGCCGAACACTTCGCCTATGGCTTGCTCGCCAAGGCATACGCCCAATATCGGCTTCTTTCCGGAGTACTCTTTTATAACATCGAGCAGTAGACCGGCTTCTTCGGGGATGCCCGGACCTGGCGACAATACAATCTTATCGAATGCTTCAAGGTCTTTCAGCTCAAAACAATCGTTTCGCAGTACTGTTACATCTGCACCTAATTCTTTAAGCAGATGGCTCAAGTTGTACGTAAACGAGTCGTAATTATCTATGATGACTATTTTCATTTTTTTTCGTAGTTTTATGGTTAGAGCTTTTCGGCCAGTAAGATGGCTTTCTTCAGCGCTCCTAATTTATTATTAACTTCTTGCAGTTCGTTCTCTTCATTGCTGAGTGCTGTGATGCCGCCTCCTGCCTGGAACCAGAGTTCGTTGTTTCGGCTTACAAAGGTACGTATTGTAATGGCTTGATTCAAGGTTCCGTTCAGTCCGATGAATCCCACGCATCCGCCGTACGCTCCGCGGTTGTGCGGCTCTATCTCGCTGATTAATTGCATGGCTCTTACTTTAGGCGCACCGCTCAGAGTTCCGGCAGGGAATGTGTCGATGAACGAATGTATCGGGTTGGCATCGTCGTTAAGGGTTCCGCTTACACGGCTTACCAAGTGAATAACGTGGCTGTAGTACTGCGGTTCCTTGTAGAACTCCACGTGAGTATCATGGCAGTTGCGGCTCAGGTCGTTACGTGCCAAGTCAACCAGCATTACGTGCTCTGCATTCTCTTTTGGGTCGGCCAGTAGGGCGGCGGTCAACTTCTCATCTGTCTGCTTGTCTCCGCTACGTCGTGTGGTGCCGGCTATCGGGTCTATGGTAGCCTGTCGTCCCTCTATCTTACAGTGGGTTTCGGGCGAAGAACCGAAGATGCGGAATCCGCCAAAGTCGAAGTAGAATAAATAAGGAGAGGGGTTAATGCTGCGCAGTGCAC
Organism: Bacteroides sp. CAG:530; assembly: GCA_000434735.1. Classification (GTDB taxonomy): domain Bacteria; phylum Bacteroidota; class Bacteroidia; order Bacteroidales; family Bacteroidaceae; genus Phocaeicola. The sequence continues at coordinate 95,136 of FR881275.1, forward strand.
GGTAAAGCTTGAAGTCGTCGCCTTTGAATTTCTGGATGAAGCGGCGCGACAGAACTATTTGGAAAACATCGCCACGCAGACAGTGAGCTATACCTTTCCGTATGTTAGCCTTGTGCTGCTCGTCGGTAAGCGTGCTTGTGGTGTCGCCTTCGGCGGTGAAATCGTACGTAGTATAATTGCGGTCGCTGATAGCTTTTTCAATTTCGGCTATATGGCTTGGCTCTTGTCCGTCTTCCATATCTATCAGCACCATCTCGCTTTTGAAATCGTTGAATACGATGATGTATTTATAAAGAATGTAGAGAATTTCGGGAGCGTCGTTACGGCGTTCGCGACTGTCTTTTACTGGTATGTGCTCAAAGTAGCGAACGGCGTTGAAGGTGGTATATCCGTATAGTCCGCAGTAGTTGGCGTATTCTCCTTCTACTTTAAAGTGACTCAGGAAATCGTTGATAGCGTCGTCTACCTTATATTCGTCGGATAGTGGCTTTTCTTTTTGACTTCCGTCGGGGAATACCGATGTAGCTATGCCGTGGTTTACGCTTACGCTGGCTATCGGATTCAGTCCGATGAATGAGCGGTTGTTCTCGCTGCCGTGATAGTCAGAGCTTTCCATCAATACGCTTTGCGGAAACAAGTCGCGTACTTTAAGGTAAGTCACTACCGGAGTGTATAAGTCGCCCAGCAGAACTTTATGATTCGTTTTGTATGTATATGTTTTCATTGTGGTTAGCATTTTAAGTTAGAACTCGTAATTGAGGTAAGTTTCTATATCCTTGTCGCCACGTCCCGATACGGTTAGTACCACTATATCTGTTGGCTTGAAGTTCATTTTCTGCAGTGCACCAAGTGCGTGAGCCGATTCCAACGCTGGTATAATACCTTCCAGTCTTGTCAATTCGAATGCGGCGCGGATAGCCTCATCGTCGTTTATGGCAAGTACAGTAGCGCGGTGCTCGTGAGCAAGGTTGGCGTGCATCGGGCCTATTCCCGGATAATCCAAACCTGCCGAAATTGAGTAAGGCTCTAAGATTTGTCCGTCTTCGTCTTGCATTACAAGAGTCTTAGAACCGTGAATGATGCCAAGCTTTCCAAGCTGAATTGTAGCTGCCGACAAGCCGCTGTCGATGCCTTTACCTCCCGCTTCGGCCAGTACTATCTTCACTCTTTCGTCATCTATGTAGTGGTAGATGGTTCCTGCAGCGTTGCTTCCGCCTCCTACGCACGCCATCAGATAGTCGGGATAGTCACGTCCTTCGTGCTCCATGAGCTGCTTCTTTATTTCCTCGCTGATAACCGACTGCAGGCGTGCCACCATATCGGGGTAGGGGTGCGGACCTACGGTAGAGCCTATCACGTAGTAAGTATCTTCTGGATGACAGCACCAGTCGCGTATAGCCTCGTTGGTAGCATCCTTCAGCGTCATGTTGCCCGATGTTACGGGGTGTACGGTAGCTCCCAGCATCTTCATTCTCTCTACGTTTACATGCTGACGTTCTACATCGGTTTTGCCCATGTAAACTATGCACTCCATGTTCATCAGCGCACATACGGTAGCTGTTGCCACGCCATGCTGTCCTGCTCCGGTTTCGGCTATGATACGCTTCTTGCCCATGCTTCTTGCCAGCAATACCTGACCTATGGCGTTGTTAATCTTATGCGCTCCAGTATGATTCAAATCCTCTCGTTTCAGATATATTTTGCATCCGTATCGTTCTGATAATCTTTTCGCTAAGTAAAGTGGAGACGGACGTCCTACATAGTCGCGCAGCAACTGTGCAAATTCTTTCTTAAAATCTTCGCTTTCTAACACTTTCAGGTAAGAGTTCTTCAGTTCTTCTACACATCGGTGCAATATTTCGGGGATATATGCACCTCCGAAGTCGCCGTAAAATCCGTCTTTGTCTACTTGATAAGTTTTCATTGTTATTTATATTTTTGTTTGTATTATAGTTTGCGTTATAAAAGAAAAGAGGCCGTCGTAAGTACGACAGCCTCTTTTGAATTTTATACTGAATGAATCACATATAACCATACGACTGATGTTCCCTTACGACCTTTTGAGTTGCAAGCGACGCCACCAGAAATAAGTATGATTCATTATCGATTTCATTGTTCTTGTTTTTAAATTCACAGGCAAATGTAGAGATTATATTTTATATTGCAAATGAAAACGAACTTTTTTATTCATTTTAACGGAAAAAAGTCGCTGTGGCTTTCTTATTGTTATATAATAAGGAGAAGGTATTAATTTGATATTAAAAAGACTTCTCTGCTAAATAATCGTCACCCGATAGTGCGTGTATGGAAATAAATGCATAAATTCGTGATGACAATGATAGAAGTTTAACTGTTTTATAATATTAGTTTATATGAAATCATTTAATAATTACTCGCTTATTAGTAGCCTATGCTCGTTGGCAGTCGGCATATTGTTGGTAGCTATGCCCGGTGTGGCAGCTGTTTACTTGGTTATAACCATCGGTATGTTATTCATGATACCCGGTTTGGTAGGAGTAGCAACTTATCTCATGGCGTTGCGTCGTGGCGAAACCAGCAGTCACAGCTTGTTCCCGTTAGTAGCCGTTGGTAGTATTCTGTTTGGTCTTTGGCTGATTATTATGCCGAACTTCTTTATTGAGGTAATCATGTACATCCTAGGAGTTTTGCTGGTATTGGCAGGATTGAATCAGCTTGCCGCTTTTGTATCGGCACGTACTTATACCACCGTTCCGTTAGGATGGTACATCATTCCGGTACTGGTTTTCATAGCCGGACTTGTAATTCTCTTTAACCCGTTCGACGCAGCCGAACTACCATTCATAGTTTTAGGCTCGGCCTTCATAGTTTACTCTCTTACCGATTTGATTCGTCTCTTCAAATACCGTAAACGCACAGAAGACATTCAAGAAGCAGAAGAAGTTAAAGACGATAAAGAGGTAAAGAAAATAGAAGAAAATAAAGAGGCGAAATAAAAACAAAAAAATATGGAATAGCAACCGCTATTCCATATTTCTGAATTGCTTGGGCGACATGCCCGTATATCTTTTAAAATACTTTCCGAAAAACGAAATATCCGGGAAATTCAGCGAATATGCTATCTCCTGAATAGTAAGTTCCGTACTCTTAAGCTTAGCCTGCGCATCTCTTATCACGAACGAAGAAATAATATCAGTCAACGTCTTTCCCGTAGTCTTCTTAATGGTAGTACTAAGATGCTGCGGCGAGAGATGCATCTTATCGGCATAGAAAGAAATACTTCTTTCGGTTTTATAATTATCGATTATAATTTTTACCAAGTCCTTCACTATTTCCTCATTGCGGTTATAGTGAACCTTATTATCGATACCATTGTTCTGCTTGCTTAGGTTTCCTACCGCCATGATAAACTGTACACAGATAGTCTGTGCCTGCTCGCCTTGTAAAAAATCGTCTAGCTTGCTGGCCTTTATCAGCACCTTGAAATAGTCGATGAAAACAGAAAAAGCATTATCTTCAAGCTTTATAACCGGTCTTTCGAATAATAAGGGAGCATACTTTATAGCTCTTGTAAACAGCATAGGGTTCTCCGCTAACTTTCTATCAAATCCGGCAAAAGCGAAGCGGCAGTCGGGACTAGCATCAGTGATGCAGAAAAAATGCCCCGGGAAAATCATGGCGATGCAGTTTTTTGTAATCTCAAATTTGTGCAAATGTATAGTTACGGTGCAACTTCCTTGCATACATAGCAAGAAAAGGCAGCCGGGCATTTCTTCTGCTTTTGAGAACAATGATTTTATGTTGCCTATCAAGTCGAAACCTACTATGAAGTCTTTGTCGGTAGGCAAGTGGTTTAGTGAAGTTGTTCTTCTCATTATTTTTCTGAGTCCTTTTTAATATTCTACAAAAATAACTTTTTAGTCATTAACTTCCAAACAATGGATAATTGAAAAAATAGTTAAGGAAGCATGTCGTAGTAAATATAGAATGCGTATTTTTGCGCTGAATGTATAATGAACAGAAATGAAAATTACGATATTAGGAAGCGGAACTTCTACAGGAGTGCCGCAGGTAGGATGCCAGTGTGAGGTGTGTACCAGCCACGACCCGCACGATAAGCGTTTGCGTTGTTCGGGATTGGTAGAAGTAAACGGAGTGCGTATTCTCATAGACTGCGGACCCGACTTTAGGGAACAATGTTTGCGCCTGCCCGAATTCGGCCCCATAGACGGAGTGCTGATAACCCACGAACACTACGACCACGTAGGAGGTCTGGACGATCTTCGTCCGTTCTGCGCATTACGCAGTGTTCCGGTATATGCAGAAGACTTCGTGGCGCAGAGACTGATGACCCGTATGCCATATTGTTTTACGGAGCATCCGTATCCGGGCGTTCCAAGCATCCCCATGAGTAAGATAGAACCGTTCAAGCCATTTACCGTATCAAGTATGGACGGTCATTCTGTAGAAGTGATGCCGTTTAGAGTGATGCACGGCAAGCTCCCTATCCTTGGATATCGTATAGGCGATATGGCATGGATAACCGATATGCTTACCATGCCCGAAGAAACGTACGCTTACCTCGATGGACTGAAAGTCTTGGTAATGAACGCCCTGAGAATTACTCCGCACTGGACACACCAATCGCTCGATGAGGCTTTGCAGCAAGCCAAGCGCATCAGTGCACGCCAAACCTGCTTCGTACATATGAGTCATCAGATGGGACTTCATGCCGAAGTGCAGAAACAATTGCCAGAAAACATTGCGTTAGCTTACGATGGCATGACTATAGAGTACTGATTGCGTGTCAGCCCAACTTTGCCTTTAGCGAATCCTTGCAGATGCCGTTCAGTCCGCATTCCGCACATTTGGGCGAGCGTGCGGTACATACATATCTGCCGTGAAGAATGAGCCAATGATGCGCTATGGGGATAAGGCTTTCGGGGATGTATTTCACCAACTCCTTCTCTGTAGCCAATGGGGTAGTGCAACTGGGCGGCACTAATCCGATGCGGTGGCTTACTCTGAAAACATGCGTATCTACAGCCATTGTAGCTTTGTTGAACACTACGCTTTGTATCACGTTAGCCGTTTTTCGTCCTACTCCCGGTAGCTTTATGAGGTCTTCCAGTGTGTCTGGCACTTGCCCTCCGAAATCGCTTACCAGCATCTTGGCCATACCCACCAAGTGTTTCGATTTATTGTTGGGATAGCTCACGCTGTGTATATATTCAAACATCACTTCGGGCGTGCTTTCTGCCATAGCCTCCGGTGTAGGGTAGTCGTGAAACAGCGGTGGAGTAATCATGTTTACCCGCTTGTCTGTGCATTGTGCGCTTAGTATCACCGCTACCAAAAGCTGAAACGGATTCTCGTAATGTAGTTCCGTCTCCGCTACCGGGAGAGCTTTTTGGAAATACTTTATTACCTTGTTATATAGTTCTTTCTTTCTCATTTCTGTACGTGGTTTTTACTATGTGGATACGGCCGGTATCTTACTGCGGTTTGTACCATTTCTTTTTGCGGAAGTAGAGATAAATGCCTCCTGCCACAAGTGCCATCAGCAGCCATGCGAACAGATATCCGTACTTCCAGTCAAGCTCGGGCATGTAACGGTAGTTCATTCCCCATATACCTGCCAGGAATGTCAGCGGAATGAATATTACTGAAACGATGGTGAGTTGCCGCATGATATTGTTCATGCGTCGGTCGTTGTTAGATAGATACAAGTCCACCAGTGCTGTAATCATGTCCCGGCATACGTCGAGGGTTTGCAATACAAACTGCAGATGGTCATTCACATCATTAAAGAACGGCAGACTGTTTTTGTGGAGTATGGCACTGTCAGTATGAAGCAACTTGTTTATTTGCTCCTTCAGCGGCAAGATACTCTTCTTGATAAGTCTGTAGTTTCGTCTGTAAGCCTGAATGCTGTCTATGCCCGGAGTATTGTTTTCGTCGGGCGATAAAAGCAGCTCCTCCAAATCATCCAACTCGTCTTCCATATCCGTCAATATAGACATGAAGCTGGCCATCACACTGTTCAGAATCACACTGAGCAAGAAATCCGATTGTCGGTTTCTTATCTTCAGTACATTCTTGTCGATAGCTTTAACAATATCGCCGAAGAAATCGGTATCTACTTCGCTAAACGTAATCAGGAAATTGCCCCCTTGCACTATGCTCAATTGCTGAGGCTCGTAGTGACCATCCTTTCCCTTTGACAATAATTTCAGTATGATGATATTATAATTCTCCCGCTCCTCTATCTTGGTAAGATGATTGGCGTTCAGAATATCCTGCGTGATAAGGAAATCGATGCCGAAGTGTCGGCACACCTGCTGCACGCATTCAGCGTTTTGCAGTCCGTGCACCTGAATCCAATTTATGGCCCCCGCGTTCATGAAGTCCGTCAGTTCATCAATACTCTTTCCGTTGTGGCACGTCATGCCGTTACCGTTGTATGTACACAGATGCAGATGGGTGGGAGTCTTGCTCTCGCCCGTATACTTTACCTGTTCGCTAAGTAGATTATTTGTAGCCATACTATATAGTTTGCCTCGCGTTCGATATTGTTGCCTACAAATTTATGCTTTTCTTTTTTATCATGGTAAGGTATGGTGGGGTTTCTTTTTTGGGGAAAGTATTTTGTATGGGTACTTGTATGGATGTCATAATAAGGTGCAATGGTTCGAAAAGAGAATTAAATTCTGTAATTTTATTAAACATTGATTTATGCTCTTAACACACATGAAAAAAGAATGCGAGCCGTAAAAAACTACTCGCATTCTTTTAGTTGACTCATTGCATTCTTTCACTTGAACCATCGTATTGTTCTTTTCGCGAATTAACGTTGTTGTGCATGGTAACGTTAAATGCCTTTTATGGATAGCTTACAGATTGAATACCCTTTTAAGCTCATCCATCTGTTCATCGCTCATGCCCTTGGGTACAAAGCCCATAGAGCATGCTGACTCGTAAATCTTGGCAGACTTGGTGAAGGTGTCTATCATATCGAAAGCCTCTATCAAATCTTCGCCTACAGCTACAACACCATGCTTTTCCCACATCACCACATCATATTCATCGAGCTGTTTGATGGTTTCTTCGGCAAGAATTACTGAACCGGGCAATTGATATCGAGCTATACCCAATCCCTTGGGACAGAATGCACGTGTTTCTGGAATCATGCTCCAAAGCAATTTGCCCAAGACATCTTTCTCAAGAAAAGCCGGATTGTGAGTCATGGCTACCAATTCTATGGGATGCGTGTGTATCACCGCCTTGTTCTTACGGCCCTTGCCGATGAGATAATCGTGTATCATAAGGTGTGAAGGCAATTCGGAAGTCGGGCGTATATACTCTTCTGCCACGATGTCATAACTTGTTCCGTCGTCCGAAATACGGATGATAGACATGTTCTTCATGGGTTGGGAATGCACGTAACGCATTCTCTTTCCGGTGCCTGTAACCAGAAAATAATTGTTACATAAGTTCTTTACCTGCTGAGGTAAGGTGATAGAGTCGCCCAGCGGCTTGAGTGCAGTGATAGATTCATCTACAATGTCGGTGATGTTGTAAGAAATGTTACCACCATTGCGTTCTGCCCATCCACGTTCCCAAAGGTAGCCGGCTACTTCGGCTATCTGCGAAATAATTTCCGAAATTGAATCGTTATAATTCATCATAATAATATGTTAGCTTATCCCTGCATTAATGAAGGGAAAAAGATTGAAAATATCAATATTAACAAGCCGATGCCTAAAGCCACTATCGTCTTACGGTCGGCACCTGCCCACTCGCGTAAGATTATTCCCCACAGATTAGAGAAAATCACGTTAAGCGACATCAGTATACTCCATGCGAATGCCATGAGTACAGGGCTATCGGTGAAGAAACTTTTGCCCATCTCTAAGCCGAAAAACTGCGAGTACCACAATACACCGGCAAGCATACAGAATAAAACGTTGTTTACAAATAACGACGGAGATACGCTAAAGTAAGCCTTAGTGGTTCCGTTTTTTACGTTCTGCCATAGGCAGTATGCAGCGTTCGTAATAAATCCTCCTAAGGTGACTAACAGGATTACCGGCAATCCGGCGTATAGTGGGTTGACGCCTGCATTTAGAGCCGCCTCTTTAATGGGACTTCCGGCATCGAGACCCAAGGCGAAACATGCGCTCATCACACCGGCCAAAAGTGCCACTGCAAGCCCCTTTGTCAAGGCGAAGTCTTTCACTGCCGCTTGCTTTTCTTCGGCTGTCATAGACTGTGAGCGGAGTGAACCGCTGTAACCTATTACGGCAATGCCTGCCAGTGTGATGCATACCCCAAGCAAAAGTACCAGACCGCTACCGTGAAGTAAGTCGGTTCCAGCCATCAGAGCCGGTAGCAGTGTTCCGAAAGCGGAGCAAGTACCAAGCGAGATGGACTGACCCAGAGCTACGCCCAAATAGCGCATACTAAGACCGAACGTAAGTCCGCCTACTCCCCACAGCGCACCGTAAACGATGGATTGCAGTGCACCTCCCGAAGATAGCAATGAGAATAGAGAACCATCGGACGGCACAGCCAACAGCGCACCTAAAAACGGAAATACCAACCAAGCGAAGACGCCTTGCACTAGCCAGAAGTTCTCCCATTCCCATGATTTGATTTTCTTGATGGGGACGTACGAACTAGACTGTCCGAAACTGCCTATAGATATGATGAGCAATCCTAACAAGATATCCATAACCGTCAGCGTTTAGAGGTTACATCTGCCTCGTATTTTTCTACTTCGGCTATGAATTCATTGCCTACGGCCACTCCGTTCTTGAGGCAGAACATATCGTAAACTGCGTTCCATGGCAAAGCCTTAGCTTCTTCCAGCAATGCCAGACGCTCAAAGCCCATGTCTTTGGCTTCATATTCGCGAAGCTGGGCAAGCGGTTCCAGCAAGGCACGTATCATGCACTTCTGTGCGGCGCGGCTACCTATTACGTAAGCTCCGATACGGTTGATTGATGCATCGAAGTAATCGAGGCCGTAGTGTACTCTGTTAAGTGCGTCGCAGCGAACGATTTCGCTGAACAAATCGAGTGTCGGGTCGTCCATGATTGTTACGTGGTCAGAATCCCAACGTACGGGTCGGCTTACGTGAAGCATCAGCTCTGGCAGGTAAAGCAGCATTGCCGAAACCTTGTCGGCTACACTTTCCGTTGGGTGGAAGTGACCGGTGTCTAATGTTACCATCTTATTATTTTTCACGCCGTAGCCCAAGTAGAACTCGTTAGAACCTACGGTGTAGCTTTCAAGGCCGATACCGAACACTTTCGATTCGATGCTGTCTTTCATGTGTTTGTATTCTGTAGCGAAAATCTCATCAAGTGAGTCTTTTAGTAGCTTGCGATACTCCATGCGGTTTACAGTGATGTCTTTGCTGCCATCGTGAACCCATACGTTCATGATGCAGGGGTCGCCTTGCGCTTTACCCATCTCTTCGGCAATGGCGCGGCAACGTTTGCTGTGCTCTATCCAGAAGTCGCGAATGCCTTTGTCGGGGTTAGAGAGCGAAAGGTTTCCGCTCTTGGGGTGTCCGAAACAAGTGGTGTTGAAGTCGAGTTTCATGTCGTTCTCTTTTCCCCAGTCAATCCAGCTTTGGAAATGTGTTATATCTACTTCATCGCGGTCTACCACTTTCCCTTTAAAATCTCCGTATATCTCGTGTAAGTTTAGTCTATGTGTTCCCGGTATCATCGATTTTGCCTTCAGTATGTCGGCACGTAGTTCGTCTATGTTTCGTGCTTTTCCTGGATAGTTTCCGGTAGCCTGAATGCCTCCGCCCAGCTGTCCGGCCTGCACTTCAAATCCTGCTACGTCGTCAGCCTGCCAGCAATGAAGAGACAGGTGGAAGTCTTGCATATGGTTTAATACTTTTTCGGTGTCTACACCCAGTGCTGCATAGCGTTCTTTAGCAATCTCGTACGAGTTTAAGATAAGTTTTTCATTCATGATATTTAGTTTTTTAGGTTTAATGTAATCCGATAATATTTCTGTACTTTATATAAGCTGCTTGCCATAGTTCACTGTCTTGCGGGTAATAAGTAGACAGTTCCACATTGGCATAGATAACGTTTCTCATTTCCTGAAGCGACTGCACTATGCCTGCCGCTTTAGCCTGTAGCATGATGTTGCCCACCGAAGAGGCTTCCGCCGGTCCGGCTATTACCGGTAATCCGATAGCGTTTGCCGTAAACTGGTTGAGCAGAGCGTTTCTTGATCCGCCGCCTATAACGTGTAGCTTTTCTATAGGATATTCAGACAGAGCCTTGAACACATCGAGCGTTTCGCGGTATTTCATGGCGAGGCTTTCGAATATCATTCTGATGTAAGCTGCATGACCATCCGGAATTTCCTGATTGGTACGTAAGCAATACTCATTGATAGCCTCGGGCATATCAGCAGGATTAACGAACAGAGCGTCATCCGGATTGATGAAACACGAGAAAGCTTTTGCTTCCGAAGCCATCTTCACCATTTCGGGATAAGTATATGAGGTGCCGTCCTTTTTCCAACGCTGCAGGCATTGCTCCAGAATCCACATTCCGGTGATGTTCTTAAGGAGTCTTATAGTGCCGTCTACTCCGCCTTCGTTAGTTATGTTATGTTTTATGGTTTCTTGGTTTATTACAGGTTCTTGTGTCTCAATTCCCATAAGCGACCATGTGCCCGAACTCAGATAAGCGAAGTTTTTGTCGGTAGCTGGTACTGCTGCTACCGCCGAAGCTGTATCGTGCTCGGCTACGGCTACCACCGGGATGGAAGGTATCTGCAGTTCTGCGGCAAGTTCTGGCGATAAGTGTCCTATAATGGTACCCGGCTTTACCAGAGGTGCCCATTGTTCACGGCTGGTATTGACGCTTTTCAGCAATGCCTCGTCCCAATCTCTTTTTATCGCATCAAGCATCCCCGAAGTCGAGGCGATGGTATACTCCGTTACCATCTTGCCCGTGAGCATATAGTTAAGCGCATCGGGTATGAAGAGAATTTTGTGGGCCGCCTTCATCGATTCACAGCCACGACCATTGAGTACGTGTAGCTGAAAAAGGGTGTTGAAATCCATGTGCTGTATGCCGTTTCGCATATATAGCTTTTCGGCATCCATTACATTGCTGAAATATTCTTCTTTCTTGCCAATGTTCTGCGGGTCTCTGTATGCGTATGGTATGCCGCATAGCTCGCCGTCGGCATTTACGCCTACTATATCCACGCCCCAAGTGTCGATGCCTGCCGATGTGACAGGCACGCCTTTACGGGCTACTTCGGCGAATCCTTTTTTCAGATTCTCATAGAGTGAGTAAATGTTCCAATAGAAATGTCCGTTCAATTGCAACATCTGATTGGGGAAGCGTGTTATTTCTTCTAAGGTCAACTTTTCTCCTTTCAGTTTTCCTAGTATCGTACGTCCGCTTGTGGCTCCCAAGTCGAATGCTATAAAATAATTTGTGTTCATAATGGTTAACTTGATTACATGGCAAATGTACTGACATCGAAACCGTTCGGACGGTAAAAAATGATTTTCGGAATGGAAGATATGATGGAAATGTCTACCTTTGTAAAAATACGCTTTTCATGAATAGAAAGATTTCGAAAAATTATAAGTACCTTATCAGTAGTCAGCACGACGAGAATTGGGGGATTACCGTAAACACCGTTGGTAGCGAGACGATAGAAAAGAATTATGATACATATCCGCCGCGTACCGGGCATCCGGCTCAGTTTTTCTTCGCTCCTTCGCGTGGAAGAAGGCTGGATAGTTATCAGTTGCTTTATATCACTAAGGGGAAGGGTACGTTTTTTACTTCGCCTCAGCAGAGCATAGAGATTAAAGAAGGCGATATGATTATACTGCGTCCTCAGCAGTGGCATAGCTATATGCCCGACAAGAGTACTGGGTGGAAGGAAATGTGGATAGGTTTTGAAGGAGCTAACATGGATAGCCGGTTTGAAAACGACTTTTTCAATAAGGATAAAATAGTATATAGAATAGGTGTTCAAGATAATATAGTGAACCTATACGACCAAGCCATACGTGTGGCCAACGAAGAAAAGGCGGCTTGTCAGCAGTTCTTGGCGGGCATTGCTAACCTGATTCTTGGTATGACCATGTATTACGACCAAAACCGCTGCTTCGATACTGCTACCGAGGCTCAGATAGATAAGGCGAAAATCATAATCAGAGAAAACCTGTTGAAAGGCATCACGCCAGAAGATGTGGCTTCGCAGATAAATATGAGCTATTCATGGTTCAGAAAGTTATTTAAGGACTATATCGGAGTGTCGCCGGCGCATTACATTCAGGAATTGAAGATACAGGAGGCTAAACAGATGTTGTCGGACATCAATACGAGCATAAAGGAGATTTCGTATTATCTTGGTTTCGATGATATGGCTTATTTCTCAAAGGTTTTTAAGAAATACACTGGTTATACTCCCATTGAATATAAGACTACATTCTATTCTCATTGAGAGATACAATTGGCTATCTGGTGTTTGTAAACAATGAATGATAACTACGTAAATACCACAAATGGAATAATTTTTGTAGCAAAAGGACTAATGGAGATATGCCGAAAGCAATATCTTTGCACTAGAAAATTAGACTATTCAATACAGACTAAAAACAGCAATAGTAATATGATGAAAAAGATTGTTTTCATGACAGTTATGCTTGCCTGCATAAGCCTGGCCGGATGCTCAGAAAAGAAACAGAACGCATCGAGCCAACCGGTATCGGTAGAAGTGCAGACAATGAAATCGGCCGATGTGACAGCCGGATATGATTATGTAGGAACAGTAGAAGAAACCACCGGAGCGATGCTCAGTTTTCAGGTGCCGGGCAATGTGGAACGTATAGCGGTAGATGCCGGAACACGTGTGCGCCGCGGACAGTTGCTCGCTACACTTAATCAGGCTTCGCTAAAAGATATGTACGATGCGGCGGCAGCCACGCTGACTCAGGCGCGAGATGCTTATGCGCGATATAGTAAACTGCATCAGCAAGGCAGTATGCCCGAGATTAAGTGGGTGGAAGTGGAAAGCAAATTACAACAGGCGGTATCTGCCGAAGCCATAGCCAAGAAGAACCTTAACGATAGTAGGCTCTATGCTCCGTACGATGGGGTGATAGCCTCTAAAGAAGCCGAGCAAGGCATGAATGTATTGGCTGGTCAGCCCGTGCTGAAGCTTGTAGACGTGCGTCAGGTTTCGGTGAAAATAGCCGTGCCCGAAAAAGAAATTGCCCGATTGAAAGTAGGACAGAAGGCTACGTTCCGTGTAGAGGCACTCGACGGTCGCTCGTACCAAACTCAGGTAACGGAGAAAGGTATTGTGGCTAATCAACTATCGCATACTTACGATGTGAAGATGAAGGTTGATAATGCTGACGGTGCGTTGATGCCAGGCATGGTATGCAATGTGAGCGTGGTTCCCGACACACAGAAGAGTGGGTTTACGCTTCCGGCTGGAGCCGTATCGCTCGATGTTGACGGACGCCGTTTCGTATGGACGGTAGTCGATGGTAAGGCTGCTCGCCGATGGGTAGAGACCGGAGCGCTTGCCGGCAATAACGTATCTATAACCAGTGGACTGTCAGAGGGCGACCAGGTGATAACCGTAGGTAATCATAAGGTGAGCGAAGGCATGGAAGTGAACGTCAAGTAAAAGGGAGACACTGCGTATGAAAAGAAATTTCATTGAGGCTGCCATGGCTTATCATAAGATAGTGCTGCTGATAGTCAGTATGTTTGTCATTATCGGCATATATGGCTTATGTATGATGCCTAAGCAGGAGATACCGTCCATCACCATCCGTCAGGGATTGGTAGCCGTGGTTTATCCGGGAGCTACTTCTGCAGAGGTGGAGGCACGTGTGGCAAGGACGTTAGAGGATTTCGTCTTCGGATATAAAGAGGTGAACAAGAAGAAGAGCTATACGCTTAGCAAAGACGGAATGGCGCTGATGTTCCTGGAACTGAATGATAATGTCAATAACCACGATGCGTTTTGGTCTAAGTTTAAGCACGGTCTTAGCGGACTGAAGACGCAGTTGCCTTCGGGGGTATTGGCGGTGCAGGCTATAGATGATGTGGGCGATACCTCGTCGTTGCTCATTACGCTTGAGAGTAATCAGAAGACTTACCGTGAGTTGCGGAAGTACTTAGAGTCGCTCGAAGACAAGTTGCGCCGCATCGATGCGGTGTCTCGACTGCGTGTGTCGGGTATGCTCGATGAGCAGATATCAGTTTATCTGGACAGTAAGAAGATGGCCCGCTATGGCATAGGTGCCTATTCGGTATTGTCGAAGTTGTCGATGCAGGGATTCACCACGCTGAGCGGAACCGTTAAGAACGATGATGGCGTATTGCCGGTGCATGTGGCTGATTCTTACGACACCGAGCGTGAGGTAGGCGAGCAGATAGTCTATTCTGATAAAGACGGAAATATTGTCCGACTGAAAGACGTAGCCCGTGTAGTGCGCGAGTATCCCGACACTGACAAATACATACAGTGCAACGGCACTAAATGTGTGCTTCTCTCAGTAGAGATGCGCGAAGGCTACGATATTGTGGCGATGGGAAAAGAAGTGCATCAGTTGCTCGATGAGTATAAAAAGACTCTTCCAGATGATGTAAACATTACTACCATTACCGACCAGGCTAAAGTGGTAGAGGACTCTGTAATCAACTTCCTCCGTGAGTTGCTTATCGCTGTGGTTTCTGTTATCGTGGTAGTTATCTTGCTGATGCCGCTACGTGTAGCAGGGGTTTCTGCCATATCAATCCCGGTAACAATTTTCATGGCATTGGCACTGTTCTGCATATTCGGTATCGAGCTGAATACCGTAACTTTGGCGGCGCTGATTGTTACGCTTGGCATGATAGTAGACGATTCGGTGGTAATCATAGACAATTACATTGATAAGTTGGGCACAGGCATGTCTCGTTGGCATGCGGCATCGGCTGCACCGCGAGAGTTCTTTATGTCGGTATTGTCGGCCACTCTTTCTATCAGTATTACTTTCTTCCCGTTCTTGTTTACCATGACAGGCCCTTACGGCGACTTCGTTAAGTCGTTCCCGTGGTCTATGTTTATCATATTAGGTATCTCCTTATTAATATCGTTGCTGGTCACTCCGTATCTGCAGTACGTATTCATTAAGAAAGGCATCACTCCAAAGCAAGATGCCGACGGCAAAAAGAAGAAATCTCCGCTCGACTATCTGCAGGCTGGATATGATGCACTGTTGGCGGCTTGCTTCCGCCATCCGATGCTTACTATAGGTGCAGGTGTTGCTTCTATCGTGCTCGGGGTATTGATATACTTGTCCACCCCTCAGCGCATGAAGCCTATAGCCGACCGTGACCAGTTTGCCGTAGAGTTCTATCTTCCGGCTGGTGCCTCATCGCAGCGTACTGCAGCGGTGGCAGATAGCATTCGGCATATCTTGGAGAAAGATGAACGTGTAGTTTCTATCACTTCGTTTATAGGTGAAGGTTCGCCTCGTTTTCATTCTACTTACGCACCGCAGGTGGGCGGACCCAACTTTGCACAGTTCATAGTGAACACTAAGGGAGAGGAAGAGACAGAGCAACTGCTTGATGAGTACGCCGACCGCTATACAGAGTATTTCGCCGATGCGCATGTGCGCTTTAAACAGATGGACTACTCTGATGCCATTTATCCGATAGAGGTACGCCTTAGCGGTGATAGCATCAGCGACTTGCTTAAAGCCGCACAGATAGTAGAGCAGACCATGCACGCCAATAAGGGTCTGAAGATGATACGCACTAATTATGAGAACGTACAGCCGGGCATAATGGTACGCCCTGATGAGGTAGAGGCCGAACGACTTGGTGTAAACAAGGCGTTGCTGTCAGCCGATTTGGCGGTAGGCTTTGGCGATGGCATTCCGATGACTACACTTTGGGAGAAAGATTACCCCGTAAGCGTGGTGCTGAAGTCTGATCATAACGGAAAGCCTAATGCTGATGATTTGCTGAATGAATACATCCCCGTACTTGGAGGTATGTCGGCAGTTCCGTTGAGGCAGTTGGCATCTGTTACACCCGATTGGAACCCTGGTACGATAGTTCGCAGAAATGGTGTTCGAACTATTTCGGTCACTGCCGAGGTGTGTAGAGGCGGAAACGAGAACGTGCTGGCCAATGAAGTATGGAATGCCATCCCGTTCGATAAACTACCCGCAGGTGTTGAGGCATCGTTGGGCGGTATGTACGAGAAGGATAGCGAAACCATCCCTATGGTGGTAAACGGTGTAGTGATAGCCGTACTGCTGATATTCTTCATACTGCTGTTCCATTTCAAACGAATAGATTTGGCGTTGATAAACCTTGGTTCCATCACGCTGTGTGTGTTCGGAGCGATGGCGGGACTGAAGTTGCTTGGCATGGACCTTAGTATTACAGCTATATTAGGACTTGTAAGTTTGATGGGTATTTTGGTGCGTAACGGTATTATTATGCTCGATTATGCCGAGGAACTGAGGCGAGACATGGGCATGTCTGTACGCGATGCCGCCTATCATGCTGGGGTGCGCCGTATGCGACCCATCTTCCTTACTTCGGCTGCTGCGTCTGTGGGCGTATTGCCTATGATATTAGAGAACTCATCGCTGTGGACTCCTATGGGTACGGTGATTTGTTTTGGTACACTTATTTCTATGGTGCTTATTTCTACGGTGTTACCCGTTATGTATTGGTTGGCATTCAGGGGTAAGGTGAAATAACACGGTTTAATTTAATTAGGTATGAAACGGATATTTTTATTTCTCTGTATAGGATTGTCGTTAAGTACGGCATCCCTGGCTCAACGCCAACTTACACTTGATGATTGCCGCTCGCTGGCTTTGCAAAACAATTCTAAGATAAAGACCGCACGGCTGGAGGTAAGCGGCGCTAAAGAGATGCAGCGTGAGGCGTTGACCAAGTATTTCCCTAATATCAGTGCCGCAGGTACGGGCTTTAAGGCCGATAAAGGAGCGGTAGGGTTGTCGGTGCTTAACGGTATGTACTCTACGTCTTTTGTAGATAGGGGAGTTATGGCGGGTGTTACTGCCGTGCAACCCATATTTGCCGGAGGTCAGATTCTTAACGGAAACAAGTTGGCCAAGGTGAACGCCAGCGTTAAGAGCGAGCAGCTCCGCTTGTCAGAAGATGAGGCTGTGCTAACCGTAGAGCAGTATTACTGGCAGTGGGTATCGCTGAAAGAGAAACTTAAGACACTCGATGTGGTGGGCCGTCAGATTGATACGATTCGTCGTGATGTATCAACGGCTGTCGATGCTGGCGTGGCTATGCAGAACGACTTGCTTCAGGTGGAGCTGGAGCGTAACCGCATCTCTGCCAACAGACTGAAGGTGAACAACGGACTGAGTGTGGTAAAGATGCTGTTGGCACAGGCTATTGAGTTGCCTGCTGATAGCTTCGACATAGCGGTGTCTGTGCCAGAGGATTTGCCCGACCCTAATATATATAAGGTAGACCATCAGGCGGCTCTGCAGATTACTCCTACATACAGAATGCTGCAAAAGAGTGTAGAGGCAAGCAAGCTTCAGCGTAACATGGAGCTTGGCAAGCGACTTCCTACTATCGGCATTGGTGCCGGATATATGTATTATGATTTGCCCGATCAGCATAGCATCAGCGTGATAGAGAACCGTCGTTCTATGGGGATGGTATTCGCGTCGATAGCTATCCCGTTGTCAGATTGGTGGGGAGGTACTCACGCCATCCGTCAGAAGAATGTGCAGCTAAAGATAGCCGAAGAGTCTAAGCGAAGTAATTCTGAGCTTCTGTTAGTGCAGATGCAGCAGCTATGGAATGAGCTTGTAGAGGCTTATGATCAAGCTAAGATATCTAAAGAATCGGTGGCAAAGGCTACAGAGAACGCTCGCATCAGTACCAACTGTTATCATGCCGGCACGGTGGCTATAAGCGACTTGCTGAACGCTCAGTCATTGCTTCAGCAGAGCCGAGATCAGTATACTGACGATTTGACTACGTACTTTATTAAGCGCACACGTTATCTCCAAGCTACCGGAAGATAACGTGCGTGCACGTTTTATTAAGATTTCTTTTGTGTGTTAGGCAAGAAGCCTGCAACTACTCCAAGTAGTGGCAGTACCGTACTGATGCGGAAGATGAATTCTATGCTTGTAAGGTCGGCCAGCCATCCGAAGAATGCCGAACCAAGTCCGCCCAAACCGAACATCAATCCGAAGAATACCCCTGCTATCATGCCTATCTTGTCGGGCATTAGGTCGGTGGCATATACCACTATGGCAGAGAATGCTGAAGATATCACAAGACCGATAATCACTGCCAGCACTATGGTCCATATCAAGTTAGTATATGGTAGTATAAGGGTGAACGGTGCGGCTCCTAGGATGGACCCCCAGATTACGTACTTACGCCCATATTTATCGCCTAACAATCCACCGCCTAAGGTTCCTATTGCTGATGCTGCCAGAAAGGCGAACAGGCAGAGTTGTGAGCTTTGTACCGAGATGCCGAACTTATCTATCAAGAAGAATGTGAAGTAGCTGGTCATGCACGATAGGTAGAAGTATTTAGAGAATATCAGTACTACCAGTATGAACATGGCCATGTGTACTTTGCTCTTGGGTAGGTTAGGACCTACGCTAAGCTTGTTGGCAGGGTGCGTAGTGACGTATGCCAGCTTAGCCTTATACCAATTTCCGATGCGCATCATGATGATGGCGGCAAGAATGGCTACTATAGCAAACCAGCCTATAGCTCCTTGTCCGAAAGGTAAGATAATCAATGCCGCCAGCAGCGGACCGATGGCATTCCCTCCGTTTCCTCCTACCTGAAAGATAGACTGCGCCAGACTTTTCTTTCCGCCCGAAGCCATCTGTGCCACGCGCGACGCTTCAGGATGGAAGATAGACGATCCTAACCCGATGATGCAGACCGATATCAGAATCATCCAGAAACTGTTGGCGGCAGCCATCATAAGCAGTCCGGCTAATGTGAAGCACATGCCTGTGGTAAGTGCATAAGGCTGCGGATGGCGGTCGGCATATCGCCCGGTAAATGGCTGCAAGATAGAAGAGGTGAGCTGGAATATCAGCGTGATGACTCCAATCTGTGCAAACGTGAATCCGAATTTTTCTTTTATGATAGGGTATATAGATGGAATGATAGACTGTATCATGTCGTTCAAGAAATGGCAGACACCTATGGTTACTAATATAGTGAAGGCTGTACCTTCCATTTTTCCGCGATACCCTTTTGTTTCGTTCTTTGTATTTTCTGTATTCATTAATAGTTTTATTTTTCGGGGTGCAAAGTTACTAAATTTATCTGTTGCTTATAACTTCGTAGTTATACGTGCCGCTATCTGGCAATGCTTCATCTTTCTCTGGGTTCAGATAATATTTGCCTTCTAATGGCATCTGCTCGTTTATTGGCTTCAACGAGTGATGCAGGTGCGTGCGGAACGCTTTATACGAGTGATCGTTAGTGCGCTGTCCGGCATCGTCGCGATAGATTATGGCGTAATGGTTTAGCGGATAAGCTTGTACCAATTGGTTTATCTGCAACGCCAGATGTCGCGCCTCTATCGGCTGTATGCGGTCGAACAGATTGCTCATATTGAATATTATCAGTTCCGACAGAACAGAATGCGCCTTCCAGAACTCGGTTTGGATGGCTTCTATCCGTGGATAAAAGCAACTCGATACCTTACTGTATGGCTCCGACGAGAAGAAGTTATATGCCATGCGGTCCATTTCTTCTGTAGGATAGATGCCTGCGTACATCACATCAGAGTGTGGCATGCGTCGCTGTATCATGTCGATAAAAGCTAGTCCAGACGCTCCGCATTCATAGCTCACATCGCAGAATACCACCTTGCCCGATACGTTGCTTGCGGCGGAAGTCAGCCATCCGCCTATGGTTTCGAACAGACTGCGGGCGGCTGTATAGCTGCGTCGCATATAGAAATAGTTGTACAGATACAACTTGTCGGTAGCCGAAAACAGAGAACTGTTGCCGGTGTTGCCGAAATCGTATCGTCCGTAACCGATGGTTTCGCGAAGCGGAGCGTTGTTTGTTGTTACGGTAGGGAAGCGTTTCTCCGTTTCGTTGGCTATGTACTGGCGGAATAATGCAGAGAAAGCCTCCGGCAGTTGGTAGCATTGCGGCTTCACATCCCAGTTGGCTGCGTATTGCGGTACGCTGAACTTTTCTCTTGCAAACTCATCAGCCGTAGTATCTATGTATCCGTTGTTCATGCGGATATACTCCATCAGCTTATAGAATGTAAGGTCGGCTCCCAGTATATGCGGATTTCCTACCAGAATCAGCTGCTTACGTGCACGTGTTATTGCTACGTTCAGCTTGCGGTCTATCATGAAATCTCCTTCTCTGAACGTATTTGCGGTAAGGAAATTTAGTTGCCCTATACTGCTTATCGTAAACGAATAGATGATGACATCGCGCTGGCTTCCCTGATACCGCTCTACCGTGTCTATGGATATTAAGTTCTTACGTGGGATATTCTTATGCGATATTTCTTCTCGTATCATAGCTATCTGGTTGCGGTAGGGAACAATCACGCCCACCGTTCTTAATGGGGAGAATGTTATGCTGCTTACATGATATATGTGCTCAATCAGTGTGGCTACTATCTTCGCCTCCTCACGGTTGCTCTTGTCGGATGTGTTCTCGTCATTGGGGCGTGAGGTGGCGATGAATGCCATACGTCGTGTAGTGAGCAGTCGGTCTATATTATTCTCGTTGTGCGACGGTGCACGGTAGATGGGGTACGGCAACTCTTCTTCCTGATGAGGCAGAGGTACCGATTCCAGATGCTCGTCGTGATAGAATGCGTTGTTTGGGAATTCAGCGATGGCTGGATGCATTCGGCCTTGCTTGTTGAGTATGCTGCGCACTTCTTGTGGGCTGTTCTTATACAGACGCTCAAATAGCGAGTTGCGGCAGTCGGTCAGTCCTATGGCTGTCAGTAACGGGTCGGTTACTTCAGCTTCTTCCGCACTCTGCATGGCTATGGCGGGCAACTGCTTATAATCGCCTATAAGTATGAATTTGTCGATGGCGTTATACTGTCCGTGCCGAGCCGACAGAATACCCATAAGGTCGGGTTCCAGTATCTGCGAAGCTTCGTCTATCATGGCCACGTTAAAGTGCTTCAACGAGAAAAGATACAGTCGGCTGTTTATGGCGGTGGTAGTACCTACGTATATTCGTGTCTTCGTAAGCTTGCTGCGCAGTTCGTTTAGATGAATGTTTTCGGTAAGCAGGTTCTTCAGCAGATAGGTGCGGAAGAGTTCGTCGCATGACAGTTCGTTACCGATGCGTATAAACGGTGTGCGTGCGGCTATGCCAGAGTCTACCAGCATTCTGCATATTTCGTCTACTGCACGGTTGGTGTACGATAACAGCAATATTGAAGAATCGTCTTCTGTCAGGGCTTCTTCTACCATATAGCGCAGGGCGCACGATGTCTTTCCTGTTCCCGGAGGACCAACCAGCATGAAGTAGTCTTTAGCTTGTTTGGCCTTCAGCACTTGAGTGTTGAAGCGGCCGTAGTCTCCGTTCAGTGTGAGGCTGGCGTCCGTCTCTGGTTCTCTTAAGCCCAGCAGCAACTCCTTTCTGTCGCGTCGGCCTGTAAGTAAGGTGAAGAGTCCGCGCATGGCGTTTACCGACGATGTGTCTGATGAGTCGTGCTCTATGGCGAAAAGGTCGGTCTCCGTACCTATGATATCTTTGTTTTGTTGCCCGTTGCGCAGCAGTACCATAACCTCGTCCGTCGTGATATCTATTATATTCCCCTTCATCAGAATCTCGTTGCGTACGTCGGGCATTCCGGTGTATGAATACAGTATGATGATATCGCCCGATCTGAAGTTAGGCAGAAAATCTTCTCCTTGCTGAGGTATGTGCAGTTTGATGATATCATACCCTTTATCCGGCGAACTACGGCGTTTTTCGGTGATGGTCAATCCTAACAATATGTTTCCGGCTTCAATCTTTTCGGGCAGAGGCGTATGCCACAGGCTGGCGAACCCATTAGATGGGTCGTTCCGTCCTCCGGTTTTGGCCAGTAACTGTTCTTTAGAGATGAAGGTAAAGAAGCGGCGGAAGTATGCTTTCTCTGTAGGTGAGCAGTGTTTCAGTGTGCTTATAACCTCTTGCAGCTGAGGCTCCTGATAGTCGGTCCATAACTTGTTCTGTACGGCGAATTCGTTCAGCATCTCGGTGCTCAGCGAGTCTGATACGTTACCGATGGCTCCTTCGGCCAACGCGGTTTCGTTTACTACGATTCTGTTTCGCAGGGCGATGCTTTGTCTGAATAGTTCTTCGGCGAAATGCTCTATTACCAGTCCGTCGTGATACTTGGAATACAGCAGGAAAGTCTGCATGTCTTCGGTCTTCTGCCCGAAGTTATACATCAGAATTCCCTGATAAAGCATCATTTGCACAAAATGGTCTTCCTTATGTCGGCGGCGATACTCATCACGCTTTCCCGATTTCTGTTCTACCAGCACTTTGAAGTCTTTCTGTAACATATCTACACGTCCCTGCAGTCCCAACTTCTCGCAGATAAACGATGCTTCGAGCAAGGTAGATTTCGGATTAAACGCATGTATGTTGTTCGGAAACACTTCGTGTATAAAGTGCTTTATGTTCATCATCTGCATTTGTGCCTGCTCATGGAAGCGTCCGTCTATCTCGGGGCAGGTACAGAACTCTAATGCCGACTGTGCGAAGAATTTCTTTATGCTGTGTTTATACAGTACCGCATCGGCTAAAGGTGTGTTTATGTAATCGTCCAGAAACTGTCCTGCCAAGTTACCCATAAGTATGGGCGATGTGCTTACGCGCGGCTTTATCTTATTGATGAAGAAGTTGAAGGGGTGATGTCCGTACTCTCTGAAACATGCCGCCAGCGAACTGATGTCTATCAGATAGTCGGGTTGTACTACTATAAGATTAGGTATGTATACATTGTTTTCGTCTACCCGTGTGTCGAGCAGATTCAGTTGCATGTCCTCTTTCAGTAAGTCGTGCAGATACAGCTGGTCGCCGTTTATGCCAGCTTTCGCATAATCTATTATGATGAGCGGGTCCTCGTCGCTATCTGTAGCGGCGAAGATACGTGTGTCGTCCCAACTGCTTACAGATACTCTGAGATACTCTATCAGCGATTTCTTGGTTCCGCTGTACGGACGGTTAGAGTGTGGAATTTCGGGTAGGAGAGATGCCGGTATATCTTCCTCGTACGCTAGTGAGATGAAACGCACCAACGCACGCAGATCGTAGCGATACTCATTTACGTCAGCTACGAAATTATCTCCCATAGCGGCGTTGCAGTTGCGTCGCATGGTCTGTATGGCATATTTGTCCGACGGGGTCATCTTCCGCTCCTTGCAGATAAAGTCGAGGTGGGCAAACAGGTTGGCGAATGCTATTGTTGCATCGGCTGTCAGCTCGTAGCACGCTTGCTGTAGCACCTTGTACAGCAGAATGTATTTGGCCTGAATGTTATCTGCAGAGGCTTTGGGCGAGTGATGGATTTGCTCAATGCGGTTATATAGATCGAAAGATTGCAGTTCTATATGGTTTGATGTTTTGTCGGGCATTATAAAGGAGAGTTTTGGTGGGAGTGTATCATAGGTGAATTAATGCGAATGTGTATCATAAATGGCGGACTGAAAGCCCAACGAGCTTTCAGTCCGCCATTAAGTTATGTTATATCCTCGCTATTTTATATGATAATAGTTATGATATACCATCGCAATGTTTTGTTTGAACCATCGCATTGTTTCACATCAATCATCGCAATATTTTCTAACTTATATGATAATAGTTATGATACACCATCGCATTGTTTATATGTAATAGGGCATTATGCCATATCCGCTATCACTTATTTTCGGCGCTTTTTGCAATCATGTCGCCTTCTATGTAGAGGCGTATCACTTCGTTTTTAGCGTTAGTGCGTATTGTAATCGATTTACGGAAGTAGCCTGGGAATTTACCTGCTCCGTTATACGTAACGGTTATTTCGCCGCTTTCTCCCGGCTTGATGGGTTCCTTAGGATACTTAGGTACGGTGCATCCGCAAGTGGCTATAGCCTGATGTATAACCAACGGACCGTTTCCGGTGTTGGTGAACTTGAATTTGCAGCTTACCTTTTCGGTTTCCTTAAAAGAACCGAAACTGTAGGTGGTCTTGTCGAATTTGATTTCGGCCGTACCTTGAGCTATCACCGCCAGTATGACTGAAACTAAAAATAATGTGGTGAGAAAAATCTTTTTCATCTTATTGTCAGTTTAAAATCGTGCAAAGATAGTCATAAATCTCTTTACATATGTCTATGTATAGGCTTTATTAACATAGGGAGACTATCCGCGGTTTATTTGTTTTACACCTTTAACGGTTCTTATTTTCTTAATCAAGGCTTCCAACTTCGATGTATCGTCTACCATTACCGTAAGCATTCCAGAGAAGAGACCGTCGTGCGAGTCTATGCTGATAGAGCGCAACTGTATGTTCTCTTCTTTGTTGATGATAGAAGTGATGTTTGTTACGATACCTATATCATCATGACCCACTATACGCAGAGTGATGGCGTACTGCTTGCCATGACTCTTTCCTGCCCAGCGTGCCCTTACTATACGGTAGGGGAAACGCGCTCTCATCTCTGGAGCGTTAGGACAGTCGGCACGATGAATCTTGATACCGCCCGATATGGTTACGAAGCCGAAAACATCATCACCGTAAATAGGGTTACAGCAGCGTGCCAAGTTGAAGTCTATGCCCTTCAGGTTCTGGTCTATAACCAGCACATCATCTTTATAATAATCCTTTTCGGCAAACTGCTGTTGCATGTTGTACCCTTCGGCACTACGGTAAGGCACATCATCGCGCTGTTCGGTTTCGCGCTTCAGCATTTCTATATAACGCTCTATGATATCGTTGATGTCGCGCTTCTCGTTGGCTATGTCCTGGAAGAAGTCGGTCACCGTTTTATAGCCCAACTTCTTGATGAGGCGCATCAGCACCGCTTCATCGTATTCTATCTTACGGTTCTTGAATTTACGTTCCAGCGTTTCGCGGGCGAACTGCGTTTGCCGTGCCACCAACTCTTTCAGTGCCTGACGTATTTTGGTCTTTGCCTTAGATGTAGATACAAAGTTCAGCCAGTCTCTTTTGGGAGTCTGAGTAGACGATGTTGTAATTTCCACCTGGTCTCCACTGCTCAACACCTGCTTTAGCTGTACATTGCGTCCGTTCACCTTGGCTCCTATGCATCGGCATCCCAGGTTAGTGTGAATAGCGAAAGCGAAGTCGAGCACCGTAGCACCTTGCGGCAACTTGTAAAGGTCGCCTTTCGGAGTAAACACAAACACCTCATCTTTGTATAGGTCGAGCTTGAACTGATCCATCGCCTCCATATCATTGTCAGCGTTCTCCAGCGTTTCGCGTATAGAGTTAAGCCACTCATCAAGTCCGCTTTCGCCCTTTATACCTTTATAACGCCAGTGTGCAGCAAGACCCTTTTCGGCTATTTCGTCCATGCGCTCAGTACGTATCTGCACTTCCACCCATTTACCTTCGGGTCCCATCACCGTGATGTGAAGAGATTCATATCCGTTGCTCTTAGGTACCGACAGCCAGTCGCGCAGACGCTTGGGGTTAGGCAGATACATATCAGTAACTATAGAATACGCTTGCCAGCACTCCTGTTTCTCCTTGTCGAGAGGAGAATCCAATATAACACGGATGGCGAACAAGTCGTACACGCCCTCGAACGGACATCCCTGCTTCTTCATCTTCTGATAGATGGAGTGAATGCTCTTGGTTCTTCCCTTGATGTGGAACTTCAGTCCTGCCTCTTCAAGCTTTTCTTTTACCGGCTTGATGAAAGCATCTATATATCTGTCGCGAGCCGCTTTTGTGGCGTTCAATTTCTCCTTTATATGATAATAGATATCATGCTGCGTATACTTCAGCCATAAGTCCTCCAGTTCCGATTTCAGCTTATAGAGTCCCAACTTATGCGCAAGCGGAGCGTACAGGAAAGCCGCTTCGTTGGCCACCTCCAGTCGTGCCTCTTCGTTGGGGCTATCCTTAATCTGTCTCATCAGGTTAACGCGGTCGGCTATCATGATGAGCACCACTCTCATGTCTTGAGCGAACGACAACAATAGATTTCTGAAGTTCTCCGATTCTATAGTTGGGCTTTTAGAGTACAGCTCGTTAATCTTCACAAGTCCGCGGATAATGCCGGCCACATCTTCGCCGTACATCCGCTTAACTTCGTCTAAAGTGCATAGGTGAAACTTCACCGAGCTATGTAGCATGATTCCCAATATGGAAGCACGTCGCATACCTATCTCTTCGGCCACGATGACTGCGGTCTGCATATCCTTTATCACCGGATTCATGCCGAACGCATTGCGTGGAACAGTCCCGTCTG
This sequence comes from Bacteroides sp. CAG:530, assembly GCA_000434735.1. Taxonomy (GTDB): domain Bacteria; phylum Bacteroidota; class Bacteroidia; order Bacteroidales; family Bacteroidaceae; genus Phocaeicola. Next base: position 121,651 of record FR881275.1, read on the forward strand.
ACATAACCTTCATCAGATGCTTTTTCAAATTCTTGCAGTCATCTTTTTGTAATGTGTCTCCCGACAGATGCAGGAGGCGTCTGTACAGTGCGATGAGCTGTTTATGCTCATCGGGGGTAAAAAATGCTTGTCCTTCCATGATCTTTTCTCTTAACTTTACGGTAAAGGTAGTTTTTTTCTATTTGTTTGGTGTAACCTTAAAGGTTTTTTTATACTTTTGGGGAGAAATCTCTCTTAGAGGTGAATATTTATCACTTAAATTATTATATATATGTTAACACAAGAAGATAAAGAGTTGCTTGCGAAGAAAGGAATTTCCGAAGAACAGATCAAAGAACAATTGGCTTGTTTTGAAACCGGATTCCCATTCTTAAAGCTGTCTGGTGCGGCTTCTGTCGACAACGGCGGCATTTTTATTCCTACTTCAGAAGAGCAGGACAAGTATCTTGCTGCGTGGGATGCTTATAAAGACGGCGAAAAGAAAATCGTGAAATTCGTTCCGGCATCGGGAGCTGCCAGCCGTATGTTTAAAAATATGTTCGAATTTTTGGGAGCCGACTACGACGCACCGAAAACAGACTTCGAGAAGAAGTTCTTCGATCATATACACGACTTCGCTTTCTATCATGACCTCAACGCTGCATGCCTTGACAACACAGGTAAAGACATCAACGCATTGTTGGCCGAACATAATTACAAAGCTATAGTAGCTAATCTGCTCGAAGCTGCTGGCCTTAACTACGGACAGCTTCCTAAGGGATTGCTTAAGTTCCACCGCTATGCCGATGGCGTACGCACTCCGCTCGAAGAGCATCTGGTAGAAGGCGCATTGTACGCTGCCGGAAAAACAGGCAAGGTAAACGTACACTTCACCGTATCTACAGAGCACAAGGCTTTGTTCGCTAAATTGGTAGACGCTAAGGTAGCAGAATACGCTAAGAAATTCGGTGTAGAATATAATATCTCATTCTCTGAGCAGAAGCCAAGTACCGACACTGTAGCTGCCGATATGGAAAACAATCCGTTCCGCGATGATAAAGGCAAGTTGCTTTTCCGTCCGGGTGGTCATGGCGCTTTGATTGAAAACTTGAACGACTTGGATGCCGACGTGGTATTCATCAAGAATATTGATAATGTGGTTCCCGACAGACTTAAGGGCGACACCGTTACTTATAAGAAACTGTTGGCTGGTGTATTGGTTACACTGCAGAAACAGGCTTTCGAATACTTGGAACTGCTTGATAGCGGTCACTACAGCCACGATCAGCTCGAAACTATCATCCGTTTCGTACAGCAGCAGTTGCGTTGCCGTAAGTCAGATATCAAGGATCTGGAAGATGCCGACTTGGTAATCTACTTACGTAAAAAGCTGAACCGTCCGATGCGTGTATGCGGTATGGTTAAGAACGTAGGCGAACCGGGCGGTGGTCCGTTCTTGGCTTATAATCCTGACGGAACCGTTTCATTGCAGATTTTGGAAAGCTCTCAGATTGACATGAACGATCCTGAAAAGAAGGCTATGTTCGAAAAAGGTACACACTTCAACCCGGTAGATTTGGTTTGCGCCGTTAAGAACTACAAGGGCGAGAAGTTCAATCTGCTGCAGTATGTAGATAAGGCTACAGGCTTTATTTCTTATAAGAGCAAGAACGGAAAAGACTTGAAGGCATTAGAGCTTCCGGGTCTGTGGAATGGTTCAATGAGCGACTGGAGTACAGTCTTTGTTGAAGTTCCGTTGAGCACATTTAATCCGGTTAAGACTGTTAACGACTTGTTGCGTGAACAGCATCAATAAAAAAAGCTGCGTGAGCAGCGCTTATACTGCGTGAGCAGTATCCTAACCTAATATCAAATTAATTTTTTTAGTTTATTCAATGATGAGACTGAAAAGTGGGGTTATTCCCGACTTTTCAGTCTCTTTTTTTATGAGAATCTTAAGTGTATGCGCTTATCGCTTCACTACAGAGAACCTGTAGGCAGTATGACTTTGAAATACCTCTCCGGGCTGGAGTGCCGTACTGGGGAACTGCGGATTGTTGGGGCTGTCTTGAAAATGACACGTTTCAAAGCAGATGGCTCCGCGAGGCACATCCTTCATTCCGTTGCCCGAGTAGATATGCATGGCAGGCTCTGTGGTAAACACCTCCATCAGTCGCCCGCTCTGTTCATCGTATATAGTAGCTGCCGCACGGCTGTCTTCTCCAGGCGAACGTAGCACCCATGCGTGGTCGTACCCCTTGGTTACCTTCAACTGTGAGTATGGCATATTTATCTGTGCGCCTATCACGTGCGGCTCACGAAAGTCGAGTGGGGTAGACTGTACCGGCCACATGGCTCCCGTCACACATTTCTTCTTGTCGTACGGAGTAAAGTAATCAGCGTCTACCCACAGCGTTTGTGCCTCCACATTGCGTGTCATATCGCCCGATAGATTGAAGAACGAGTGATTACATAAGTTTATTACCGTAGCCTTATCGGTAGTAGCCTTGTACTGAATATCCAGACTGTTATCATCCGTAACCCTATACGTAAGCATAATCTTCAGATTTCCGGGGAAACCGTTCTCTCCGTCCGGCGACAGATAAGACAATGTAACGGAATTCGCGTCGGCATGCTCTTTCTTCCACATCCTCGCTCCGAAATTCGGGTTTCCCCCATGAGCCGTATGCCCGTCGGGATGATTAGCCTGCAGATGGTACGTCGCTCCGTCCATAGTGTACTGCGCGTGCAGAATACGCCCTATATAGCGTCCTACAGTAGCCCCATAGTTCTGTGATTTCTGCATATACTCATCTATATTATCAAATCCTCTTACCACATTCTCCATCTTGCCTTCGCGGTTTGGCACCATGATAGAAACCACCCTTGCCCCATAATTAGTGATGCACACCTCCATGCCGCTTTTATTGGTAAGCCGATACAAGTCTGTGTGCTTACCGTCTGTCACCTTCTTGAAATCAGCGTGCTTCAACCCCGAAGCCGAAGTGTCAAACCTGTTAGTGGCGCACGATGCCAATCCCGCGGCTATAGTCAGCGTAAAAGCCGCTCCGATAAATCCTCTCAGTGTCATTCGTATTTTTGTATTCTTCATTATTTGTTATTTTTACTGTATTGCAAATATATAAAACAAAATCTTTTTCGTAATATAAAAAATGTAGCTATCTTTGCACCCCGAAAAAATAGCGATTAATAACATGCGATGCCGTGAATAGCGGTCGTGTATTCTAGAACACCACGTAAAAAACAAGAACGATGAAAAAAGAAAATCTCGTGTCAGTGCCCTACATGATACTGGGCATAGTATTTTGTGTATGCCTTGTGGCAGCAAATCTGTTAGAAACAAAAGTGGTCTCACTCGGACCCGTAACAGTAACCGCCGGACTGGTGGTATTTCCCATCTCTTACATTATCAACGACTGCATAGCCGAAGTCTGGGGCTTCCGTAAAGCACGCCTTATCATCTGGATGGGCTTCCTCATGAACTTCATGGTAGTAGCCTTAGGCCAGATAGCCGTTGCGCTTCCTGCCGCCCCATACTGGGAAGGCGAAGAAGGCTTCAACTTCGTTTTCGGTATGGCACCGCGCATAGCCGTAGCCAGTCTGTTGGCATTTTTGGTAGGCTCTTTCGTAAACGCCTACGTAATGAGCCGCATGAAAATATCATCACGGGGCAAGAACTTCTCGGCTCGCGCCATCCTTTCTACCGTTTATGGCGAAGGCGCAGACTCCATCATCTTCTTCCCTTTGGCGTTTGGCGGACTGATGCCTATAAGCGAATTAATCAACCTGATGCTGGTGCAGGTGTTGCTTAAAACCGTATACGAAATCATTGTGCTGCCCGTAACCATCCGTGTGGTTAAGTACATAAAGCGTGTAGACAATACCGACGTGTACGATGAAAATGTATCTTATAACATTCTAAAGATAAACGAATTATGATGCCGATGAATAACGAAGCCGCATTGGTGGTATTCAGTGGTGGACAAGACTCTACCACTTGTCTGTTTTGGGCGAAGAAACACTTTAAGAAAGTATATGCCCTGAGCTTTATCTACGGACAGAAGCACGTTAAAGAGGTAGAATTGGCACGAAGCATAGCAGAGAAGGCCGAAGTGGAATTCGATGTGATGGACGTGTCTTTTATCGGACATTTAGGCCGAAACTCGCTCACCGATACTTCTATCCACATGGACGAGGAGAAGCCTGCCGATTCATTCCCCAACACTTTTGTGCCTGGACGTAACCTGTTCTTCTTGAGCATAGCGGCTGTATATGCCCGCGAGCATGGCGTAAACCATATCGTTACAGGTGTATCGCAGACCGACTTCAGCGGTTATCCCGACTGCCGCGACTCGTTCATCAAGTCGCTCAACGTAACGCTGAACCTTGCTATGGACGAGCAGTTTGTGCTTCACACACCGCTTATGTGGATTGATAAGGCGCAGACATGGGCGCTTGCCGACCGCCTTGGCGTGCTCGACCTGATACGTCATGAAACCCTTACCTGCTACAACGGCATACCGGGCGACGGATGCGGACACTGTCCATCGTGCAAGCTTCGCCGTGAAGGACTGGAGAAATACCTTGCCGATAAGCAACGCATTGCCGATAGCCTTGGCATGTAATCACCTATATTAAACGAATAATCTTATGGAAAGAAAAGACGAACTTACCCTGTTGGGCAATAAGAATACTCAGTATAAGCAAGACTACGCTCCGGAGGTGCTGGAGGCGTTTGTAAACAAACATCCAGGAAACGACTATTGGGTGCGATTCAACTGTCCCGAGTTTACCAGCTTATGTCCTATTACCGGACAGCCCGACTTTGCCGAGATACGTATCAGCTACCTGCCGGATGTTAAGATGGTAGAAAGCAAGAGCCTGAAACTCTATCTTTTCAGCTTCCGTAATCATGGCGATTTTCACGAAGACTGCGTAAACATCATCATGAAAGACCTGATTAAGCTGATGGATCCTAAATACATCGAAGTAACAGGAATATTTACTCCGCGCGGAGGTATCTCCATCTATCCGTATTGCAACTACGGTCGCCCAGGCACCAAGTACGAGGAGTTGGCTGAATACCGTATGCGTAATCACGATTTATAATTAGTTTGAGCGAGACATACACTATTGCTTGATGTATGTCTCGTTTGTTTTATAGTGTAAGTATTCAAATAATGTATTATATTTGCGCCATAAATCAATTGTAATATGAAACGTTGGATTCTGCTTCTTCTTATGCCCCTGTGGGTACTGTTGATACAATCTTGCCAAGCGCCGGGTTGTGTTGACGAGGGTTCTGTCGTTTCGTATACACATGTCACTTCTAGTCACGATGCCCACTCTGATACTCCCGACGATGTAGACAAGGCTATCTCCGCAATTCCGTTAGGAGATATGCTGAACAGCTCTACAGAGAGCCATTTTCACTTGGGAAATCTCTTCCAGCGAGGCCTGCGTCAGCTTGTGCAGCAGTGGAACAGGGAGGTTATGAAAGCCTGCGGACGCTATGCGCAGTGCATGAATATCTTGTCGGCAGATCATAACGCCGTGACATTTCAGATAGGCAGATGCAGTGTAAGACCGCTGTATCTGTACCACATCCGTCATATCATAATTTAGCGGTTTTATTTTTATTAGCTTGTATCATGTTGTAACCCATGTGTTTATATGTGGTTAGCATGTGTCGTGTCTTTTCTTATAGCGTATTATGTATTTTTTTATAACTTTTTAAAACCGATATTTTATGGAATCATTATATACTTCTTCTTCTGAGAATTTGAAAAAATGTGTCAACGTACGTAATGTGGTATTGTCTGTAATAGCTCTGCTGGTAGGCGGTGCCTTGGCTTATTATTCTACTGTGGTGGCAGATTCTACCATCAGTAGCTTGGTGCTGTGCGTTGGTTCCATCATCATTATATGTGCGCTCTATTGCGTGTTTTTCCGTGCCATGCATTGGGTGTATGCGCCTACGCATAGTGCCATGAAGGCCGATTCTGTTAGTTATGAGGCTAAGCGTTTCGAGGCTTTGTGGAATAATCTTTCCGATGAATTCGGATTTGGTCGTTTGCGCAGCAATGCCGAGCAGAGTGCTATCCGTATGGATTATATTTATTCTGTAGACGGCAAGTTTGTTGCTCTGCAGTTGTTTCAGTATTCATCGTTGCTTTATTCTCCGATTACTGAGGTTTATACGTTGAAGGGTGATAATGCCGGTCGTTTTATTGATCGCATTAGTCGGGAGAATAAATGATGTGTTAGCACTGCTAGTGTATTCGCCCTGCGGATGGTTTTTCTTCTTCTTTTGTCTTGATACAAAAGAAGAAGAACCAAGAAGAAAAAATCAAGGCTACGTCTCTGGGGCTACTGCGGAACGGTCGTTTTTTTATTCCGGTTTCTTATGCGCCAAGACGCTTCACTGTTGGCTGTTGGTGGCGGCTTTGCCTTTTCTTAGTCTTTGTTTCTGTTGCTATTTCCATAAAGATTCGTTTTCCCAACCTTGAGGGAATCCCATGGCGTGTAAATCTACATTAGGGTATTCTGCAAAGAGTTTGAGTAAAGAACTTTTCAAATCCATGCAGGGGGGTGATATTTTGCTCTAAGTATAATAAAGTGCATAACTGATGGTACAGCTTGATTGGTTTCAGGCTTGGGGCAATCCAATTTAAAGGAAGCCGATTCGGCAATTGAGGCTTTAAGGCAAAACGTCTGTTCCATATACGTGCATGATGAGCGCAGCAATTACGAAGTACGGTAATGCACCTTATCCAACTTTCCAAATATGTGTATTGAGGAAGGCCAAACTCTCTTGCCACTTGTTTCTTTAACCGATTGTCCTTAAATAGGTAAAACAACTTGGAAAGCGTACCTAAAGATGCAACTTCCAAGGTCTTCCATACAGGAGGGAGAGTTGGGAAGGTATATTTCTCGGAATGTTCCTTTATGAAATCTTCATTTGAGCGTGATACCTCTTTCTTGATGTTGTCAAGACAATCTTCATAAAACTCTGCATTCTTGAACAATGATGAATCCATAAACCAAAACGCCCCATGTTCCATTGAGAACACTTGTATAATCTTGGTTCGGAGAGAAATCTCAATGTCTTGGATAGCCATGAATATAAGTTGGCGGAGTTCTTTATCAAAGAGATAAAGGTTGATGGCTTGCTCGAATGTACTGCCCGACTTGTAAAGATGCTGCTGTCGGTCTTGTTCCATGTATCGGAGATAACTGGCAATACGAAAATAACTGATGTTGCGAAGCTGTAGTTTGGCTGTTGCAATATCTTCAATCATCAGTCCTCTGTTTTGGAGTAATGCCAATTGTTCATCTATATTTATCGGTTGTTTGTCATAGTTCATATATCCACATAAAAAGCGAAGTCCCACCGTGGTACGCATCGTGGAGAGGCGTGGTGGGATTTGTTACTGCAAAGATATCCTTTTAAATTGGATTCTCTAAATATTTTCAGAGAAAACTTCTTGTCTGGCTGGAATTTAACTCAAAAGGTTATAATTACCATGAATTTCTCATTTTATTAGTTTGCGGACTGTCTGCTAAAATTGATTTATCATGCACTTTCTCTATTTTTTATGTCAGTCCGGTTTCCACTCACTGCATAATTTATGCCAGCCCTCTATCGGGTCGTGCTCTAACCGGAACTGTTTGATGGTGAGCTTCGCTATTTCCGGATCCAGCTTTGGCTTTGTGCTGCTTGAAGCCTCCTCTATCTCGCCGTAGCATTCGTTTACGAAAACGTAATACTGGGCTTTGTCCGGAAATACAGAATACGTCCAGTAAGAAAAACATGCCCCTCCCGACTTCGCTTTCAAACCGATTTTTCCTCCCTCTATAGACATGGAATAGAACGCGAACTTCATGGGAAAGGTATATGTGGTGATAACAGAAATGGTACTGTCGGCCCTGTCGATGAAGAAGAACCCACCCGTAGCTTCGTCGTCGGATGCCAGATATACAACTTCCAGCCCCTCGGGTTTGTTTATCAAGGGTAGGGTAGTCCACTTATCGAACGGCTTCTTTATGTTAGCTTCTTGGTGCTGGTTGAACAACCTCACCATTTCTTGGAATTCCTCCTTGGTGAACGGAGTGCCGGCAAAGGCGATACAGGTTTGCAACAATGCAAAAACAATAAGGAATAGTGTACGATGCTTCATAATCTTACGGTTCTTTTACAGTAGGTTGATGCTAATGGTTTTATCTCTATGCTACACAGGATGTTGTGCTTCTACAAATATAATAAAACTTTATATAATAGCCTTACTTTTTTGCAGTTATTATGCACGATAAGTACACTCTTTAGCAGAAAAAAAAAGACAGCGGCTCATTGTGCAGGAATTATCCTACGCATTGCCGCTGTCTTTTCACATCACTTCATTGTGCAGCTATCGATGCTGCTCATCCTCTTTGTCGAGAGGTTTCTTTTTCATTACGGGGCAAGTACCTTCTATAATGTAGGCCAAGCACCGTATAATACGAGATATAATCACCCACACTTTACGTTTCATTGCTCTCCTTTCTTCTTGCGTACCGGTACACGTTCATAATTCAGAGACGTCACCAAGTCGGACATGTCTTTGCCTGGACGGAATCGGAATCTCGCCTTCTCTATCAGAGAGGTTGTAAATTCCTTTTCGGTCTTTGCGCCTTTACTTTTCAGGCCAATCTGAAGGCAACCCACATCTCCCAGTCGCACAATCTCTCCTGAAGCCAGCCCCTGCCTGATTACGGAAGGAAGCGCACACAGCACCGCCATAATATCAGCGTATGTTACTGTACACATCTGCTCTATGCGCTGCCCTATTTCACGAATACCCATCTCGCCTCGGGCTTGCGCCTGTGCGTAGTATAATTTCTCATTACCGTTTGGGTCTTTAAAGTCACGTCTTCTCACCAATGAATAAGCTACTGATCTTTCCATGTTTTTTCTTGTTTTTAGGTTTAACACTGTTCTTTGTAATATTACGTTCGATATCGATTTCGTATTACAAAGATACTATGCGGCCATCAGGTCACTCAGCGGCTTTGAAGCGATTTGGGAGATATTAATGAAATAATTTTTGCGATGGTATAATTAATTAGGCGATGGTGTATCATAACTGATTTATATCATCAGTAAAAGCCAACCCATTCACGATTTTCATCATGAACGGATTGGCTTTTGGTATTTAGATACTGAATGTATGTTTAATTCTCGTCCGAATCAGCGTAAAGCTCACATTGACGGATAACGGTTTTTAGAGCTTCTTCCTGTTCCTCTGGTGGGTATTTGTACTTTTTAAGTAAGCGTTTCACCATTGAGCGCATTTTGGCGCGAGCCGATTCTTTCTGTCGCCAATCAATAGTTTTACTGCTGCGTAAAGCTTCGGTCAACTCCTTTGCCATAGCGACAAGCTGGTCGTTTTCATAGAAATCTCTCACGGCTTGCGGTTTGGTCAGAGCATCATAAAACGCCTGCTCTTCCTCAGTTAAACCTAATTCAGACGCTTGCTCTGCATTAGCTCTAAGCTCTTCCGCCATTTTAATCAATTCCTTAATCACTTCTTCGTTCGAAATCAAACCACGCAAGTATTCCGCTAATCTGGCGTCGAGCATTTCGCTGAACTTCTCGGCTTCTACCATTTTCTTTTTTGCATGTTTTTTAATGTGCTCTTCAAGTAGACGTCTTAATAGTTCCAGAGCAAAGTTCTTCTCTTTCATTTCGGCAACCTCTTTCAGGAAATTCTCGTCAAAGAGAGAGAATTCTGTTCCTTTGGTGTTGAGTATCTCTACCACTCCGTCTGCTTTAATAGCCACTTTAAGCAGATGCGATATGCGCTCATCTATAATTTTACGTGTAATCTGCTTGTTGCCTGAAAGACGTGAAAGCAATGTTCTAACCGCTTCAAAGTAAGCCTCTTCATAGCGTTCATCGTTCGATAATAAACTACGGCAAAGCGATGCCCACTGAGCTAAGCGTTTACTCTCTTCCATAAACACTTTCTGTGCTTCGGCTGGAACTGCATTCACATATATAACATTGCCGTTTTCATCGGTTTGCTTACTTGGTCTTGACGAAACAAGGTTGTTTCTGTCTAACAGCACATTTACACCGCCTCTGATGAGGTTGGCACGTTGTAGGTTAGAGCAATTAGAGAAAGCCGAATAATCGTAACCGTTCATGCATTCCTGGCATCGCTGAAGTGCCAATACAAACTCCCGATAAGCAGTAGTCTTGATATTGGGGTCGCCATATCGTTGCCTGTCACGTCCGGTATAGTCGTGCATAGCCTTTTTCAGAGCTTTGGCAATACCTATATAATCCACCACCAAACCGCCGCTCTTATCTGGGAACACACGGTTTACACGTGCTATGGCCTGCATTAGGTTATGTCCCTTCATAGGCTTGTAAACGTACATGGTAGCCAGCGACGGAACGTCAAATCCGGTAAGCCACATGTCCACTACAATAGCTATTTTAAGCGGTGAGTTATTGTCTTTAAACTGTCGTGCCAGTTCCTCCTTACGTGCGCCAGAACCTATGATGTCATTCCATTCTACAGGGTCTTGGTTGCCTTGCGTCATCACTACGCCTATCATATCTTTCCATTGCGGGCGAAGCTCTATCAGCTTTTTGTAAATGTCTATGCCTGTAGCACGGTCTATGGCTACAATCATAGCTTTACCGGTAAGCAAGTCGGCACGATTATTTTCGTAATGATCTATGATGTCTTTACACAATGTATCAATGGTCTGCGGAGCGGATAGCAAGGCATGAAGCCGTGCGTTTTCGTCCTTAGAACGTTTAATATCTTGTTCTTCCGCACCTTCTTCCGCCAGTTTATCGTACTCGTTATCCAGCAGTCGCAGCGTTTCATTGTCCAAATCTAATTTTACTAAGCGGCTTTCGTAATAAACAGGAACAGTAGCACCGTCTTCTACTGCTTGGGTCATATCGTAAATGTCGATATAGTTTCCAAAAACCTCTCTTGTATCGTTATCGTCTTGTTCGATAGGTGTACCTGTAAATCCGATGAATGCGGCGTTAGGCAGAAGTTTTCGCACAATAGCAGCAAAACCGAGTTTCAGTTGGCCTGTTTCCGTGTCTACTTTCGTTTTGGTATTCGACTGTGTGCGGTGTGCTTCATCACTAATCACAATAACATCAGAGCGGTTGGTAATCAGCTTATCACGGTCTTTGAATTTCTGGATATTAGCGAATATTATACCGTGGCTCTTGCGCTTTTCAAGCAGTTCGTACAGATGCTCGCCATCGGTAGCCTTTACAGGTGTTTGACGTAAATAGTTGCTGCAGGCTGAAAAAGTGCTATGCAATTGATCGTTCAAATCAAGACGGTCTGTCAGTACAAGCAGGGTTGCGCTCAACAAGTTTTTCAGTAGCTGATGAGCGTAGAATACCATAGAAAGGCTTTTTCCTGAACCTTGCGTATGCCAAAACACGCCGATTTTACCATCATTACGCTGCAGGGCTTGCTTGGTACATTCCATGGCTTTCTTTACAGCAAAGTATTGATGGTATCCTGCCAGTATGCGAGCCTTTTTGTCTACTCCCATTGTAAGGGTAAAATCTGATATAATATCAATGAATCTATGCTTGGTGAAAATGCCGTAGAAGAAAGTGTCAAAATCGGCAAACAACTTGCTTTCATAGCTTCCGTCGGTGGTTTTCCATTCCATATAGCGGTCTAACGGAGCTGTGATAGTACCAACTCTGGTATCTGCCATATCACTTATTACAAGCATCTGACAAGCCGTGAATAGTTGCGGAATGATACGCATGTAGTTTTGCAGCTGCTGATGTGCTTCTTCCGAGTTGGTGACTTCGCGTGTAGGAGATTTCAGCTCAATTACAGAAATAGGGAGACCGTTAATGAAAACAACTATGTCGGCACGTTTAGTGCTTTTATTGTTTACAACCGTCCACTGATTAGCTACTATAAAAGAGTTGTTATCAATATTAGCGGTATCGAGTATCTTGATATGGTCACTGCGTAAAGTGCCTTGTGTGGTTTTAAAAGAAACGTCCAAGCCGTTTTGCAGCCAATCTGTTAGGGTTACGTTTGCAGTAACCAGCGGTTGACTGAATAGCTCCCGTATTTGGCGGATTGCTTCGTCTACGGCTGCTGTTTTTTCCGTTCCATTGATGGTCAGCATAGTCTTACGCAATTCTCCCGGTATTGTAGCGTCTGTAAGATCCCTACCGGTGTCTGCTTCCAGTTCTGGGCCATAATGGTATTCATAGCCCATTTTTTCGAATAAGGATATTATCGCTTGTTCGTATGCGTCTTCTGTAAAATTGATAGTATTAGGCATAATAGGTTGTAGTTAAATTATCATTTATGCGGCGGTTAAGCTCGATTTTAGAGTCGAGAGAGGAAAGGATTTTTATAATTTGTGTTTGCTGTTCAAGAGTGGGCAGTTTTAACTCCATTCGCTTTAAATCATCAATAGTTATTTGAGATTGAGCTGAACCGGTATCTAGGTATCTAAGATTATGTGTTTATATTTATAGTAGAAATATAATGGGTGACATATTGTTTTATCTAGGTCAATAGAAATTGATAAATTAGTTAAGTAACAGTCCTCTCTAGAGATCTTTACATCTCCAGTCCCTCCAACGCCTCTTGCGATAACTACAACAGTGCCCTTGCGACAATTGAAAGTTGTTGCAAATCCTGAATATTTATATCCAGACCATATTGGATATGATCCATTATCCTTTTTGGGAGGCAATTTTCCATATTTCATATTGGAAATATCTCCTAATTTATATTTTTTCCACTCTTCCATAAATGAGAATTTAGCTGTTTAAATCGTTAATTTTTAGTTCACCGGACATAAGTTTCGGGAGAAGTATTTCTCTTAACTTTGTTAATGATTCTATTTCTAATTCATTTTTGGCCATTTTAAAATATATTTTTTCCATTACATCACGTACCTCGTTAAGCTCATTTTGATTTGGTGATATAATTTTGATTTTTCTAATATTATTAATTGTTAATACCCACATGCCTGTAGACCCTGTAATACTACTTTCTATTATAGATTGATAATCAGGTCGCTTAAGTATATATGCTAAATATATAGCATTGACAACGTTGCTTGTTCTCAAAATGGTAATAAACTGATCAATAATTACATTTGATGACATCTCTTTATATAAATGTACTCTCCCAAGTGTACCTTGTCCCAATGAATTTAATAAGACATCCCATTGATGCGCAAGTTTTGATACTGGAACAAGGATAGCATCATCATTGTACTTGTAATATTGTTTGTCTAAAAAAGATCCTTTATTGACCTTTTGGTTTAATATTGGATGTGAACTATATTCTACATAATTAGGAGTGTTACCTCTTGTTATTTCTGAACAAAAATCAGCCAAAGATTCTACTTTCCACCCTTCCGGAATCATTCCCAGCTCAGATTCTACAAATTTCCCATCCTTAAACGGCTCAAAGTCCACAAACCACGCCTTGAACAACGCCTGCGCCTGCTGCTCTAAATTTATCATTTATGCGGCGGTTAAGCTCGATTTTAGAATCGAGTGAAGATAGGACAGCAGAAATGCGTTTTTGTTCATTTATACTTGGTGCTGAAAATGAATAATTTCTCATTGTTTCCAATGATACATTCTTAATTGTTGTGCCTGTTGCTAAACGTGTTATTGAATCTTTAAATTGTTGTGAAGCAACAACATAATATATAAAATTTAGATCGAAGTTTTCTGCTACATTAAAGTAGCAGGCACTTTTCCCCAAGATACATGTTTCGCCTTTATATTTTGCAACATTGCCTATTGTACCATTGATAGAAACTAATATAGTTCGCTCGGTTAGATTTTTTTTATACTTATTAGCTTCATCTTTAGATACACGCTTTGTTGAGTCTTTTATCTCAATTTTTCCATTAACAAGATTATTGCCATTGATAAAAAACACAGTTCCATCATCGTCATATTCTGGAGTTCCATGTAAACCATCACCTAAAATGGTGGTTACATCCTTTAATTGGTATTTTTTCCATTCTTCCATAAATGAGAATTTAGCTGTTTAAATCATTCGTTTTCACTTCCCAAAAACCGTTTCTTTTACCATTTTTGCGTTCTATGATGCCTCTTTCGGTCAAACTTACGGTAATGGTCTTAACTGTTCTCTCAGATTTGCCTATATGCGCAGCGATTTCTTTTTGTGTGGCTTTAGGCTGTTCTCGCAAGAAGTGCAGCACTGCCATTTCTTCTAAAGTGCAATTCAAAGTGCAAATATTGCACTTTGGGAAGCTTTCTTTTGCTGTATTTGCACTTTGAACGTCTTGCGCAGATGATTCTTGCACAAGCATTACTCGGTTCTTTAGTTCGTTATGTTCTGAAAGAATGAGGTTTCTAAAGAACGCTTCAATATATTCGGTAGTGGCATAAATGCCTTTGCTCAAATTGTTGTAGTTGGCACGAACCAAGGCATTGCGGAAATACCATGAATGATTGGCAAACGCTTCGTTGCTGATGTCGAATCCAAACGTACGCAGGTATTTTATTGCAAACACTGCCGTTGTACGGGTATTCCCCTCACCGAAAGCGTGAATTTGCCAAACTCCGGATATAAACTTGGCTATATGTGTGATAGCATCGTTGATGTTCAAATCCTTATAACTAAAATTTTTCTCCTGCATGAAATCGAAATCTAACGTTTCACGTATGCTGTCAGCACTGGCATAAAGAACAGTTTCTCCTTTCAGTACCCATTCTTTTTTAGTGATATTGTAATCTCTAACCTTTCCTGCAAATTTATAGATACCTTGGAAAAGGCGGCGATGAATGGTTATATACTCAATGGGCGAAAATGTGAACGTCTTCTCCGACAATATCTCGGCGATACGTGCCGATACCTTATCGGCTTCTTCCGTTCGGTCTTCTATGTCAGCTCGGACAGTCTTAGACTGATAGTAACTATCAATAAGTTGCTTTGCTTCTTCGATAGTTATATCACCCTCAATGTGCTGACGCGCCGTTTGAATCAAGTATTCAGACGGTTTCAAATCATCCACCGCCTGTAATCCGATAGCGGTCTGCCAAGCATAGCCTTTTTCTCTTTTCTGAGGCTCACCCTGTCTTATATATTCTTCAAAATCATTCATCATCAATGAGAATTTAGCAGTTTAAATCGTTAATTTTTAGTTCACCGGACATGAGTCTTGGCAAAAGTGTATCACGAAGAGTTTCTAATTTAGATATTTCCAAGCGTTTTTGTATTATAGACTGATACAAAGGATTTATTTTTGCGTGAATTTCATTCATATTTTGTTTTGTGGGGATTAAAATTTTTGCACTTTCAAGGTCACAACGCTTTATATGCCCCATAGTTACAGCCTTATCCTTTGCAATAAGCTTAAATTTATTTAAGTGTCTATTTGTCCAATAATATACAAGCCATTGAGGAATATCTTTTTTCGGTGTAACTTTGAATAAATGCTGATTTAATCCACATTCACCACCACACCAAATATCGACCATCAGTGTACCAGACCATGAAAAAATAATATCACCATTATTTATAATATAATTAATATCTATGGTATTAGAACAGTGATCGCTGTTATCATCACATTTTCTCTGCCCTAATTCTTTTATTTTAAGAACTGGCAGACTATGCTCATTATCAATTGGTGGAAATTTTTGCATAGCTAAACCATTCAAATATGTAGCAATATCCGTTAGTGTTCCAGAAATCGATTCGCTAATATATTTACTATCTAAACAAAAGTAATGATCAAACAACGCCTGTGCCTGCTGCTCTAAATTATCATTTTCTCGCCTTTTTTTGCGAAACGATAAGCTGCTGTTATATGTTGTGCAATACATCATGCTAACTTATAAATTTACGGTGTGAAAGTTTAACATTGTTCTGATTAACCATAGCATAGTGCATGGTAGTATCAATCTTAACATGACCGAGCAACCGTTGCACTTGTTCTACAGGCATTCCCTTGTCGATGGCCATTGTTGCCAATGTACGGCGGAATTTATGAGGATGAACCCATCTGGCCGATTTTGCGTAAACGAGTCTCTACGCCCGAAATCTCCAAGCGTTTATGAGGTTTGGCCAAAGAAACAAAGAGAGCCTTGTTGCGGTCTTTGCGAGTAGCCAAATATTGCTGCAAATGTATCTTTGCGCGAGCGTTGAAATAAACAATACGTTCCTTGTTGCCCTTGCCGAAAACAATACATTCTCGCTCGGTAAAATTAATATCCACACGGTTTAGCTTTACCAACTCGCCAACACGCATACCTGTAGAAGCCAGCAAATCAATAATGGCAAGGTCGCGAATCTTGGTGCAACTGTCACGGAGCTGTTCTATGTTTTCATCACTTAATACCTCCTTAACCTGAGTACCTGTTTTTACCTTGTGTATTCTGCGTACCGGGCTTTTTACAATGTAATCTTCCTCTTCAAGCCAAGCAAAGAATGAAGAAAATATCCGGCGTATATTATCTATGGTTACTTTGCTTGATTTGTTCTTCCGCTGGAATACGGCAAGGTACGCTCTTATGTCCTCTGTGGTGTAGTCGGTTACCTTTTTAGGCATCTTCTTGAGCAGCTGCCTGATGGTAGAAGCATAATATTTTATGGTAGGCGTTGTGCATCCCTCTACTTGCTTCGCTGATAAGAAAATGTCAAGCAGACGGTCGTTAGACACTGCGTATTCTTGCAGAGTCTCGCCATCTTTGGTAATGCTGTATTGGCTTACCACCTGAAGCAAAACACTATTAAGGTGCGCTACTTGTTCAAAACTTAACACTTCTGCCATTGCGGTACTGATCTCTTGAATTAATCTCTCTTTCATATTCTTCGTTATTTTAAAGTGACCTAACGAAGAGTAGAAGTTGTTTTATTTAATGGTAAAACCGATACTTGCCAATTGCTTGCGGATTTCATCTTCGAGCGTATGCGACTGAGCGAATAAATCCGAAAGCTCGGATGTAAGGCGTTCCATCTTGTCTTGGAACGGTTCGCCGTCTTCTTCCACTTCGGCAATGCCTACATATCTACCAGGGGTAAGTATAAAGTCTTGCTCCTTAATATCCTCTATGGTAGCTATAGCAGAGAAACCCTTTTCGGCTTCGAGCGTACCGGCACGGAACTTCTCGAAGGTATCGGCTATGCGTGCTATATCATTGCCGTGGTCTTCGGTTTCCTCGCCACACGAAAGCTCACGGTGTGTACGGTCTTTCATATAACCCATATTACGAGCGTCAATGAAAAGTGTTTTTCCGGGCTGCGCTTTCTTCTTTGTCAAGAACCACAGACAGCATGGTATCTGCACGTTGTAGAACAATTGCGAAGGCATGGCTATTATACCTTCTACCAAGTCTGCATTGACAATGTTTTTACGAATGTCACCTTCCGAGCCTTGCTGCGATGATAAAGAACCATTGGCAAGAACAAGCCCTATGCGGCCATCGTCGGCCAAGTGATAAAGCATGTGCTGCATCCAGGCAAAGTTGGCGTTACCTTCGGGTGGTATGCCATATTGCCAGCGTGGGTCGTCACGGAGTTGGTCGCCGCCCCATTTGGAAACATTGAATGGGGGATTAGCCATTACGAAGTCAGCCTTAAGGAAAGGATGCTTATCATCGTGGAATGAATCGCCGAAACTGTCACCAAAGTTAGCCTCAATACCGCAAATGGCAAGGTTCATTTGTGCCAATCTCCACGTATTGCTGTTAAGCTCTTGTCCGTATACCGATATTTTGTTGATATTGCCTCGGTGACGTTCTATAAACTTACTACTCTGTACAAACATACCGCCCGAACCACAGGCTGGGTCAAAGATTTTACCTTTATAGGGCTGGATAACTTCTACAATGGTACGTACTACACAAGATGGCGTGTAGAACTCTCCACCTTTCTTTCCCTCTTCGCGGGCGAACTCTCCAAGAAAATATTCGTATACACGTCCCAGCACATCACGGGCTTCAGCTCCTGTAAAGTGCAGGTTGTTCTCAAAAATATCAATTACGTTTCCCAAGCGACGCTTGTCAAGCTCAGGACGGGCATAGTTTTTAGGGAGGATGCCTTTAAGCTGCTTGTTCTCTTTCTCTAACGCTTCCATTGCCGCATCAACAACTACTCCTATTTCGGAAGTAAGCGAGGCTTGGATAATCTTTTCCCAGCGTGCGTCAGTAGGAACGAAAAAGATATTATCACCGATATATTCATCCGGATCTTCTTCAAAACCGTCGCCCTCTGCCACGAGTTCATCGTGTTTTACTTTAAAACAGTCGTTGATATATTTCAGAAAAACAAGACCAAGTACCACACTTTTATACTCGGCTGCATCGAGATTGCCACGCAATTCGTTTGCCGAATCCCACAAAGTTTGTTCAATAGTCTTTTTTACTGCTTCTTTCGTTTTTTTCGCCATATTCATAAAAGTGAAAACTTCTGCGCTATCACTGCGAGGCCGACCGAAGCCCATAAGACAGTCAAGAAGTTTCGTGTTTTTGTTTTTTTATCGATTCTTTAGGTCAATATTGCAGTTACGTATTGTTCTACAAAGTTATTAATTTTTCCTGATAATCGTACAAAGGTATGCATTTCTCATGCGACCTATCTGCACAGACGATACAAATATTAAACCAACAAAAGTCCGGACTCACTCTAAAAAAGCGAATCCGGACTCTTCCGTTATTCATCCATCTTTTTACGGCTCTCCCAGATGCTTAACAATCACCTTTACTTCATTCCTTGAGAACGAATGCTTTGCCCGGTTATACCCTATGCTCCGCAGCTCGTCCGATAAAGGTTTGCAGTACGCTATCCAGCGGCGCAGGTGCTGCTTGGCGGTGGTGGCGTTCACGTCGGGGAAGTAGAGGCTGGCAAGGCTCGTCTTCGTCATGGCACGGCACCGGAAAGGCAGCAGACACTCGTCTTCGGCGTATGGCGGACCGGGCCATCGTGTAGCGTAATACTCACCGTTAGTTGGCTTCAAACAGGTTTCTTTGCTCATAGGTATCAATCTTTTGTTCTTTTTTCTTTTTGGCTTCCTCAGCGTCTCTGGCTCGCTTTTTCATCAAGTTCTTTAGTATGGCATTGCGCTTGGCGATTTCCTTCGACTTCTTGTTGATTTTTTCGGCTTCTTCTAACTGCTCCGCATGAATCTGTAACTCTGCGTCGGTGAAGGGGTGCGGCTTGAAGGCGGTGATGTGGCTCATGCTGGGGTTATAGCTGTAGTATATGCGGCCCGTGCTTCCGTTTCGGTGCTTTGCCACACTCAGTATTCCCATTCCCTTGGTGCTGCAATTCGTCTTTTCGTCTACAAGGATATGATGTCGCTCAGGGCG
>FR881276.1:0-30487 GCA_000434735.1 Bacteroides sp. CAG:530
CCCCCCCCTATTTATGATTTTATACGTTTTGATGGAGATGTAGAAAACGGATGCAGTTGTCATTGTGGTAATGGTGGCTGTGTTCGTTTCTTTTTTGTAAAGTCTAAGCCGATATTTTTGGGTTCGTTGAATTATATTTGTATATTTGCTGCATAAAATCACATTTTATGAAAAGAGAGACAATATTATCATGGGTTAACATTTTGATAGGATGCGTTATCTTGGCATCCGGATTCGTGTTCTTCATCAATCCGTATAACATCGTTCCCGGTGGGGCGTACGGAGCCAGCATCGTGCTTCATAACTTGTTCCCCTCCATTCAGGTAGGAACATTCGGTTATATGTTCGATGTTCCGCTACTTATCATTTCGGTAATCTTCTTGGGGTCGAAATTAGGTGCGCGTACCATAGCCGCGGCTCTTATTACCCCGTTGATAATGAATACTCTCTCAGCGCTAGTCTATCCCGATGAGGCTTCGCTCGAAGCCCTAGACCCCGCGCGACTGTTGGGCGGTACGCTCGATATGAGCAACGACTTGATGCTGGCCTGTGTGATGGGGTCTGTATTAATAGGTATAGGTACGGGTATTGTGATACGCAACGAGGCTACTACCGGCGGAAGCGACATCGTGGGTATGCTGTTGCAGAAATACGCTCACATCCGTTTTTCGAGAGCCATCCTGATGGTGGACGGAGCAGTGGTTTGCTTCGGATTGGTGGTTATCGGTTTCGGTATAGGTAATGAAGCGGATACTACTCCGGCGTCATGGCATCTGTCTTTCTATTCGCTCATCGCCATCTTCATCATTTCGAGGATGATAGCTTACGTGATAAACGGTGAGAAGAATGATAAGCTGATATTCGTAATCAGTGAGAAGAAGATGCACGAGTTGCACCGATATATATTAGACGACCTCGACCGTACAGCTACTTGCATAAAGAGTAGCGGCCTCTATACTGGCGCCGACAAAGAAATGATATTCCTTGTGGTGAGTTATAAGGAGGTGGCAGGCGTTAAACTGGCCATCAAGAATTCGGATCCGAACGCCTTTGTGGTAGTTACCGATGCTTACGATATATTCGGCGACAGATGGAAAACTCTTCCTTCGGCAAACGAGATTCAACCGGAATAGAACAATAAAATTTTTATTGAGTCACTTCATTGTGAATTTCTAAAAATCAGCTTCGCATACTATCTTAGTTAGAGTCTGAGTAACCGGATGGACAAATTCTATCTGTGCGGCGTGCAGATAAAGTCGGTCGGCAGGCTTACCGTAAAGGTTATCACCTACTATGGGGCAGTGCAAGCCCTCAGAATGTGCGGCGTGCACACGCAGTTGATGCGTTCTTCCGGTTAGTGGGAAGAATGAAACCAACGTGCGTTGCTCTGTGCGGTGTATCACTTGGTAGCGGGTTACAGCTGGCTTGCCAAGCTCGTGATTCACCATTTGGCGAGGACGGTCGTCTGGGTTGAGGCAGAGAGGCAGGCGTATCATACCGCTGTCTGCTTCTACATGTCCGTCGAGTAGTGCCGTATATCTTTTCTTTATCTGGCGGGTGGCGAATAGCTCTTGCAGGCGTTGGTGTACTTCCTTAGTCTTGGCTGCCAATAAAATGCCTGAAGTATCCATGTCGAGACGATGCACAAGTAGCGGACTGTCGCTGTCGGGGTAAAGCTCTTGCAGTTGCTCAAGTACTGATGCTAGTCCGTCTTTTCCCGGAACAGAAAGCATTCCTGCCGGCTTATTTACGGCTACTATCCATTCGTCTTCATATATGATATCGAGTTTACTGTCGCGATGTTTGTCGTCTTGCAACGGATTCTTCTCTACGTTGAGTCCGATTAGCGCATGACTTAAGATTGGCGCACACTTGTTCTTGCACGAAGGGTAGAAACATCCGTCGTGTCTTATTTCGTCTTTAGGAGAAACGCCTTGCCAGAATTCACCCATCGCAAGCGGTTGCATATCGTGCTGATATGCATATTGTAGCATCTTTGGCAATGCGCACTCGCCGGTTCCGGCAGGAGGGATGGTATGCGTGGTTTCAGCGAATATCTGACAGATGTCTTTCTCTTCGCCTTTGGCGTTGAGTATACGGAACTGCTCGAATAGCTTTTGTTGTAATGCAGCCGACCGCTGTTTGCGTTCTGTTTTCCATGCGCTAATCTTGTCGGTCCACTGCTTTAGTGTGTCTGCGCATCTGTCTACTTCCTCTTTTAGTTGTTTCTCCAGTCGTTTGCATTCGGCTTTCTGAAACTGACTCTCTTTTATAAGCTCCTTCTCTTCTTCGGGAGTGAGAGTGCTGCTTCGTCTTTTCCCCTCTCGTGCGGCTTTCGACTCTTTCATCATCTGCTTGTAGTCGGCCAGTCGATGAGCGGCATCTTCTTCTGTCTGTCTTAACGACTGCTTGGCAGAAAGATAATCCTTGTCGTGCTCCGCTTGAGCTATGCGGCGGTTAATCTCGGAAATATTGGCTTCTTCTATGCGGAAAAAACCATCCGGTTGAAGCATATCGTAGATGGGCGGTACAAAGTAATCATGATGATTGCTTCCTGCCAGATTTCCGGAGAATGCTGCCAAGAAGCCAATTTCGTTCAGAGCGGTGCGCACTATCAGTACACCGAACATCTTCCCTTTACTTATCTCCTCATGCCAGTCGCTTCGGCTTTGCAGATACGCCTGCACCTGCTTGGCGGCAAGTTGCGTAAGCGGATGGGGTAGGTAATGAAAGGGATAAGTAAAAGCCGATGGCAACTGAATGCCACCGGCTATGTTATCGAATAAATGTAAGTACTTGTTTTGTGATGAATCCATAAAAATCAAATCATTTCTCGCTGACGGCAGAAGCAACCTCCAAAGCGGTCGTCTACGTTTTCTATAGGTTCCTTGAACAGTCCGTATACGGCAGAACCCGATCCCGACATGGCAGCATAAACGGCTCCCAAGTCGTACATCTCGTCTTTAATAGCGGCTATTTCCGGGTATTGGAAGAACACGCTGTCTTCAAAGTCGTTTTTCATTGTGTCTTTCCAAGTCTCTATCGGCTGACGGATAATATCTTTCAGTGAAACTTCGGGACGCGACGGACGTACCTTGGCGTAGGCTTCCTTAGTAGATACAAAGATATCGGGCTTAACCAATACAAGGTGATATCCGCTGAGCGAGATTTCTATTGGCTCGAAGATATTGCCTATTCCGGTGGCGAATACAGGCTGGTTCTGAATGAAGAAAGCACAGTCGGCTCCTAATTTAGCGGCATATTTCTCCATCTGCTCTACATTCATGTTTAGAGCAAACTTCTCATTGAGCAACTTAATCATGAAAGCGCAGTCAGAAGAGCCTCCTCCCAGTCCCGCTCCTGTTGGGATATGCTTGAACAGATGAATATCCACCGACGGCAAGTCATGGTCTTCCGCTATCAGATTATAGGCTTTTACTACCAGATTATCTTTCGGATCGCCATCTATGCCGTTGCCCGACACGCTGAGGTGCACTCTTTCATCGGCATGAGTAGACTTATTTACTTCAAGAGCGTCTTGCAGAATGATAGGATAGAATATGGTCTCTAAGTTATGATATCCGTCGGGACGCTTTTCTACTATGTTGAGGCCTAAGTTAATTTTGGCGTTAGGAAATGTTATCATGGTATTTGTTCTTTTTAAGTTTGTCCAAATATACGGCAAAGTTTTTAAAATACTCGGTTAGTGGGAGAGAATTTTCCTATCTTTGCACTTCACAAATGGCTTTAATGACTATCATATAATGGCAGAAACTATAAGAAGAACAACCCGGGTGCCGAAAAAGGCGAAAGATAAACCGGTAGATGAATACGGACATTTGCAACCTCAGGCACCAGAACTGGAGGAGGCTGTGCTGGGAGCGTTGATGATTGAGAAAGATGCTTATTCGTTGGTCAGCGAGATTCTTAAACCCGAATCGTTTTACGAGCGTCGCAATCAGTTGATTTATGCGGCTATTACCGACTTGGCTATTCAGCAGAAGCCTATCGATATCCTTACCGTGGCAGAGCAGCTACGCGTTCGTGGTGATCTTGACGAGGTAGGCGGACCTTATTATATTACGATGATAAGTGGTAAGGTGGCATCATCGGCGCATATAGAGTACCACGCACGTATCATCGCGCAGAAGTATCTGGCACGTGAGCTGATTACCTTTACCAGCATGATTCAGACTAAGGCGTTCGATGAAACGCAGGATGTAGACGACTTGATGCAGGAGGCCGAAGGTAAGTTGTTCGAGATTTCGCAGCAGAACATGAAGAAGGATTATACGCAGATTAATCCGGTTATTCAGGAGGCGTATGAAATGCTTCAGAAAGCGGCGGCACGTACCGACGGTTTGAGCGGATTGGAAAGTGGTTTCCATCAGTTGGATAAGATGACGTCGGGATGGCAAAACTCCGACCTTATTATTATCGCGGCTCGTCCGGCGATGGGTAAAACGGCATTCGTGCTTTCTATGGCCAAGAATATGGCGGTTAACAATAAGATTCCGGTAGCTTTGTTCTCGCTTGAAATGAGCAACGTGCAGTTGGTGAACCGTTTGATTGTCAACGTGTGCGAGATTCCTGGTGAGAAGATTAAGAGCGGTCAGTTGGCTCCTTATGAGTGGGGACAGCTCGACTATAAGATAAAGGAGTTATACGACGCTCCGCTTTATGTAGACGATACGCCTTCATTGTCGGTATTCGAACTACGTACAAAGGCCCGTCGTTTGGTGCGCGAGCATGGAGTGAAGGTTATCATAATCGACTACTTGCAGTTGATGAACGCCAGCGGTATGTCGTTTGGCAGCCGTCAGGAAGAGGTTAGTACCATTTCTCGTTCGCTTAAAGGATTGGCTAAGGAGCTGAACATTCCTATTATAGCGCTGAGTCAGTTGAACCGTGGTGTAGAGAGCCGTGAAGGTATCGAAGGAAAACGACCTCAGTTGAGCGACTTGCGTGAATCGGGTGCCATAGAGCAGGATGCCGATATGGTTTGCTTTATCCACCGTCCGGAGTATTATAAGATTTATCAGGATGAAAAGGGTAACGACCTTCACGGTATGGCAGAGATTATCATTGCCAAGCATCGTAACGGTGCAGTGGGCGATGTATTGCTTCGCTTCCGTTCTGAGTTCGCACGTTTTCAGAATCCGGATGATGATATGATTATCCCGATGCCTGGTGAGGAGCCGGGCGTGATGCGTTCTAAGATGAATTCTGGCGCGTCGAATGCTTCGTCGGATTCGGCGTTGTCGTCGTTATCGGCTGGAGATATTCCGATGCCTGACCCATCGGGGATAGTTCCGTTTTAGAATAAAAAAATCGTCAGCAAACCGCTGACGATTTTTTTTATGCCATTTATTCTTTTGGCAGAGTAACCTTGAAGTTCTCGTTTTCTGTGTGTTGCTTATGGATTATGTCTGTCATCTGTTTAACCAAGTCGGGGTGCTGACTGGCTATGTCATGGTCTTCGTGGATGTCGTTGGCGAGGTCATATAAATAAGGAGTGCCTTTTTTAACTACCATTTTCCAGTCGCCCATGCGAACGCCTATTTGGTTGGTCTCTTCAAATTCCCAGTAAAGGAAATCGTGCTTCTTTTGCTCTCCGTTGCCTAATAGGGTAGGAGCGAACGATAATCCGTCGAAGTAGTCGGTAGCTTTCTTCTTGTTGGTGTACTTCTTTACGTAATTCTTCACGCCTATTAAGTCGCAGAAAGTAGGCATCAGGTCGTAGAATGCCAATTGATGGTCGTTTACGCTTCCAGCTTGTATCTTACCCGGCCAGCGCACTATGAACGGTATGCGTATTCCGCCTTCGTAGCATTGACGCTTCAGTCCGCGCAACTTGCCGTCGCGTCCGAAGAATGTAGGGTCGGCACCTCCTTCTTCGTGAGGACCGTTGTCGCTTGTAAATATCACGATGGTGTTATCATCAAGTCCCTTGTCTTTCAGTTTCTGCAGCACTTCGCCCACGTATGCGTCGAGGCGAGTAATCATTCCGGCGAATTGTGCGTGGGTATGTACAGACGGGTTATATCGAGAACCTTCCTGTCCGCCCCAAGTCTTGTCGTTAAAGAACTGTTTCTGATAGTTTATCAAGATAGAGTCTTCGGGCTGAGCTAATTCGGCATGAGGCAGCGTATATGTAAGAATACCGAAGAAAGGCTGCTTTCCGTCTTGCTTATCAAGCCACTTCATCGCTTCCTGATGAATCATGTCTGCCGAATACTGGGTGCGCTTAAAATAATCTTTCCCGAACATCGGATAAATGATATTCTCTTCCATTATCACACGTGTCACGGCGGTATCACCTGCCGCACGGCTGTATCGGTTTAAGAAGTTGGGGTAATAAAGATGCGCTTGGAACTGACAGATGTATCCGTAGAATTCATCGATGCCTCGCTTGTCGGGGGTAGATACAGAACCTTCGTATCCGCCTGCCCATTTTCCGAACATGCCTGTGGTATATCCGTTATCCTTCATTATTTCGGGGATGATTATGTGTTCTGGGTCGTAAGGATGTTGTCCCACGCGCGAGAAATCTTCGTTTATGCCATATTTTACCATGGGCACGTTCTTCCAGTACTCCTTGTTGCCTCTTACTTCGCAGTGTCCGCTGTGTTGTCCGGTCATGAACGAAGCTCGCGACGGTGCGCTTACGGGGCTTCCGGCGTATGCTTGAGTAAAGAGCATTCCCTCTGTCGCCATACGGTCAATGTTTGGGGTGGAGATATACTTCTGCCCGTAGCATGCCAAGTCGCCATACCCCATATCATCGCACATGATATAGATGATGTTTGGTTTGTCGGTTTTCTTTGGGGCTGATATTACTGAAGTCGCTATAAGCAGTCCGCTTCCTAACAGGATAAATCTAAGTGGTGTCATTCGTTGATATTTAGATTGTTAATGATGATGCACGGTTGTATGCTGTCTCATGCATGCCGTGCCATCTGCAAATATAAGAAATTTATTTTTTTTGTAACACCATTCTTTGAATCGAGATGAGTATCGCCCATATAAATAAGGTATTAAAATAATGCGATGTGTAGAAAAAATCCGTCGTGCATCGTGCAAACCAAATTATTTATATAACTTTGCACATCGTATTTTGATGTACAATGGACTATTGTATAACGACTGAAATAAATAAAAACTATACATATCATGAATATCTCTTATAATTGGTTGAAAGAGTATGTCGATTTCGATTTGACACCCGAAGAGGTGTCGGCAGCTCTTACTTCCATCGGATTGGAAACAGACGGAGTAGAAGAAGTCCAGTCTATAAAAGGTGGTCTTGAGGGATTGGTAGTTGGCGAAGTGCTGACTTGCGAACCGCACCCTAATTCTGACCACATGCATATTACAACAGTAGATTTAGGCGAAGGCGAACCCGTGCAGATTGTTTGTGGAGCCGCTAATGTGGCAGCCGGACAGAAGGTGATAGTTGCTACTCTTGGCACTAAACTTTATGATGGCGACCAGAGCTTTACAATCAAGAAGTCGAAACTGCGTGGCGTAGAGTCTAACGGAATGATTTGTGCAGAAGACGAAATCGGCGTAGGTACTAGCCACGACGGTATCATCGTGCTTCCGCAGGATGTAGTTCCCGGCACATTGGCCAAGGATTATTATAACATTAAGAGCGACTATGTGTTCGAAGTGGACATTACTCCTAACCGTGCAGACGCTTGCTCTCACTACGGTGTAGCTCGCGACTTGTATGCATGGTTGGTACAGAACGGCTATCAAACATCGTTGCATCGTCCTGAAACAAGCGAGTTTAAGGTGGACAACCATGATATGGATATCGATGTAGTGGTAGAAAACACCGAAGCGTGTCCTCGTTATGCTGGTGTGGCTATCAAGAACGTTACTGTTAAAGAAAGTCCCGAATGGTTGCAGAATAAGCTTCGTCTTATCGGCGTTCGTCCGGTAAATAATATCGTTGACATCACTAACTACATACTTCACGCTTACGGACAGCCTATGCATTGCTTCGATGCTGATAAGATAAAAGGCGGAAAGATAGTAGTGAAGACTTGTCAGGAAGGAACTAAGTTCGTTACTCTCGATGAGGTAGAACGTAAGCTTTCTGAACGCGACTTGATGATTTGTAACGCTGAAGAGCCTATGTGTATAGCAGGCGTATTTGGCGGTTTGGATTCAGGTACTACAGAAGCTACTAAAGATGTATTCTTGGAAAGCGCATACTTCCATCCTACATGGGTACGTAAAACAGCTCGCCGTCATGGGTTGAGCACTGATTCTTCGTTCCGCTTTGAACGTGGTATCGATCCTAACGGTACTATCTACGCATTGAAAGAAGCAGCTATCTTGGTGAAAGAATTGGCTGGCGGTGAAATCGCTTCTGATATCAAGGATAACTATCCTGCTCCTGTTGCTGATTTCGCGGTAGAGTTGTCTTACGGATATGTAAACTCGTTGGTAGGAAAGGTAATTCCTGCAGAAACTATAAAGAGCATCGTTACATCGCTCGAAATGAAGATTGTGGCAGAGACAGCAGAAGGCTTGTCATTGTCTGTCCCTGCATATCGTGTAGACGTACAGCGTCCGTGCGACGTGGTAGAAGATATTCTTCGTATCTACGGATATAATAATGTGGAAATCCCTACTTCATTGAAATCGAGCTTGAACGTAGAAGGCGAAGTAGACAAGTCTGTTAAGCTTCAGAACTTGGTATCTGAACAGTTGGTTGGTTGCGGATTCAATGAAATCCTGAACAACTCTCTTACTGCCGCTTCATACTACGATGGTCTTGAAACTTACAAACCTGAAAACTTGGTTCGTGTAATGAACCCGTTGAGCAACGACCTGAACGTAATGCGTGCTTCTCTGTTGTTCGGTGGTTTGGAATGCATCCAGCACAACGCAAACCGTAAGAATGCCGACCTTCGTTTCTTCGAATTCGGAAACTGCTACCACTTCAACGCTGAGAAGAAGAATCCTGAAAAAGTGCTTGCAGCTTATTCAGAAGAGCTTCACTTGGGCTTGTGGTTGACAGGTAAATACATCAGCAACTCATGGGCGCATCCTGATATGAATTCTTCTGTTTACGGACTTAAGGCGTATGTACTGAACATCTTCAGTCGTCTGGGCGTAAACTTGGGTGCTATGGTATTCGGCAACTTGTCAGACGATATCTATTCTGTAGCTATCTCTATCCATACTCGTGGCGGTAAGCTCGTTGCTACATTCGGTGTGCTGAGCAAGAAACTCCAGAAGGCATTCGATATCGACAACGAAGTATATTATGCCGACATCAACTGGAAGGAACTAATGAAAGCTATCAAGGGTAAGAAGGTAACTTATACCGAAATTTCTAAGTTCCCGGCTGTTAAGCGCGACTTGGCGTTGCTGATTGACAAGAAGGTGCAGTTTGCTGAAATAGAAAAGATAGCTTACGAAACCGACAAGAAGCTCCTGAAGAGCGTGGAACTGTTTGACGTATACGAAGGCAAGAACCTTGAAGCAGGCAAGAAGAGCTACGCTGTAAGCTTCGTGCTTCAGGATGAAAACGCTACGCTTAACGACAAGCAGATTGATAAGCTGATGCAGAAGTTGATTACCAACTTGCAGAACAAGTTGGACGCAAAACTGAGATAATGAATAATCATAAATAAAAAACATATAAAAACATAAATCCAATGGGAAGAGCGTTTGAATATAGAAAAGCTACTAAGCTGAAAAGATGGGGCCACATGGCCAAGACATTTACTCGTCTGGGCAAGCAGATTGCTATTGCTGTAAAGGCAGGCGGTCCGGAACCAGAAAACAACCCTACACTGCGTTCGGTTATCGCTACTTGTAAGCGTGAAAACATGCCGAAGGACAACATCGACCGTGCTATCAAGAACGCGATGGGTAAAGACCAGAGCGAATACAAGGGCATGACTTACGAAGGATACGGTCCTCACGGAGTAGCTGTTTTTGTTGATACTCTTACAGACAACACAACTCGTACTGTAGCCGATGTTCGTTCGGTATTCAATAAGTTCGGTGGAAACTTGGGAACAACTGGTTCTTTGGCTTTCTTGTTCGATCATAAGTGCGTATTTACTTTCAAGAAGAAAGACGGTGTAGATATGGAAGAGTTGATTCTCGACTTGATTGACTACAACGTAGAAGACGAATTCGACGAAGATCCGGAAGAAGGAACTATCACTATCTACGGTGACCCGAAGAGCTATGCAGCTATCCAGAAGCACTTGGAAGAATGTGGTTTCGAAGATGTAGGTGGTGACTTTACTTACATTCCTAACGACTTGAAAGAGGTTTCTGCAGAGCAGCGCGAAACTATCGATAAGATGATTGAACGTCTTGAAGAGTTCGACGATGTACAGACAGTTTACACTAACATGAAGCCGGAGGAAGACGCTGAATAATATTCAGGCGACTTTCTTTTGAAACATATACTTCCCCATACTTCCTTTTATGCAGAAGCAAGTATGGGGATTTTTTAAAATTCTATGAATTATGAAAATCAAAGATTATTGTGGGATACTTTCTTTGTTATTCCTTTTAATTACTGGCCTCTCTGCCTGTAAAGATGATAGTCCTAAAGATGTGGTTAATGAGATTAAAATGTCAGTTTTACCGCAACCGGGCATCATGTACGGTCCGTTTGATAGTAAAATGGAGCACCCTATAGAGTGTATGGTTGTAATGTCGGAAGACTATCCGGGAGATTATTCGCTTATGGAAATGAACCGTATCGAAGGCTTTACATACGTGAAAGGTCACGAATATTTTCTCTCTGTAAAGCGGACTATTCTTGCTAATCCATCGGCAGATGGCTATAACCGTACATATTCGCTGTTAAGTATCCTTCAAGACCGAATCGTTACAGAACCCGGAACGAAAGATGACAAGGAGATTAATTCTGAGGCCGATATAGAGTACAATGATTTGTGTCCTTTCAATAAGTATTCTATCAGTGCAAAATATACCGTCAATGAAAATGGCGATATCTTCTACGAAGACGGACGCAAACTGCCATCCTACAAGTCGGCACGCATTGGGCTGGAGAATGTCCTTGATAAGGGCGATGCTAATTGGATTAAATTCCAATCGATATCTTATCAGGCTTATTATTCGTTTGTAGTATCTCCTTTTACCGATAAACTACGTTTGATATATAATGAATCAGATGGCCCCTTGTTTAAGGAGGTTATTCCAGAAGAAGAATTCAGTCAGATTAAATCCATGAAATCGGGTAAAGAAGTTCGTTACGCTCTCATTCTTGCTAACATACATAAGAAAGGACTGCAAAAATTGGAATTTGTTGTAAAGAAGCAATAAGGCGGTATATCATAAGTGAATTAATGCTGGCTGAAAGAGTCCGACATTTTCTATAAAACAAAAGCGAGAAGGCTTTAAAAATCTTCTCGCTTCTTTTGTACACCCTCAGGGATTCGAACCCTGGACCCACTGATTAAGAGTCAGTTGCTCTACCAACTGAGCTAAGAGTGCATCGTTTTGTTTGGAGGTGCCTGGCAGATTCGAACTGCCGTAGACGGTTTTGCAGACCGTAGACTAAGCCACTCATCCAAGGCACCATGTTTGTTTGTCGTTGGCATTTCTCTCAAATGCGATGCAAAGGTAGGTGTTATTTTTTAATTATGCAAATCTTTGTGCTAAGTTTTTATCATTATTTTCGCTGCTAAATCACTGTGTAAAGGGTATTGGATTAATAATCAGCCGGATAAACCTATAAAATAAAAACACAAAAAATGCAGCAGAAACTCGTTTGAAACATTGCGATGGTGTGATTTGATCAATACGATGCATAAAAGGCACTACCGTATAAAAACAAAATCCGCCGGATGGGCGGATTTCAATAGTAAAATCATGTAGATTATTTTTTCGTAATCTTGTTTTTCTCGCTTTTGCATTTGGCAGATAGCGGACAATCGGAACATCCGCAGTTGCAGCCACAGCCTTTCTTCTTAGAACGGAAGAAATCGAGAAGGTGTTTCCCTACGTAAACCACGCAGAGAAACACTATTATATATACTATGATATCTTGTATGCTCATTTTTCAATCTTAAATAAACAGACTGCCTATCCTGAATACTAAGAACGCTACTACCCACGCCAGCATGGTGGTGTACACGGCGGCAAACGCTGCCCACTTCCAGCTGCCCGACTCGTTCTTTATGGCGGTAAGCGTGGCCAGACACGGGAAATAAATCAAGATAAACAGCATGTAGGCGTATGCCACTAAAGGAGTGATAGGAATTCTTCCTGCCAGACTAACGGAATCAGCGTCTCCGTCGTTAGCGTAGAGCACGCCCAGAGTACTTACCACAAGCTCCTTGGCACCTACACCAGACAGAAGTCCGATGCCCATCTTCCAGTCGAATCCTAACGGCTCTATTACCGGCTCTATGGCTTGTCCCAACTGACCGATGTAAGAGTTCTCCTGCTGCTC
The DNA here is from genome assembly GCA_000434735.1 of Bacteroides sp. CAG:530. Lineage (GTDB taxonomy): Bacteria > Bacteroidota > Bacteroidia > Bacteroidales > Bacteroidaceae > Phocaeicola. The sequence goes on from FR881276.1 coordinate 12,464, forward strand.
GGCAACTGTGTTGTATGCGTCATGGTTAGGATAATATCCCAGGAACCAAATTATGATAGACGCTACCATGATAATTCCACCCATCTTCTTCAGATACTGCGCACCTTTCTCCCACGTGTGTCGTAATACCGATTTAGGAGTCGGCATACGGTAGGGCGGAAGTTCCATCACGAAAGGAGCGTCGTCACCTTTCACTATGAACTTACTCAGAATACGCGCCATCAGTATCGCTAATAAGATGCCCACCGCATATATAGACAGCAGGATGAGGCTTTCCTTGCCTGGGAAGAACGCTCCGATAAGCACCAAGTAGATAGGCAAGCGAGCGCTGCACGACATCAACGGATTGATAAGCATGGTTACAAGGCGCGACTTGCGGCTTTCTATGATACGCGATGCCATGATAGCCGGCACGTTACATCCAAATCCCATGATAAGCGGAATGAACGACTTGCCGTGCAGTCCCATCTTATGCATAATCTTATCCATGATAAATGCCGCACGAGCCATGTAGCCCGAATCCTCCATCAGTGAAATGAAGATATACAGCAGCAATATGTTGGGCAAGAACACAATGACTCCTCCCACACCGCCTATTATACCATCTACCACCAAGTCTTTCAGCGCACCGTTAGGCATGTATGTCTGTACCAGATTTCCAATCTGTGCCACCGTCCACTCTATCCAGTCTTGAGGATAAGCTCCGAGTATAAACGTGCACTCGAACATGATGTACAGAAACAAGAAGAAGATAGGATATCCCCACACTTTGTGCGTCACTATGCTATCTACTATACGAGTAAACACCTCAGGGTCATCGTTCTTCTCTACGAACGTCTCCTTCAGCGCACCGCTGATAAAAGCGTATTTAGCGTCGGTAATGCTTTGCTCGCTGTCCTCGCCGGTATCAAGCTTTATCTTTTCTGCCTCTTTGTTTCGGGTGCTGATAATCTCTTTACCGTTGGGCAGCTGTGCCACCATGTTCTCTATATCCTTATCGTTCTCCAGTAATTTGATGGCCAAGAAACGGGTAGAATACTTGTAACGGATGTTTTCGTTCTTGCAGATAAGCGATTTTACTGCGTCGATGCTCTTTTCTATTACAGGACCGTGGTTGATATGGATATGGCGGATGTAGTTTTTTCCGTCGAACTTGTTCACCTCTTCGTCGTGGCTGCCGAATTTATGGTCGGGCACATATTTGTCGTGCCATTCTTTATACTCACGGATGGCCTCGTTCTGAATGTTCTTCTTCTGGCCCATAAAGTCGATACCCTCATACAAGGCGATGATTACATGGAACAGATTCTCTATACCCTCTCCGCTACGGCTCACGGTAGGCACGATAGGCACACCCAGCAGATTGCCCAATTTATGATAGTCGAGTGTGTTTCCGCTCTTCTCAAGCGCGTCGAACATATTTAGCGCAATCACCATACGCACGTTCATGTCGATAAGCTGCGTGGTAAGATATAAGTTGCGCTCCAAGTTTCCGGCGTCTACCACATTTATTATGACATCTGGAGTCTTGTCGATGATATGCTTTCTTACATAAAGTTCCTCGGGGCTATAAGCCGACAGCGAGTAAGTACCCGGCAAATCCACCAAGTTGAACTGATATCCCTGATAGCTGAATGTACCCACTTTGGCATCCACCGTTACACCGCTATAGTTACCTACATGCTCGTGACCGCCCGAAGCCACATTAAACAAAGACGTTTTTCCGCAGTTAGGGTTACCCACCAGCGCCACGTTGATGGTGCGTCGTTTGCCTTGCGCTATCTCTTTCATTTTCTCCTCGCTTACGGGAGTGTCTACCGCTATAGGGTCAAGATACGTAGTCTCCCCCTGAGAGTTATTGCGTGCTTCCTCTTCGCTCACCACCTCTATCATGGCAGCCTCGTTACGTCGAAGCGAAATCTCGTATCCCATGATTTTGTATTTCACGGGGTCTTTCAACGGAGCATTGAGCAGGACTTCTACGGTTTTTCCTTTGATGAAGCCCATCTCTATAATTCTGCGCCGGAACCCACCGTGTCCCATCACTTTGATGATGACACCTTTTTCTCCGGTTTTTAATTCGGATAGTCTCATTTTGTCTAAATCTGATTTTTGCACAAAGATATACGAAAGCGATTTTTTGTGCAAAGTATTTAGATTGTTTTTAAATTATGTTATATCAGTATACTTTCATATTGCTTTTCCCGATTACGTTTTTGTACTCCATGCTTCTATGTAACCCGATGCTGAAGCTTGGATAATGATAGTTCCATTCCTTGCGATTTAAAAGTTGAAAGGTTTGAAGAAAAACTATATTCTTAGCTTAGGTTTATATATACTTAGGCTAAGAATATATAAACTTAGGTTGAGTTTTTATATACTTAACCTAAGTATAGAGAATTTGATGAGAAAACGCTGGCTTTTTGTTGCGAAAGGGCACAAAAAGTGTTGCGGAGTAGTGCAGCGTTTTTAAGGCTAAGAATTGTTATTTCTGACTTTATTACTTTTTCTTATTGTTTTCTTCTTCTGTCTTGGTTAGTTTCCTTATCTTAGTAGTCAAATTAGACAATTCCATTAAGAATATGTGTAATGGTTTTAATTTAACTTCAGAACAACATTGGAAGATACTTCTAACCTGTCTTATAAGGCTAACGCTCCGTTGTGTAATAGGCAGTCAACTGACACAGGCTTGTCGTGTCTTAGTGTTAGACTTGCTTCCTGCATGTTTTCTACTTCTGATGACATTCAGTTCAAACTGGGTTAACATGTCGTTGTTACAGAAGGTAAATTTAAAAGTGATTATGGAGAGTCCATAAAATAACATAAGATTATACGCAAGAAACTTTCGAATCGAATCAATTGGACACACTAGTAATGGAATACGTAAAACAATATGGATTTAAAAAACTTATATATTGTATTAATATAACTTCACTATAATATGGCTTACAAAGAAATTTCAGGCAACATATTTAATACGAAAGCAATGGCTATTGTAAACACGGTGAATTGTGTGGGTGCTATGGGCAAAGGAATCGCACTTGATTTTAAATTGAGATTTCCTGAAATGTTTAAGGAGTATCAAAGAATTTGTTTTCAACATCTTCTTAAGCCAGGACAGATCTTGCCATACACAAAATCTACACCTATTATATTGAACTTTGCGGTTAAAGATGATTGGAAAGATCCTTCTAAAATAGAATGGGTAGAAGAAACCTTGCAGAAATTTGTAGATAACTACAAAAAACTTGGTATTAGCTCAGTTGCTTTTCCATGGATGGGAGCGATGAATGGTGGTATCCCAATTGAAACAATAAAAATTCTTATGCGTAAGTATTTGTCGGCATTGGAGGATATAGAAATAGAGGTTTATGATTTTGATCCTGATGCACCTTGTGCTCTTTATAAGACTTTAGAACTCATCGTGAACGAAAACAAATTTACTCCTTCGGAATTAGAAGATATATCTAATATAAAAGCTTGCTATTGGGTCAGAATTATTGATGCTGTAAATGATGCTAATATAAAAAGTATCAATAATTTATGTAACTATATTGTTAATGGTAAGCGAATTATAGGGAAAACAAACATCGAAAGATTATTTGTTTTTCTTACTAATTATAAAGATGGTAAAATATTATAGCAAAATTTAGGCTTACCGAGCGTTGTGTTAATCTCTCGCCAGAAGGACTTGACGTAAAGGAATTCGTCACAGACGATTCCAATAAGAAGGATGGAGCTATTGAGTTAACAGAAGGGAAGAAGTGGATTTTAGTCGAAGTTTAGTCCAACTTTTAGTCGAAGTTAGCTTGCTGTTATCTATAAAATGTTGATTTTCAGTATTTGTATAGCAGAGATGCTTTAGTCGAAATAAAAACATTTAGTCGAACTTAATAAGTAACAATGCTGTTAGGGAATTATATATAAGGTCTTTTAGAAACGAAAGGGCACAAAAAAAACGCTGCACAACAATGCAGCGTTTTTTTGTGTGATAAGTCATTATTTCTTCAATTCCAAAAGCTCTTTTCCTGCTTTGTCAGTCAGGATGATAGAACTGTCAGCGCCAGCCTTGAACTCCTGTACCTTGCTGATAGCTTCTACTATCTTGTCTTCAGTTGCCATGTCGGCACACATCATCATGGTGCGCATTGTTTCTCCGAATTTCAGTGAGCTGTTGTTCTGCTTGTAATCACCGTTTATGATGTTACATCCAGCGTTGCCGTGGAACTGCTTCTTTACAGTATCGAATTCCAAGTACGGTTCAGTTTCAACTTCACCTATTGCTGCTCCGTCTACTTTCACGATATTCCATTTACCTTCCAATGAAGGGACGTTAGCCGATTTTTGACTACCTGCACATGATGCAGCGAATGCGGCCATGCCAAATGCCGCCATGCCTAAAACTAATTTTTTCATACTTCTGTTGTTTTTAGTTGTTGTGTTTAATTTTTAATTGTTAAATGCAAAGTTATGCAAAGCACTGCATCGCACCATTCTTTTTTTTACAAAGTTGCCGAAAATGTTTTAAATCTATATATTTGCTACATTAAAATAAGTATTAAACGTTAAATCGTATTATTATGAAGTTATCAAAATTATGTACGGGGCTATGTCTGTCGGCCTCATTGTTCGCCACACCGGCATTCGCTCAAGAGGGTTATCAGCCTGCTCCAGAGAATGTACAGGCGCGTCAGAACTTTGCAGATCACAAATTCGGTATATTCCTTCACTGGGGTATATACAGCATGTTTGCTCAGGGAGAATGGTATTTGCAGAACGCTAATATTGACAACAAGGAGTACGCTAAGGCTGCAAAAGGTTTTTATCCGGCTCAGTTCGACGCTAAGCAGTGGGTGAGTGCCTTTAAGCAGGCGGGAGCTAAATACATCTGCTTCACTACACGCCATCACGATGGATTCTCTATGTTCGATACCAAATATTCTGATTATGATATCGTTGACGCTTCTCCGTTCAAGCGCGATATAGTGCGCGAGTTGGCGGATGAGTGTAAACGTCAGGGCATAAAGTTCCATCTGTATTATTCGCATATCGACTGGACTCGCGATGATTATCCTACAGGCCGTACCGGACGCCATACAGGCAAAGACCCGAAGAAAGAAGACTGGAACTCATATTTCACTTTCATGAATAATCAGCTTACGGAGTTGATTAAGAATTATGACCCCGATGCCATTTGGTTTGACGGATGGTGGGATCATGATGAAGATGCAGTTCAGTTCGATTGGCACCTTGGCGAGCAGTACGCTATGATGCATAAGCTGAAACCGTCGTTGCTGATTGGTAACAACCATCATCAGACTCCTAATCCGGGCGAGGATATTCAGATATTCGAACGCGACCTGCCTGGAGAAAACTCAGCCGGACTGAGCGGACAGTCTATCAGTAGATTACCGTTGGAAACTTGCCAAACCATGAACGGTATGTGGGGATATAAGGTTGTAGACCAGAATTATAAGTCGGTTAAGACCTTGATTCAGTACTTGGTGGGAGCTGCCGGAAAAGGCGCTAACCTGTTGCTTAACATAGGCCCTCAGCTCGATGGAGAATTGCCGGCTACCGCTCTCGACCGTTTGAAAGGCATGGGCGAATGGTTGGAAAAATACGGAGAAACTGTTTACGGCACTACAGCAGGCGATGTACCTACCCGTCCGTGGGGTGTTACTACACGTAAGGGAGACAGACAATATGTACATATCATGTCGCTCGAAGATACTTCATTGTTCTTGCCTATCACCTCGAAAGTGAAGAAAGCAGTGGTGTTCGATAGCCGCAAGCCTGTATCGTTTAAGCAGACAAAAGACGGAATATTGCTCGATTTAGGACTGAAACCTCAAGACGCTGATTACATTGTTGAACTCACAATGGCAAGATAATCATAGGTTTTTTTTTCGAAATCTGTTTTTTCTTGTATTTTTGCACCGCTGAACCGCAAAGGCGGTGCAAAAATGTAAGAATATAAACTACTTATACATATTATGGACAATAAATTTACTGAATATTCTCAGCTTAATCTTTCTGACGTAAATAAGGAAGTGCTGAAGAAGTGGGATGAGAATGACGTATTCTCACACAGTATGACAGAACGTGAGGGCTGTCCTTCGTTTGTTTTCTATGAAGGTCCTCCTTCGGCTAATGGTATGCCGGGTATCCACCATGTAATGGCTCGTACCATTAAGGATACATTCTGCCGTTATAAAACAATGAAAGGTTTTCAGGTAAAGCGTAAAGCCGGATGGGATACACACGGACTCCCTGTAGAACTTGGTGTAGAAAAGACTTTGGGTATTACAAAAGAGGATATCGGTAAAACTATTTCTGTAGCTGAATATAACAAACATTGCCGTACGGACGTTATGAAGTTCACTAAAGAGTGGACCGACCTTACTCACAAGATGGGTTATTGGGTTGACTTGGATAATCCGTACATCACTTACGATAACAGATACATCGAGACATTGTGGTGGCTCTTGCAGCAGCTGTATAAAAAAGGCTTGCTTTATAAGGGTTACACCATCCAGCCGTATTCTCCGGCTGCCGGAACAGGACTTAGCTCGCACGAGTTGAACCAGCCCGGATGCTACCGCGACGTGAAAGACCTCACCGTGGTAGGTCAGTTCAAGATAAAGAATCCTAAACCGGAAATGACTCAGTGGGGAACTCCGTATTTCTTGGCTTGGACTACTACTCCGTGGACTTTGCCTTCTAACACCGCTCTGTGCGTTGGCCCGAAGATTGACTATGTAGCCGTGCAGACTTACAACGGATACACCGGAGAGAAGATGACTGTAGTATTGGCTAAGGCATTACTCTATACACACTTCAACAAGAAAGCCGAAGACTTGGCTTTGGAAGACTACAAACCAGGCGATAAGCTGATACCGTTTAAGGTAGTAGGCGAGTACAAAGGTCCGGATTTGGTAGGCATGGAGTACGAACAGCTTATGCCGTGGGTTAAGCCTGTAACAGTAGACGAAGACGGCAACTGGAAAGACGCTTCAGATAAGGCTTTCCGTGTAATCCCCGGTGATTATGTTACAACAGAAGACGGTACAGGTATCGTACATATCGCTCCTACATTTGGTGCCGACGATGCTAATGTAGCCCGTGCTGCAGGTATCCCTTCATTGTTCATGATTAACAAGAAAGGCGAAACCCGCCCGATGGTAGACCTTACAGGTAAATTCTACTTGTTGGATGAACTCGACGAAAAGTTCGTGAAAGAATGCGTAGATGTCGAAAAGTATAAAGAGTATCAAGGCCGTTGGGTTAAGAACGCTTACGACCCTCAGTTTACTATTGATGGCAAATACGATGAAAAAGCTGCTCAGGCAGCCGAAAGCCTTGATGTATACATCTGCATGATGATGAAGCAGAACAACTTGGCTTTCAAGATGGAAAAACATGTTCATAATTACCCTCACTGCTGGCGTACAGACAAACCGGTGCTTTACTATCCGCTGGATAGCTGGTTTATCCGTTCTACCGCTTGCAAGGAACGTATGATTGAACTGAACAAAACTATTAACTGGAAACCGGAATCTACAGGTTCAGGACGTTTCGGCAAATGGTTGGAAAATCTGAACGACTGGAACTTGAGCCGCTCACGCTATTGGGGAACTCCGCTTCCTATTTGGCGTAGCGAAGAAGGCGAAGAAATCTGCATCGGCTCTGTAGAAGAACTGTATAACGAGATTGAAAAGTCGGTTGCTGCAGGCTTCATGACAGAGAATCCGTATAAGAAGCTTGGTTTCGTTCCGGGTCAGTATAATAAGGACAATTATGACAAGATTGACTTGCACCGTCCTTACGTAGACGATATTATCTTGGTTTCTGCCAGCGGTAAGCCTATGAAGCGTGAATTAGACCTTATCGACGTTTGGTTCGATTCGGGTTCTATGCCTTACGCTCAGTTGCACTATCCGTTCGAGAACAAGGAACTTATTGACAGCGGCTCTTATTATCCTGCCGATTTCATTGCCGAAGGTGTAGACCAAACTCGTGGATGGTTCTTTACTCTTCACGCTATCGCTACCATGGTATTCGGAAGCGTGGCTTATAAGAACGTAATCTCTAACGGATTGGTTCTTGATAAGAACGGTAATAAGATGTCTAAGCGTCTTGGTAACGCTGTAGACCCATTCGGAGCTATCGAGAAATTCGGTTCTGACCCGTTGCGTTGGTACATGATTACCAACTCATCGCCATGGGATAACCTGAAGTTCGATACTGATGGAGTAGACGAAGTACGCCGTAAATTCTTCGGAACATTATATAATACATATTCGTTCTTCGCATTGTATGCCAACGTAGACGGATTCACTTATTCAGAAGCCGACGTGCCTATGAACGAGCGTCCTGAAATCGACCGTTGGATATTGTCTCTCCTTAACACATTGATTAAGGATGTAGACGCATGCTTCGCCGATTACGAACCAACTAAGGCTGGTCGTTTGATTACAGACTTCGTAAACGATAACTTGAGTAACTGGTACGTACGTTTGAACCGTAAGCGTTTCTGGGGTAGCGCTATGAGCACCGACAAGCTTTCGGCTTACCAGACTCTGTACACTTGCTTGGAAACCGTAGCTAAGCTGATGGCTCCTATCGCTCCGTTCTACGCCGATCGTCTGTATATGGACTTGATTGGAGTAACAGGTCGCGATAACGTAGTATCTGTTCACTTGGCTAAATTCCCTGTAGCCGACGAATCTTTGATTAACAAGGAACTCGAAGCTCGTATGCAGATGGCTCAGGATGTTACTTCTATGGTATTGGCATTGCGTCGTAAAGTAAATATCAAAGTACGTCAGCCGCTGCAGTGCATCATGATTCCGGTTGTCGATGAAGATCAGAAACGCCACATCGAAGCAGTGAAAGACCTTATCATGAGCGAAGTCAACGTTAAGGAAATTCAGTTTGTAGAAGGCGCATCCGGAGTACTCGTTAAGAAGGTAAAATGCGACTTCAAGAAACTCGGTCCTAAGTTCGGTAAGCAGATGAAGGCAGTTGCCGTAGCCGTAGCAGGCATGTCGCAAGAAGATATAGCACAGTTCGAAAAGAACGGTAGCTTTACATTCTCGCTCGACGGTGGAGACGCTGTAGTAGAAGTAGCCGATGTAGAAATCTTCAGCGAAGATATCCCTGGATGGCTGGTTGCCAACGAAGGCAAACTTACTGTTGCCCTCGAAGTAACCGTAACCGACGAGCTTCGCCGCGAAGGTATCGCACGCGAATTGGTTAACCGTATTCAGAACATCCGTAAGAGTAGCGGATTTGAAATAACAGACAAGATAAACATCACATTGTCTAAGAATCCTAACACTGATGATGCGGTAAATGAATATAATAGCTATATTTGCAACCAAGTACTCGGTAATTCATTGACCTTGGTTGACGAAGTGGCAGACGGTACAGAATTGAACTTTGATGACTTCTCACTTTTTGTAAAAGTAGAGAAACTGTGATATGAACTAAAGGGAGAATAAGCGTTTGCTTATTCTCCTACCTTTACAAACCATTTAAAATTTAATCTTATGGCTGAAAAGACAAGATACTCGGATGCAGAACTCGAGGAGTTCCGTGCCATTATCATGGAAAAGCTTCAGCTCGCTGAACGCGACTATGAGAAATTGAAAAGCAGTATAATGAACACCGACGGCAATGACACTGACGATACATCACCCACATATAAGGTGCTCGAAGAAGGTGCAAATACATTGTCTAAGGAAGAAACAACCCGCTTGGCGGCACGACAGCTGAAGTTCATTCAGAACCTACGTGCGGCATTGGTACGTATCGAAAACAAGACTTACGGTGTTTGCCGTGAGACCGGAAAACTTATTCCGAAGGAAAGATTGCGTGCTGTTCCTCATGCTACATTGAGCATTGAAGCTAAGCAGGGAAAGAAATAATATCATTTAAAGCTATTCAATGCCGGATGGCAAAACACACCACAGATTGCGCGGATTCATAATACTCGGGTAATCTGTGGTGCTTTTCTGTAAAGGCAATGTGTAGCTAGTATTGAACTATAAACTATATGAAAAAATTTCTGACGCAAGGACGTTTGGCTACTCTGATAGTTGTAGCGGTATTAGTGATAGATCAGCTTATCAAGATTAGTGTGAAGACTAACATGGCTTTACACCAAAACATACATATAACCGATTGGTTCTATATCTATTTCACGGAGAACAACGGTATGGCTTTCGGCATGGAATTTCTGCCCAAGATATTTCTTACCCTGTTCCGCATAGTAGCTGTGGGACTCATCACATGGTATCTGCATAAGGTTACCACTCATTCAGAGAAGTTCAAGACCGGTTATGTGGTTTGCCTTGCCTTTATCTTGGCAGGAGCTATCGGTAATATAATAGACTGCGTATTTTACGGAGAGATTTTTTCGCAGAGCACAGCGTCGAGCATAGCGCAGTTCGTGCCGGTAGGGCAGGGGTATGCCGATTGGCTTCATGGCAGAGTGGTGGATATGTTCTATTTTCCCATTATCGATACATTCTGGCCCGACTGGTTGCCTATATGGGGCGGACAGCGTTTCATCTTCTTTAGCCCGATATTTAACTTTGCCGATGCCGCCATCAGTTGCGGTATAATTGCCTTGCTGTTGTTCTATAGCAGCTATATAGGCAAGAGTGTGAACGGAGAAGATAAGGTAGTAGAAAACAAGAAATCGGAAAAATGAAAAAGAAAGTCACCATACTGATGCTTTCCGCTTTCATGGCGACTATGGTAGGCTGTGGACGGAAAATACCTGAAGATATTATCCAGCCTGCCGATCTGGAGAATCTGCTGTACGATTATCAACGTACTTCTTCAATGGTTAATTCGTTGCCTTATACAGAAAACTATAAGAAAGAGGCATATTACCGTTATGTGTTCGAGAAGCACCACGTTACCGAAGCCGAGTTCGACTCGTCTATGGTGTGGTATTCGCGTAACAGTGATGTGTTGGCCGGAATTTACGAGAATCTGCAGAAACGCCTTGATAATGAAGTCAGCCAAATGAAAATAAAAATGGCGCAGCGCGATAATCAGGTCGATGTGTCAATGTCGGGCGATACGGTAGATGTATGGCAAGACCGAAATATGCTTTGGCTCACCGCTTCTGAGTTGACTAATAAGGTGCAGTTCGATTTTAAGGCCGATACCACGTTCCGCGCTTCGGATGCTATGGAGCTGACCGCCGACTTACGCTTCATTCCGTTCGATAAGGAAATAGGCTCTTCGCCAAAGGTGGTGATGGGTATAAACTATTGCTTTGAGAACGACAGCGTGCAGGGTATGACACAAACCTTCCGCTCTTCTGGCCCGTGCCGACTGTATTTCAAGCCCGATTCTGCTTTCGCTATTCGTAGCATTAACGGATTCATCTATTATACCTCTGGCAAGAAACCGTCGGGCAGCGTATTGCTTAATGATATCCGCTTGATGCGCTATCACAAGATAGAGCCACGTTTCGAGTCGCTCGATACACTTCAGACCCGATAAGCAAAGACGATGAGAAAAGTAGCAAGTCACAGAATACTTGATTTAAAAACAGGTGCGATACTATCCATGCATGTGGTAGAGATAACCCACGACGGGAGCGTGGTTCGCACCTATCCGTTATGCGGAGAAAACCAGAATATAGAATGGCTTCCGGGGCTGCTGATACAGTCGCCCGAAGCTCCCGTTCTGGAGGTGGGCGAACACTTCACCGAATTCATTCAGCGTATACAAAAAAAAACTATCGGAAATGAATCCGATAGTAAACTCTATTGGGTAAGCCCTTTTAATGTATCGCAGATGGAGTTCTGTTCATCTACTCGTATTATGCCATTAAAGGGTTGAAGCCTTTCTTCTGAACTCAGCGCATACTATAGCCGTAGCCACCGCTACATTCAGCGACTCGCTGGTTTCGCTTCCTTGCGGATAGTTTGGTATGAACAGCTTGCGGTTAATCTTTTGTGCTATCTGTGCACTGATACCGTTGCCCTCGTTGCCCATAACAATCAGTCCGTTCTCGCTCAACTCTTGAGAGTACATGTTGCCTCCGTCAAGGAAAGTTCCGTAGATGGGCACATTCATTTCTGCCAACTTATCAATCATCTCCTGTAAGTCGATGTAGTGCAGTCGTACACGCGCCACGGCTCCCATAGTAGCCTGTATCGTTTTAGGATTATAAATATCAGCGGTACCCTTTGAGCAGAATATATCCTTTATTCCAAACCAGTCGGCTATGCGGACTATCGTACCTAAGTTGCCGGGGTCTTGCACATCATCAAGCGCCAGACAGAGCGAATGCGCCGACGTTTCTGCCGAGAACTCATAATGCGGTTGCTCAAATACAGCCAGCACATCTTGCGGAGTCTTCATCAAGCTCGCCTTGGCCAGCTCATCTTCGCTCACTTCTATCACCTCTTTCGCTTCCGCCTTAGGATTCAGTTTCAGCCAATTCTGCGTAGCGCATAGCAGGCGGCACGGAAACGCCCCCATAAGGTCGCCTACCAGTTTATGCCCTTCCGCCAGAAATACCTGTTCTTCTTTTCTGTTCTTCTTTAACTCCAACGAGTGGATATACTTTATCTTGTTTTTGCTCAGCATGAAGATTCTTCTCTTGTTTTGATTTGAATACGATGAACTTTTCCGAACAAAGCTAAGAAGATATTTTTAATAAATATCTATATTTGCATGTAATTTTGCATAACCTCGCTTTAACGGAATGAAAAGACATAATCTTTTTTCTATATATTTTGTATTACTGATGTCCTTGCTTGTGGTTGGATGTTCGCCGGGTAAGTTCATTCCGCAGGGGGAATGCTTGCTTGATAACTTAAAGGTTGAGTCGAACAACAAGGAAATCAAGCCGTCGCAAATGTCGGTGTACGTTCGTCAGACTCCAAACGCCAAATGGTTCAGCCTCTTTAAATTGCCCATGCACATATACTGCGCTTCGGGTTCCGATTCTACTAAGTGGATGAACCGCTTCTTGCGTAGACTGGGCGACGCCCCTGTGATATACGACAGAGCAAAAGCCGTAGAAACCCAGGCTGAGATGCAGAAGGCTATACAGAATATGGGCTATATGGGGGCTACTGTTCGCCTGAAAGAAGACCGCATAAGCAATAACAAGGTGAGGGTGAAATACGTTATCGATGCCGGAAAGCCTTACATAGTAGACCGCTTGTCGTATAACATTGACGATTATCGCATTCACGACTATCTGTTTGCCGATACCACACGTACCCTGCTTCATGAGGGCATGCGATTCAATGTAAACGTGCTTAATGACGAGCGTCAGCGCATCACCAACCTGCTTCACGATAATGGATACTATCGTTTTCACAAAGACTTTATCACCTATCGCGCCGATACCGCATTGAACACCTATAAGGTACAGCTCGCCATGAACCTGCTGCCTTATAAAAAGAAAAAAGAAGACACCCCCACGCCTCATAAGCAGTTCAAGGTGCGTAGCGTAAACTATGTGCTCGATGCCGATTTGGTATCTATGTCTACCGATACGCGTCCTAAAGACAGCCTGCAGTACGGCGGACTGAATGTGTTCTATTCAGACAAGCCTTTCCTCAGGCCTAAGGTGCTGTGGAACGCCAATTTCATTCGTCCGGGCGAGCTTTACACCAATAGGGGAGTGCGTAAAACATATTCAGCGTTGGGCCGATTGCCTATCCTTAAATTCTCTAATATCAGATTTGAAGAAGTAGAGCATAACGACTCCATCTACCTTGACGCTTACGTAGCCTTGGCAAGAAACAAGAACCAGTCGTTCTCTTTCGAGGTAGAAGGAACCAACTCGGCAGGCGACTTAGGTGCTGCGGCTTCTGTAGAATATACGCATCGTAATATATTCAGAGGGTCGGAAACCTTCTCCGTAAAACTGAGAGGTGCTTACGAGGCCGTTACAGGTATAGACGATTACGTAAACAGCAACTATTTGGAGTACGGCATAGAGTCGAGCCTTAACTTCCCCGAATTCAAGTTTCCGTTCTTGTCGTCAGCGTTTAAGCGACGCATCAACGCCACATCCGAGGTAAGCGCCAAGTACAACTGGCAGATCCGTCCCGAGTTTGAGCGCACATCCGCTTCGTCTGCATGGAGCTACCGTTGGCAGGGAAAGCCCGGAGCGGCTCATCGTTTTGATTTGCTCGATATCAGCTATATCTATATGCCTAAGGTGTCGGCCACATTCTCCGATTATCTGCAAAGAATGGCTGCCATTAATCCGCTTGTAGTCTACGCTTATAAAGACGTCTTCATAGTGCGTATGGGATATACTTATACATACAATAGCCGCGGAAAGTCTACCGGAAACAGCTTGCGAAATTCGTACTCGTTCCGCTTCAATATCGAGGAGTCGGGCAATCTGCTTTATGGCATCTCTAAGGTGTTCAACAAGCATCCCAAAGACGGCGATGCGTTCAAGCTGGCAAACATCGACTTTGCCCAGTACGTAAAGATGGATGTAGATTTCGCCAAAAACTTCGTGATAGACGATCGCAACTCGTTTGTTTTCCATACAGGTCTTGGCATAGCTGTGCCATACGGCAACTCCAAGAACCTGCCTTTCGAAAAACAATACTTTTCGGGCGGTGCCAATAGCGTGCGCGGATGGAAAGTACGTTCCTTGGGTCCTGGAAGTTTCGGAGGTTTAGGAAACTCTGCCGATTATATCATGAATACCGGAAACATCAAGCTCGACTTGAATCTGGAGTATCGTACCTTCTTGTTCTGGAAACTGAACGGAGCGGCGTTTATTGATGCCGGAAACATCTGGAACCTTCCGGGAAAAGGACTCTCGTCAGAAGGCAACTTTAACTTCGTCAATTTCTACAAGGAATTAGCCGTATCATACGGATTAGGTATACGTTTCGACCTCGACTTTCTGATACTTCGTTTCGATGCAGGTATGAAAGCCGTCAACCCGATGTACAAAGGACGCGATAAATTCCCTATAACATCACCTAATTTTAAGCGCGATTTCGCCTTCCACTTTGCGGTGGGCTATCCGTTCTAATACACTACAAAAAAGATAAGATTATGGAAAAGAAAGGATTATATACAGAAGAAGAGTTGGAAATCTTTTTGAAATGGTTTACCGAGCAAAAGCTGCCTAAGACCATGCAAATAGACGACGCTACCTATACGCCCGATTTGAAAGAAACAATAATCAGTCTTACTGGGCAGGCCCGACTCTGTTTTAAGAACCCTAAGATGCAAGGATGCATCCACCTTCTGAACAGAATAAAGAGTAAGCTGGAAGAACAAGCCTGATATAAAGAAAAAGCCAATCCATTCACAATTCTCATCATGAATGGATTGGCTTTATTTTTTTTGATTTATGAATTATAAATGACAGGACACTGAAAGTAGTTAAACAATAGTATTTCAGTTATTATCTTGATCACTAATATCCGGGATTTTGCGTTATAGTAGGATTCATGTCCATCTCCCATTGTGGAATCGGCCAAAGCAACTGATAAGTTTCATTGGCATTAAGAGTCCCATATACGATTGTCCCAAACCATTTCTTCTGATGAAAGTTAGATAGTTCGGAGTTTGAAGCTTATATCGCAATGTAGCTATTGCTTTTAGAATATCAGAATCATTTACAGAAAGACTCTTGGTTTTACATACCATCTGGATGTACTCTTTAGCCTTCGTTGTATTTCCTGTATGATACAAGCATTCTGCAGCGGTCAAAATTACATCCTTATAATCAAGGCACGGATAACATAGCTCATTCTCATTGCTACCAGCTCTAGTATCCATTTTAAATCCAAGAATACATTCGGAATCATTCTTGTAATTCACAGGTGCCGATTGAATAAGACTGTAGTAACCATTATCGATAACTTTCTCCAAAAGAGGCAATGCCGAATCGAATTTCTTCTGGTTACAGCGAACATACGCCAACAAAACTCTTGCCACATCTTTCGACACGAAGAGCGCACTGTTTGCATCAGTAAACGCGTCATTCTTTTTCTCCTCAAGGCATGGTATCGCTTCTTCTAAAAGGTTAGATAAGGCAGCAAGAATATCACCTTCACTCATAGGAGCTGGCCTGTCAACAACGCTTGCTAATTGCTCTGTAAAGAAAGGCAATTTACCCCAGTGCGATGAAAGCATATAATAATTAAGAGCAATGTAAGTATTCAAAAATGGCTGATAGCAATCTAATTCATTTTTATCGTATTTTTTTATCTCTACAAGTTGAGAGATTGATTTATAATAATAGTTCCAACAGTTTGCTATACTATTATCATTCGAAGAAAATGGTTTATGAGGGTTTTGCGCATACTTTCCTTCCAAATATCGTTCAGTTTTTACCGCATCTCTCATGTACCCCAAAATGCCATTCACAACCTTAATACCATCAGAACCCAGTTTTGGCGTATTTATCTTTATGTTTTGGTTGCCACTTTGCGTCATGGCAATTTCCGCTGCAATTACACCTCTGGCATTATAGATTTTAATCGACCAAGATTCAGGTTTGCGAGACAATGTAGCACCTACATGAATCTTTATCACATTATTTTCTATACTTGTTACCTTCTCGCTTTCCGGAACGCTTGTATTAGCACCTTCTTCATAGAAGTTGCTAAAAAAATGTTCCGGTGAAACAGATTCTGAAGGGTATTGATCTAATCCTGTATCCGACCCTTTTATTTCCGAAGGGGGGTCCAAGAAATATGGTTTTTTCGATTCAATTTTTACCGTAAAGTCACCACCTTCCGCTGGTACGCTTATCTGATTTTGGCTGAGTTGCACTGTCGATGATTCATCCAACTCATTTCCGGCTATTCCGTCATTATCCCAGTCAAAGAAGCTTGCCAAGTCCTTTACGCCAACTTCGTATCCTAACTCTTTGTAGCGTTCTTTTATATTTGTCGCTATTTTGTCAAGCCTTCCGTTCAAATAGTTGCGTGTAGACTTAAGCTTTTTCTTTGTGGTATCCGAGAAAGTACCTGTGGTGCTGAATTCATTGCTCAGCAAAGAAAGATATTCCACTATCTCCGCTTCCGAACGATCTGAAAGAATCAATGACGATACGGCAATCAATGCCCCGGCAGCATCGTCGCCCGAAGTTATAGAGAACTTGCTTGCGTCTTTTGTGGCATATCCTTGCAAACCGAATTGAGCAAGCAGTTCACGCTGTGCCTGCTCGTTAGCTTCTTTAAAAGTCTTACCCTCATTAGCTATGAGATGATTGATACGCTTACTTTTAAGATGCGTCAAAACATTTACATTAACGGTAGAATTGTCCGACAGGTCAACAATAGCATCCAATTTTATAGTACCGGTAGATAGCTTTCCGTCCACTTCATTGAAGAAATATCCGTCGGCTGTAAGTTTAGCATAAGGAGTATTTACTTTAAGTGAGCCAAAATTAAAATCACCCGTATTGTTTTCTATCGTTGCGGTATAAGAGTTTCCGGTGGGCACCATATATTGGTCCAGTGTTCGCATATCTATTTGAGAGCCACGCACTAGCGGACCTTTTTCCACTTTTCCTTTAACAATATGAACTGTAGGTACGAATACCTCTTTTTCGCCCGTCGCTTCATTGGATTCGCTGCACGAGGCTAATCCCACTGCCGCCACTACAGCAACCCAAATGTTTCTGAATAATGCCTTCTTCATGATATTTCCCTTATAATTGTATATATGTGCAAATGTAAGCTTTTTTATTTGTAAGAATGTGTTTCCCAACAAAAGAAGTCTCCAATCAATTATTAAATAGAATTTCACTGTATAACATCTACGAAAAAGAATACGATGCGTCAATCAGCACATCGCATTCTTTCACTTGTCCATTCGCATATTGCAGTGCTGCACATTGCATTCTTTTCCTCTGCACATCGCAATGTTTTTTTCACTCCATTCCAGACTTATTCATGTTGATAAGGGCCGTTGCTCAGAAATAAAAAGATGCTGTATAAAGGTGTTCATCGTGAGATGGGAAAGCACTAAATTGCCGTATGCTGA
>FR881276.1:30515-44906 GCA_000434735.1 Bacteroides sp. CAG:530
TGAACCGCATGTATCTCTTACTCGATTTCTATTCCTGTTGATTCTCTATAAACCGTTTTTGCTTCTAAAACGATAGTCTTATCTGCTATCTCAGGATGCTCAATTTTCTGCACAATCAGATTGCTGGCTTCTTCTGCCATAAGTTTAACAGGTTGCTCTACTGCAGTAATAGAAGGGTGTACCAGTGTACATAAATCGGTGCCTGCTATGCATGCCATAGCTACTTGCTCTGGTATTTTAATATTGTGCTTTTGTAAATTACTCTTCGCACCTAAAGCAGACATTTCTGTAAAACTGAATACAGCATCAAACTCTATTCCTTTTTTCAGTAAAACATCTATTGCTTTTTCTCCTCCATCAAAATCTACACCGGCATCAATTACATATTCTGCCTGATATGGTATGTGGAATTTTTCTAATGCATCTATATACCCTTTTTTTCTTTCTAAAGCATTCTGTATATACGAAGGTCCTGCAAGGTGAATGATTTTTTTTCTTCCATTCCTGATAAGATTCTCCACTAAAAAGAAAGCTTTTATATAATCGTCAATCTTTACTCTTGAAACAGGTAATGCAGAAATCGTTCTGTCAAAGAAAACCATTGGAATTCCTTTCTGGATAAGTCTTTTATATGTATTTATGTTTTCTTCGGTGTGGCATACGCTGATTAGTATTCCTTCTACTCTGTAATCTTCGAACATCTGTAGATTGGCAAGTTCCGCTTTAGGGTTTTCATGCGATTGAGCCAGCGTTACCCTATATCCTTTCTTGTTTAGCTCCTGCTGTGCATAGGTGATGAAATTCATATAAAACGGAGTCAACATTTCGGGAACCACAATGCCTATGGTACGAGTGCTCTGTTTGCGAAGATTTACCGCCAGTTCATTTCGGCTGTAGCCCAACTTCTCGGCCATGGCAATAATCTTGTCTCTGGTTTCTTTGCCTACATTCTGATTATCTCCGCGTAAAGCTCTTGAAACTGTAGACTTAGAAATGTTCAAGGCTTCTGCTATGTCTATGATTGTTACGTATTTCATAGTATGCAATCTTTAATTGGTGCAAATATACATATTTCTCTGAAATATTGGGAACGGTTGCGGATATTGGGAACGGTTGCGGGAACGGTTGCGAAAAACTAATCTTAAAATCTTGTTTTTTTCTTGATATTCAGCCGATACATTTGTCACAGAAAACATAAAAAACAATTGTCTTAATACACATGAAAAGCGAATCAAATCAATCAAAAGTTCCTTTCATAAGTAAGTTGGCTTATGGTATGGGAGATGTAGGCTGTAATTTCAGTTGGATGTTTGTAGGTAATTTCCTGATGATTTTTTACACCGATGTTTTTGGAATCGGCATGAGTGCTGTAGCTACTTTAATGCTGCTCTCTCGTTTTTGGGATGCAATAAATGACCCGGTAATAGGTGGACTCAGTGACAAAACTCATACCCGATGGGGGCGCTATCGTCCTTGGCTCTTGGTGGCAGCACCGCTTACTGCATTGGTTTTAGTGCTTACATTCTGGGCACATCCAGATTGGAGTCAGACCAATAAGATTATCTACATGACGATAACCTACTGTATATTGGTGTTGGGTTATACTTGCGTAAATATACCTTACGGAACTCTGTGTGGAGCAATGACACAAAATATGACCGAGCGTGCTCAGATTAACACTTCTCGTTCTGTTAGTGCCATGATAGCTATTGGCATTATCAATATCATTACTATTCCTTTAATAGAATGGCTGGGCAACGGTAGCCCTAAGCAAGGTTATTTGCTGATTGCTATTTTATATGGCGCTATTTTTGCCGCTTGTCATTTGTTCTGTTTTGCCAAGACTAAAGAGGTGGTAGAAGTGCCGGTAACGCAGAGAATTCCGTTGAAAGTACAGCTGAAGGCTGTGGTAAAGAACAAACCATACTTGTTGGCTTTGTTGGGTCAGATACTTTTCGGTTTCATTTTATATGGTAGAAATGCCGATTTGCTCTACTATTTTACCTATGTAGAAAAGGATATGGTATTGTTCTCTTATTATTCTATGGCTATTATCATACCTTCTATTATAGGGGCGGCTTGTTTTCCTAAGGTCTTTCAGTGGACATCGAATAAAGGTTGGTCTGCTTCTGTCTTTGCTTTTGGAACAGGAGTTACCATGATGGTTCTTTATTTTTATAGTCCTGTATCGTCGCCAGTTCCATTTTACATTTTCGCTGCACTTTCTCAGTTCTTCTTTTCGGGCTTTAATACTGCTATCTATGCCATTATCCCCGACTGTGTAGAATACGGAGAGTGGCGTACCGGAATTCGTAACGATGGTTTTCAATATGCATTTATATCGTTGGGCAATAAGATAGGTATGGCGCTGGGTACTTCGCTGTTAGCACTTACATTAGGAGTGGCCGGTTACGTGGCTAATGCCGATCAGAATGCAGAGGTAATTGCCATTATGCGCCATTCGTTCAGTACTATTCCGGGTGCTTTGTGGGTGGTTACATCTCTTGCTCTGTTCTTTTATAAATTAGATAAGCGTGTATATAATAGAATCTTAGGAATTATAAAGTATCGTATTCTGAAGCATAAAAAACATCAGCGTCAGTATGATGTGGTAGCTTTAGGAGAACTACTTGTTGACTTTAATGCTCAGCGTTCTAACGACTTTGACAGCGTAGTGTACGAATCAAATCCCGGAGGTGCCCCATGTAATGTATTGGCCATGTTGAGTAATCTGCATAAGCGTACAGCCTTTATAGGTAGAATAGGAAATGATTTTCTTGGCGATGTATTGATGCAGCGTGTGCTTAAGTTGGGAATATCTACCGAAGGTCTTTCTAAAGATAATAAGCGTAATACTACTCTGGCATTTCTTAACGATGCGGACACAGATCCTCATCAGTATCTGTTCTATCGTAACCAAACGGCCGATATGAATTTAGAGGAAGATGATTTTGATTCTGATATCTTGTCGCGTACTCGTGTCTTTCATTTTGGTTCACTTTCGTTTACGCATAAGAAGTGCAGAAAAGCTACTCGAAAAGCCATTCGTGCTGCTAAGTCTAACCATCGTTTAATTTCGTTCGACCCCAATTATAGACCTGCTCTGTGGGAGAATGAAGAAGAAGCTCGTAAGTGGATGCTCTATGGCTGTTCGGTGTGCGATATATTGAAGGTGGAGAAGTCTGAATTACTATTTATTACTCAGCAGCCAACTGTAGAACTTGGAGTTAGGGTCTTGAAAGAGAAATTCGCCATTCGCCTAATTTTAGTGACATTGGGCGAGGATGGAAGTATAGCTTTCTTAGATGACAAGAAGGTTGAACAGAAGGCTTTCCTTACAGACAAGACTGTAGATACAACAGGTGCGGGAGATACTTTTATGGGATGTTGTTTAGCGTATATTCTGGATAACGGAATAGACCTTACAGAGGTTCAGTTGAAACAGATGCTGATCTTTTCAAACGCGGCCGCATCATTAGAAACCACACGTAGAGGGGCAATCAGAGCGATGCCTACGTATGAGAAATTAGTAGATTATATTAAGCAGTTGCATATGTAAATATCGGTCTGGAAAAATAATGATTTGTTTAAAATTTTAAAATATTAATGTAGTATGAAAGGTACAATGAAAGTAGCCGTTATGAACGGCATTGGTGAAATGGGTTATACAGAACGCGAAATTCCTCAGCCTAAAGACAATGAAGTGTTAGTTAAATTAGAGTATGTAGGAATCTGTGGCTCGGATATGCATTATTACGAAACTGGTCGTATAGGCGATTATGTAGTGAAACCTCCTTTTGTTTTAGGACATGAGCCTGGTGGTACGGTAGTAGAAGTGGGTAAAGCCGTTACACATCTTAAAGTAGGCGACCGTGTAGCGCTAGAGCCGGGCAAAACATGCGGACACTGCGAATATTGTCGCGAAGGAAAATATAACCTTTGTCCTGATGTGGTATTTTTTGCCACTCCTCCTGTAG
Organism: Bacteroides sp. CAG:530; assembly: GCA_000434735.1. Classification (GTDB taxonomy): domain Bacteria; phylum Bacteroidota; class Bacteroidia; order Bacteroidales; family Bacteroidaceae; genus Phocaeicola. Next base: position 34,493 of record FR881276.1, read on the forward strand.
ATGGCGTTTTCCAGGAATACGTAGCACACGAAGCCGATTTGTGTTTTAAGTTGCCCGATAATGTAGACACCATGGAAGGTGCTTTGATAGAACCTTTGGCTGTAGGTTTTCATGCTGCTAATCAAGGAGGCGCACATGCCGGACAGACAGCGGTAGTATTTGGCGCTGGTTGCATTGGCTTGGTAAGCATGATGGCGCTAAAGGCAGAAGGCGTATCTAAGGTGTATGTTGTAGATATTATGCAGAAACGTCTGGATAAGGCTTTGGAGTTAGGCGCTACAGGTGTTATCAACTCGAAAGAAAAGGATGTGCTAGAGGAAATCAGTAAGATTACCGACGGCAAGGGAGTTGATTTGGTTATTGAAACCGCAGGTATGGAAATCACGACTCGCCAGGCTATCCATGTCACTAAAAAAGGCGCTACCATTGTGCTGGTGGGATATTCTAAGAGTGGCGAAATGACATTGCCGCTAAGTCTGGCTCTCGATAAGGAGCTTACATTTAAAACTGTGTTCCGCTACCGTCATATTTATCCTATGGCCATCGAAGCTGTTGCTTCGGGTAAGGTTAATCTTAAAGGCATCGTTACCAATGTGTTTGATTTCGATGATATTCAGAATGCCATGGATAAGAGTGTTCAAGACAAGGCGAACATCGTGAAATCTGTAGTGAAGTTTTAATGAGTATTAAGTAATAAAATGATGTGTCTGTACATTGCAGGCACATCATTGAAAAGGAATTGAGTATGAAGCGTATTTTAGGCTTGTTGTTCTTGTTGGTGAGCATTAATTCTGCTGCTCAAGTTCATATGGATGTTAAGTTGGCTACAAATCATCTTTGGCGTGGCATTGAAGTGACCGATGGTATGGTTTTTACCGGCGATGTTAATTACACGTTGTTAGGCGGATTGGTCAATTTAGGATTCTGGGGAGGCACCAATACTCAAGGCTCGTATAAGGAATTCAATAATCATCTGTCATTTCAATACAAGGGTTTTTCTTTGGCTTTTTGGGATACATATAATTTTTCAATAGGAGCATCATATAATAATAAGGAGTTCTTTAACTATAGAGCACATAGTACCGGGCGTTTTCTTGATGCAAGCGTAGGATATTGTTTCGGAAATAGGTTACCTTTATCTTTAAGTTGGTCTACAGTCATTTTTGGGCGCGACCGTAATGCTGATAACACTGCCAATAAGTATTCTACCTTCTGCTATGCGGAATATCCAGTTTGGGTAAAGGATAGATGGAAAGTTGATGCTGGTATTGGTGGAGCTTTTGCATTGAATAAAAAAGATAGCAAGGAAAACTTTTATGGAACTACCGATGGCATAGTTCATGTTTCATTGAAAGCGACATATAATTTTGTTTTGTTAGAACATGAAATGCCTGTGCATGCTTATATTATGTGGAATCCGCAGGCAAACCGTGCTTTCTTTCAGTTAGGAATGCAGTTATTTACTTTTTGAAATTTTATAACTTCACTTGATAATAATGAACCGGAAGAAATCGCTTCTTAATGCGTCTTCCCTGTTTAGAAAGGTAAACAAAAAATAGGAGACAAACACTTGTGATTAGTGTTTGCCTCCTACACGATTATGAGCTTTAAGATTATTCTTTGTCTTTCAGCGCATCGAATACCAAGCCTTCCAGCTCTTCTGCCAATTCGGGGTTATCCTGGATGCATTGCTTTGCAGCGTCGCGTCCTTGTCCTAACTTAGTATCGTTGTAGCTATACCATGAACCGCTTTTCTTTATGATGCCCAATTCTGCACCTAAGTCTACGATTTCACCGCTACGCGAAATACCTTCGCCAAACATAATATCGAATTCGGCTCTGCGGAAAGGAGGAGCTACCTTGTTCTTCACTACCTTTACGCGAGTCTGGTTACCAATTACTTCTTCGCCGTCCTTTATAGGCTGACCCTTGCGGATATCGAGGCGAACAGAAGCGTAGAACTTCAGCGCATTACCACCGGTAGTTGTTTCAGGGTTGCCGAACATTACGCCAATCTTCTCGCGCAACTGGTTGATAAAGATACAAGTAGTGTTGGTCTTGCTGATAGCCGATGTCATCTTACGCAATGCTTGCGACATCAAACGTGCTTGCAATCCTACTTTGTTATCACCCATATCGCCTTCTATTTCAGCCTTCGGAGTAAGAGCTGCTACAGAGTCGATAACGATAATATCGATAGCCGATGAACGGATTAACTGCTCGGCTATTTCAAGAGCCTGTTCTCCGTTGTCGGGCTGTGAAATCCACAAGTTATCAATGTCAACTCCCAGCTTGGCAGCATAGAAGCGGTCGAAAGCATGTTCCGCATCGATAAAAGCAGCTATACCACCTGCCTTCTGTGCTTCGGCGATAGCGTGGATAGCCAATGTGGTTTTACCAGAAGATTCCGGACCGTAGATTTCTATGATACGGCCTTTAGGATAACCTCCTACGCCAAGAGCGGCGTTAAGTGCGATAGATCCGGTAGGGATTACCTCTACTTCCTGAACATGGTCGTCGCCCATCTTCATGATAGATCCTTTACCGAAAGTCTTTTCTATCTTGTCCATAGCGGCCTGCAAGGCTTTCAGCTTTTCGCCATTGTTGACTTTAGCTGTTCCTTCTACGCCGCCTTCAAATTCTAATTCGTCTTTCTTTGCCATTCTTGATTGTGTTTTTATTATTAAAGTTCCAGGTCTCCGTCGAATACCTCATGCCACGGAAGTCCGCACTTGTTCAATTCTTCCATGAATGGATCTGGGTCGAACTCTTCTACGTTCCATACTCCCGGACGTTTCCACAAACCTTTCAGGAACATCATGGCACCAATCATAGCCGGTACACCTGTAGTGTAACTTACGCCCTGCATACCTGTTTCTTTGTAGGCAGCTTGGTGAGAACAGTTATTATATACATAATATGTATGCTCCTTACCGTCTTTGATACCACGGATACGGCAACCGATAGAAGTTTCGCCTTCGTAGTTTTCGCCCAAATCCTGTGGGTTAGGAAGCACAGCTTTAAGGAACTGCAGCGGAACAATTTCCATACCGTTGTAGTTGATAGGCTCTATGCTTGCCATACCTATATCTTGGATAACCTGCAAGTGGGTAAGATAAGCCTGACCGAATGTCATCCAGAAGCGTGCACGCTTGATGGTAGGATAGTTCTTAACCAAAGACTCCAACTCTTCGTGATACAACAAGTATGAGTCGCGCGGGCCGATGTTAGGATAAGTCAAGTCTTTATGAATTTCAAGCGGACCAGTAGTTACCCATTTGCCATCTTCGTAATAGCGTCCGTTCTGAGTGATTTCGCGGATATTGATTTCCGGGTTGAAGTTAGTAGCGAAAGCCTTGTGATGATTTCCGGCGTTGCAGTCTACGATATCAAGGTAATGCATTTCGTCGAAATAATGCTTAGCTGCATAAGCTGTGTACACGCCACTTACTCCCGGGTCGAATCCGCAACCCAAGATAGCGGTAAGTCCGGCTTCTTCGAAGCGTTTCTTATATGCCCACTGCCAGCTGTATTCGAAATGAGCCTCGTCTTTCGGCTCGTAGTTAGCAGTATCCAGATAGTTGACTCCTGCTTTCAAGCAAGCCTCCATTATAGTAAGGTCTTGATAGGGGAGAGCTACGTTAATAACGATTTCGGGCTTAAAACTATTGAATAAAGCTACAAGTTCGTCCACATTGTCTGCGTCAACTTTAGCGGTTTTGATGTTAGGGTTACCGATTGCTTTTACAATCGCGTCACATTTAGACTGTGTACGGCTAGCAATCATGATGTCAGTGAAAACTTCAGGATGCTGAGCCACTTTGTGTGCAACGACGGTACCTACGCCGCCTGCCCCAATAATTAAAACTTTACTCATTTTTATGTATTGCTGAATTTTAATTCCCGGTAAACGTTACCGATTATGGTTCAAAGATAGTGTAAACCCGAGATATACAAAAGAATTTATCTTTTTTTATTGAAGTTTTATGCTGTAGCATCGCCTGCGTATTACTTGTATGGTCTTATATTAAAACAGTGTATCGTTCTGCATGAATACATGTGTATTCTCTGCCGGATGTGGAGTTGCGTGTAAAATGTCATCTGATTGTGTGTAAGGGTAATTGGAAGACAATAATGACCGTTTGTATGGTTATGAAAAAATATTTTATTCCCCTCAGATATTGGCTGAGAATTTTTCTATAATTTTGCAGCGTGAAAATTTAAACTGAGAGAATATTTAAAAAAGAAAAAATGGAAAATACTACGAAAGCATTAAGCCCGAAAAAGAAGGCTTGGTTGGAGGTAAAAGATTACCTTATTATTATGATAGGAATGCTTATGTATGGTATAGGGTGGACAGTTTTCTTGGTTCCTAATCAATTGCCTTTGGGTGCGGTTCCGGGTATCGCGTCTATCGTGTATTGGGGAACAGGATTTCCTATACAATATACCTACTTAATTGTAAATGCGGCATTGCTATTGTTGGCATTAAAGATTTTAGGACTGAGGTTCTGTGTTAAGACCATCTGTTCGGTTATTGCGCTTACAGTATTTTTGGGGGTTATTCAGTCTTTGGTGAAAGGCAACTTGGTGCATGAGCCGTTTATGGCATGTGTAATCGGTGCTTCGTTCTGTGGTGGCGGTATAGGGTTGGCTTTCTCGGCCAACGGTAGTACCGGAGGTACGGATATCATTGCCGCTATCGTTCATAAATACCGTGATATATCATTAGGTAGAGTGCTGCTGATAACCGACCTTATCATCATTAGCTCTAGTTACTTGGTGCTTCATGACTGGGAAAAGGTGGTTTACGGATATGTAGTATTGTTCGTGTCGAGCTTCATGGTAGATTGGGTGGTTAACAGCTCTCGTCAGTCTGTGCAGTTCTTCATTATCTCTAGTCAGTATGAAGAAATAGGTAAGCGTATCAATAAAGACTTGCATCGTGGCGTTACTTTCATTGATGGAGTAGGTTGCTATACTCATAATAATGTAAAGATGATGTTCGTTTTGGCTAAACGTCGCGAGTCGAATACTATCTTCCGTTTGATAAAGGAAATCGATCCTAATGCGTTCGTTTCACAAAGTGCCGTAATTGGTGTGTTTGGTGAAGGATTCGACCGTATTAAGGTGAAATAAAATGATTCTCTAAACGTAAGTTTTCTAAAAGAGGATTGACGATAATACATAAAATAATATGATGACGAGTGTTGAGATTGTAAAAATGGTGATGTCAAACGCTCAGGTGAGTTTATCGAGAGATAGCATTCATGCTTTGGCCGATGTCTTGGTACCTAAGAAGTACAAGAAGGGAGAATGCGTGCTCAACGAGGGCGAAGTGTGCGATTGCCTGCGGGTGATAGAAAAGGGGATGTTGCGTCAGTATTATTTCAAATATGACAAGGAACTGACGGAGCATATAGCTTACGAGTGGGGAACGGTAGTTTGTTTGCAGAGCTATATTGAAGAGAAACCTACAACTTTGCTGATAGAGACGTTAGAGCCTACGATTTTGTGGGAATTCCCTAAGAAGGAATTGGAGCGTCTATCGTTGGAACATGCGGATATCGGTGTTCTGTATCGTCGTTTCTTTGAAATGTCGCTTATCGATTCGCAGATAAAGGCCGACATAATCCGGTTTGAGCCGGCGCACGAGCGCTACATGCGTTTGTTGCGTTCGCATCCGGAGATATTGAAACGTGCCCCGTTGCTTTATATCGCTTCATTATTGCAGATGACTCCTGAGACTTTGAGTAGAGTACGTTCCGGAAATCAGTAATCCGGAATTGTATACAATATAAAGAGAGCCTCGCATTGGAAATCCTAATGCGAGGCTCTCTCTTTATGTCTATATGTATGCGTGTATTCTTAGAAAAGAGTCAAGCCAATTTCGAATGTCGGCTTATGATTCTGCACACCGCTATGGTTGTAGTATTTAGTCCAGCTGTATCCTCCTGCGGCGTAAATGCCTACTTTATCCGAGATTTGGTATGAAAGATTCAGTCGAGGCTGTACTGCATACATGCGTTTTTCGCATCCGTTGTCTTTATTCTTTAGAGTTTCTATATGATAGAACGCCGCGTCACCGCTTATTTCCCATCTGGAAGACAGCGGGATGAATACACCAGCTCTATAATATCCGCTTACGGAGAATTTGTCTAGTCCCGAGAACCATCCTCCGGCACCTATTTCAGTGTATGTTCTTTGGTTTTTAAAACGAATACCAGCATTGGCTTTGTTTAGGTTTCCGCCTGACATTACCATCTGTATGCGTGTTTCAGGATTCAGATTTACAATACCTATCTGCAGCGGGTGGTGTATGCTATCGCAGAAGTTCACTATACCAAGTTGTACTCCTTCGCCTTTCAGTGCCACGTTTACCGCTCCGGCTTGTACTCCGTTTCCTCTGTCTTCAAAATTTAGAAGTCCCAGCTGTAAGCCTCTGTTGGTTACGGTTACATTTCCTACACCGGCTATCTGCACACCTTTATTCGAGCGTCCCGCAATGTTCAGCAAAGCCGATAACTGCATACCTTGCATGTTTTGTGCGGTTACGTTCGATAATCCGCTTATGGCCATACCTCTTTGGTATTGCGTGATATTGGCCAATCCTGAAATCTGCATGCCCGAAGCGTTTCGTCCGCAGATGTTTATTAATCCGCCCACGGCTAATCCGTTAGTGTTGGTGCCTGATATATTGCCAAGTCCGGCGGCAGTGAATCCGTTTGTGCTTGTACCGCTAACATTCAGCAATCCGGTAATTATAACGCCCGAAGCTTTCTTTCCGAATACATTAGAAACGCTGGATAATTGCAGACCTGCGGCGTTCTCTCCGGTCATGTTGATGACACCGGCTACCTGCACACCATACGAATTGTGATGTACCACACTAGAAACAAGATTAAGCCCCACGCCCTCCATGTTGGCGTAATTACTCAGCAAACCAAAGTTGGCGTAAGTAGTTTCTGGCTGCTTGTGCTTGTTTGTTATATTGATACCAATATTAGCTCTCTTCTTTATGCTCTTTTTCTTAGGCTGTTGCCCAAAAGCCAAAATTGTTCCTGCCAGCAGGCTAGTGCTGAGCAGGAACAATTTTAGTGTACTATAAACTCTTTTCATGTGAATTTATATTATTAAGCCCAAAGGCTTTAATTAGTTTACATCCTGATACAAGAAACGCTTGATGCTCTTCTTCGGAGTTTTTTCAAATTCTTCAGGATAAATCTTGATGCGTGCAATCTGCGAATAAGCAGGAAGTGCGGCATTCAGGTTCACTCTGTTTTCTTCCATTATTCTTTCGATGTCTGCGTCATTCAGTCCGTGAGCGTAAGCATCGTCGAAATCAGGATATACCAAAGCTGCCAAGCGGTTATCTTTTTGCTGGATAACGATAGACTCGCATACCAATGGGAGGTTGTTAAGCTGATCTTCTATTTCCTCAGGATAGATGTTCTGTCCCGACGGGCCGAGAAGCATATTCTTACTACGTCCCTTGATAAATACGTTTCCTTCCGCATCCATGATACCGAGGTCGCCTGTGTGCAGCCACCCCTCTTTATCGATAGCTTGTGCTGTAGCTTCTTCGTTCTTATAATAACCCAGCATAACGTTGTCACCACGGGTGATGATTTCGCCTACAATGCGTTGTGGGTCTTCGCTGTCTATTCTAACTTCCATGCGTGGAGCTGCCTTGCCGCAAGATCCTGGAACGAACTTATGATAATCTTCGTAACAGATAATCGGACCGCATTCTGTCATACCGTATCCTACAGTATATGGGAAGTCGATGCTCTTCAAAAGTTTCTCTACTTCCTGGTTGAAAGCTGCACCACCTACAATTACTTCGTAGAAGTTGCCTCCAAAGCCCTGAATCATATGGTCGCGTACGGTAGCTTTTATCTTGTCGTTGATAACCGGAAGTCTCATCAAGAATCTCATCTTCAGTGTTTCCAGTTTAGGAAGTACGTTTTTCTTGATAATCTTTTCTATGATAAGAGGTACGGCGATGACGATTTTGGGTTTCACATCGGCGAATGCCTGGAAGATAATCTTCGGACTAGGTATACGTGTAAGGAAGTAGATGTGGCAACCGCAGCACATTTCGTAAATGAACTCGAATGCCAAGCCGTACATGTGTGCCATAGGCAACATTGATACTACCTTATCGCCCGGTTTCAGCGTCAATACTTCGAATGCGAACTGAGTGTTAGACCACAAGGTACGGTATGCCAACATAACACCTTTAGAGAAGCTGGTAGTACCAGATGTATAGTTGATAACAGCCAGTTCTTCAGGATTATCGCGGCGATAAGAAACATGTTCGCGACGGAAGTTGCGCGGATATTTCTTTCCGAACATTTCGTTCAAGTGTTCGCGAGCGTATTCCAACTTTTCGCTGCGGCACACCAACAGAGTAAAGTCTGTAAGAAGGATAACACCTTCCAAGTTAGGCATTTCTGCCTCGTTCAGTGCTTCCCATGCCACGTCGCCTACGAAGAGCAAGCGTGCGTCAGAGTGATTTACGATGTGATGTACGTTGTCAGCTTTAAACTCGTGCAAGATAGGTACAGCTACGGCTCCATAAGTAAGTATGGCTAAAAAAGCCACTCCCCAATGCGAACAGTTACGTCCGCAAATGGCTACTTTGTCGCCCGGCTTAACTCCGCTTTCTTCAAGCAGAATATGCATTTTTTCTATCTTTCGGGCTAAGTCTTTATATTGTAAAGTTGCGCCCTTATAGTCGGTCAGTGCGTCGAGGTCCCAATGTTTTTTGATGCTTTCTTCTATAAAAGCAATAAAACTTTTATCCATATCAATTATTTTAAATGCACAAATAATGAGGTAATGTGCAAATATACGGCATATTTCTTATACAGCCAACGGATTGTGTTAAATTCTGAAATATAGGGTGATAAAATTAGTATATTCTTTCACCGAATATCTTGCTTCCTACACGCACCAGTGTGGTTCCGCACTTTATCGCTATCTGATAATCGTGCGACATGCCCATTGATATTTCTTTAAAAGAATCGGTCTGTGAAAAGTAATCCTGCTTCAGGCTTTTGAAGAAATATGCCAGCGAGCGGAATTCTTTTTCCACTTCCTTTTCGTCGTCGGTATTGGTACCCATGCCCATAACTCCGGCTATGCACACATGCTTAAGTTGTTTCCATCCGCCTTCTTCAAGCATCTGTCGGCAGGTGTCGAATGTAAATCCGTATTTACTTTCTTCTTGCGCTATATGTATTTCCAGCAGACAAGGTATCACGCGGTTATATTTTGCGGCTTGCTTGTCTATCTCTGCCAGCAGTTTATAAGAATCTACAGCGTGAATCATGGCTATGTATGGAGCGATGTATTTCACTTTATTAGTCTGCAGATGTCCTATAAAATGCCATTCTATATCTTTAGGCAGAGTTTCGTACTTAGTTGACAGCTCTTGTTCGCGGCTTTCTCCGAAAATCCGCTGCCCGACCTTATAAGCTTCTTCTATTGCCTCGTTGGGATGAAATTTTGATACGGCTACCAGCCTTACACCTTCAGGCAATTGGTCGAGCACTTCCTTTAAGTTAGCTTGGATGTCCATAGTCTTTTATATTTTGTTATCTTTTGTCGGCGTCAGGAAATTCCGGTTTTACGTTCGGTTCTGCCGAGTATGGGTATACGTCCATTATGGCAGTTTCGGCTACCGATGCTATTACATAGTCGGACATGGTGCCCTTCATACCTTCGTCCAGTTTCTTGATAGAGTCGCGCAGGTCGGCTGCTTGTACCAATACGTTGGTAGCGGTTTTCTTTTCGGCTCCGCTCTTTTCGTCTACTGTAATGAAGTAGAGTTTGCATTTGAACCAGCGGTCGGCAGCGTCTTCTTCGCAGCTGAACAGTTCGCTATAGTTAGCACGCTTAATGTCGGATACGGTAAATTCTCCGCTGATGTACGGTGTGATTTCCTCGATGATACGAGACTCGGCTTCTGTAAAGCTCAGAGCGTCTACCAAATAAGGTTCAGTTACTTTTTTGTTCATGCCGTTTTCCATCACTTTCTCGTAGCGGATTTTGCATTCGAACCAATTATGCATCATAATCGTTTTTCTTTTTTTAGTTGTTAATGTGTAAATGAATAGTTTGATGTTTCCGGCCTGCCTTCTTTGCATGATGAGGCGTAAAGCCCGAAAGTCTTTGCAAATTTAAACTAAAAAATAAGATGGCGTAGCATGGCTTGGGGTTAAATTTGGTTCATGCGCTTAGCTTTTATCTTGCCTTGCGCCTATTTCTGTTGCATTGGCTTTTGTGGGTTGGCGGTGTGTAGTCTGTGTTATATATATAATAAGGTGTAAGCGGTATAGGGGTAGTTGCGCTGAGTTTTGATAAAGTCGTCTTACTTCGACCGCAGGGCTGACGCATTACTTAATTT
>FR881277.1 GCA_000434735.1 Bacteroides sp. CAG:530
GATAACCTCAAATTTTACTTTCGGATAAATATTTGAAAATCAACGATATTAAAAGTGATGTTGGACTGGAGAAATGACAATTTGAAAGTTTTACGCAGTTCTATTTACATAGCCAACGGTTTAATAATTCAAACTGTTTTTATCCAACAAGAAGTCTTTCAGACCGATTGTTAAGATCCCTTCTTCATTTCTTTTCGGCTTAATATCATCTTTCACAATGATTATTTTCTTGAATGAATCATTTATCAGTAGCAGTGATGCTGACTCTTGCGCTTCTTTCTCTAACGTTGGCATAGCAAATGCTGACTGTATGTAATATCGCTGACTACCTTGGTTTACGACGAAATCAACTTCCAACTGTTTTCTTATTAGTCTACCATTTTTGTCAGGTTCTCTAGTTTCTACCATACCTACATCTACATGAAGCCCTCTTGTTCGTAACTCATTGTATATGATATTCTCCATGATATGGGTTTCCTCTTGCTGGCGGAAGCCTAATAGAGCATTCCTTATTCCAAGATCCGAAAAGTAGTATTTTGCCAAAGTATTTATATACTTCTTCCCTTTGATATTATATCTGATAGATTTTTCCACAAGAAAGGCATCCTCCAAGAAGCCAAGATACTTGTTTATGGTTTGATGATGAATGGCAACATTCTTGACACTTTTGAATGTGTTAGCAAGTTTTGTCGGATTGCATGACGAACCGATTGAAGATGATATTATCTTAACCAATTCATCAAACTCGCCTATGTTTTTTATCTTATGACGTTCCAATACATCCACGAGATACACGCTTTTATACAAGTTGCTCAGATAATCCTCTTTCTTTTTGTCTGTATCAAGCGTCAAAACGAGAGGTAGTCCTCCGTATGTATAATAATCTTTCCAGGCTTGGTCTGTTGAGCCATTATATCCTTCACAATATTCAGAGAATGATAATGGAAACAAATGTATCTCATCGCCTCTTCCACGAAATTCTGTCACAATATCTGTTGATAAAAAATGGGAATTACTGCCTGTTACATAGATATCTGCATTAGAAATATGTAGTAAGCTATTCAATACATCTGTAAATTCATCAACCATTTGTATTTCATCAAGTATTATGTAGTATAAGTCTTTGTCTGTTATCTGCTCCTTGATGTATTTCAGAAGATTGTCAGGATCACGTAATTCTTTGTTGGTGCGGTCGTCCAAGGCAATCTGTATGATATGGTCGTCCGCAATTCCTTGTGAGTTCAGATAATCATGAAATAATTTGAACAGAAGATATGACTTGCCACACCTTCTGATACCTGTGATAATCTTTACCAAGCCATTCCTTTGGCTCGCAATTAGCTGGTCTAAATATTGCTGTCTTTTTATATTCATAATGGAGCTGTATTATCAAAAAGTGGTAAGATTACCACTTTT
>FR881278.1:0-2740 GCA_000434735.1 Bacteroides sp. CAG:530
AATATGCAGAAGTGGTAAAGGTGGTAAAAGAGCAAGAAAACCTTCACCTTACATTGAAATGTTCGTTTGTAGACGAGTTGAAAATAGACCAAAGCGTTGCGCATAATGGCGTGTGTCTTACTGTGGTAAGCATACAGGATGGCACTTATACCGTGACGGCAATGAAAGAAACGATAGAGCGTTCTAATATCGGACTGCTGAAAGTGGGCGATAAGGTGAACGTGGAACGCAGTATGATGATGAACGGACGTTTAGACGGTCATATAGTGCAGGGACATGTAGACCAGACTGCTACTTGTATCAAGATAGCCGATGCTGAAGGTAGCTGGTACTTCACATTTAAGTATGATTTTAATCGTGACATGGCTCGCCGTGGATACTTTACGGTAGATAAGGGTTCGGTAACAGTAAACGGCGTAAGCCTTACGGTTTGCAACCCTACGGAAGATACTTTCCAGGTTGCCATTATCCCGTATACTTTCGAACATACAAATTTCCATACATTTAAAGTTGGCAGTATTGTCAATATAGAGTTCGACATCATAGGCAAATACCTGAGCCGTATGATGCAGTTAACCAATGAATGAGAGAAACTTAATATAAAAATCTAATTTTAACCATGAAGAAATACGTATTTTTAGGCTTAGCCGGATGCGCATTGCTTTCTGCAAACGCACAGACATTTAAGGAATGGCAAGACGAAAGTATCAATGAAGTAAACAGAGCTGCCATGCATACTCATTTCTTTGCATACGAGAATGCGGAGAAAGCTGGTAGCGACGTTAAGGAGAATTCAAAGAACTTTATGTCTATGAATGGTAGTTGGAAATTCTTTTGGGTAAAGAATGCCGATCAGCGTCCTACCGATTTTTGGAAAGTAGGATATAATGATAAAGGATGGGATGATATGAAGGTTCCCGCTGTATGGGAGCTGAATGGTTATGGCGATCCTATCTATGTGAACGTAGGATATCCTTGGCGTAATCAGTATACGAATAATCCTCCGCATGTACCTACAGAAAAGAATCATGTAGGTTCTTACAGACGCGAGTTCGTTATCCCTGCCGACTGGAACGGTAAAGACATTGTTGCTCACTTCGGCGCTGTAAGCTCTAATATGTATTTATGGGTAAACGGTAAATTCGTTGGATATAGCGAAGACAGTAAACTGGAGGCTGAGTTTGATCTTACTCCGTACGTAAAGCCGGGGCAGAAGAACTTGATAGCGTTTCAGGTATTCCGCTGGTGCGACGGATCGTATTTCGAAGACCAGGATTTCTTCAGATATACAGGCGTGGCACGCGACTGCTATCTGTATGCCCGAAATAAGAAAAGAATAGATGATATACGTGTAGTGCCCGATTTGGACGCGGAATATAAATCGGGTTCTTTAACTGTAAACCTTTCGTTGAAAGGAAATGCTGCCGTTTCATTGGAGTTGCTCGACGCTGCTAACAAGACTGTAGCTACTGCCGAAGTGAAAGGCGCAGGTAAACAGTCATCTGTTATCCGTGTAGACAATCCTACCAAGTGGACTGCCGAGACTCCTTATTTATATACCCTCAGAGCTACGCTGAAAGAAGGTGGTAAGGTTACCGAAGTAGTGCCTTTGAAAGTCGGTTTCCGTAAGATAGAACTGAAGAACTCTCAGTTGCTTGTTAACGGACAGCCGGTATTGTTCAAGGGTGTCGACAGACACGAAATGGACCCCGACGGTGGATATGTAGTATCTCGCGAACGTATGATTCAGGATATTCAGATTATGAAGAAATTCAATCTGAACGCTGTTCGTACTTGTCATTATCCCGATGATAGTTTCTGGTATGACTTGTGCGATAAGTATGGTATCTACGTAGTGGCAGAAGCCAACTTGGAATCTCACGGTATGGGATACGATGAAGCTACTTTGGCTAAGGTGCCTTCATTCAAGAAGACTCACTTGGAGCGTAACCAGAGAAACGTACAGCGTAATTATAACCACCCGAGTATCATCTTCTGGTCATTGGGTAACGAAGCCGGATATGGTTCTAACTTCGAGGCTGCTTATGACTGGGTTAAGAAAGAAGACCCAAGCCGTGCCGTACAGTATGAGCGTAGCGGATATGAAGGCAAGACAGATATACATTGCCCTATGTACCTCAACTATAAGGACTGTATAAAATATTGCGAAGACGATTCTAAGACTAAGCCGTTAATTCAGTGCGAATATGCTCATGCTATGGGTAACTCTGAAGGCGGATTCAAGGAATATTGGGATTTGGTTCGTAAGTATCCTAAGTATCAGGGTGGATTTATTTGGGACTTTGTAGACCAGTCATGCCGCTGGACAGGAAAGAACGGTAAGATGATTTATGCTTATGGTGGCGACTTCAACCGTTTCGATGCAAGCGATAATAACTTCTGCGATAACGGATTGATTAGCCCAGACCGTGTGCCTAATCCGCATATGTATGAAGTAGGATATTTCTATCAGAATATATGGACTACAGCTGCCGACTTGAAAGCAGGCGAACTGAATGTGTATAATGAAAACTTCTTCCGCGATCTTTCTGCTTATGCTTTAGAATGGGAAGTTATGAAGGATGGAACGGTGGTACGTACCGGAAGAGTGGAAAACTTGAACGTGGCTCCACAGCAGACAGCTAAAATTAAGTTGGATTTGGGTAAGACTTGTGCTTGTGCCGAATGGCTTCTTAACGTAAGATATGTACAGAAACAGCGCGAAGGCTTGATTCCTGCT